>JAYVEA010000090.1:0-38063 GCA_043749085.1 Chitinophagales bacterium
GAGTATTGTATACAAAATTTTTTATATTTACATTGACCCCAAAATATTTAATGTTCTGCTCTATTTAAAATCTTCACATTTAAAAATTATGAACATGAAGAATTACCTTTTAGCCCTATCCGTTTTGTCGATTGCTGTTCTTACAGGTTGTAAAAAAAATACCGAAGAATTAGTAAAGTCTAATGATCTTTCTGTTACTCCAAACGTTGCTTATACAGTAACAGACAAAGTTGTTCCAAATGAGCTTTTAATAAAGTTTAAAGCAAGCACTTCCGAAAGAAGCCGTACACAAACTCTGTCATTTATTAATGGCAAAATTTCTGAACATCTGCTCACAGCAGCGATGCAATATGCCGGTGATAATGAAGGTATATATCTTGTACATACTGATGTAGATATTTTTCAGGCAATGGCAAGAATGAAAGGTGAATCAAATATAGAATATGCTGAGCCTAATTTTATTTATACACATGCCGCCATTTCTACCGATACTTATTATATCGATGGTTCTCTTTGGGGAATGTACAGTGATGATTTACCATCATCAGTTGGGCCACTCCGAACTACAAATCAATACGGAAGTCAGGCAGAGAAAGCATGGGCCGCCGGACATACCGGTTCTTCTTCTGTTTATATTGGTGTAATAGATGAAGGAGCTATGTGGAGTCATGAAGATTTAACAGGAAACTTTGGCAATTATAAGGAAATTGCTGGTGATGGTATTGATAACGATGGTAACGGAAAGATAGATGATACATATGGATGGGATTTTGTACATAATGACAATACAACTTACGATGTTGGTGAAGATGATCATGGAACTCATGTTTCAGGAACCATTGGAGGGAAAGGAGGAAATGGAATTGGAGTTGCAGGTATTAACTGGAATATAAAAATTATTTCAGCAAAATTTTTAGGCCCAAATGGAGGGACAACCGCAAATGCAATTTTAGCAGTTGACTATATTACAGATTTAAAAACTCGTGATAACTTGAATATTGTTGCGACCAATAATTCCTGGGGAGGCGGTGGATATTCATCAGGACTTTATGCTGCTATTGAAAGAGCGAATGCACAAGGTATTTTATTTATTGCTGCTGCGGGTAATAGCAGTAAAAACATAGATAAAAGAGCAAGCTATCCTGCCAGTTATACGAATGCAAATATTATTTCTGTTGCAGCAATAGATCAATACGGGGCTAAGCCAAGTTGGTCAAATTATGGAGCAACTTCTGTAGATTTAGGTGCCCCGGGAGTAGGTGTTATTTCAACTGTACCGGGAGGATATGCTTCTTATAGCGGTACTTCAATGGCTACACCACATGTAACCGGCGCTGCTGCGCTATATGCTTCAACGCATTCTGGCGCTACTACTGCTCAAATTAAAGCTGCAATATTAGGTAGTACTATTCCAACGAGTTCTTTATCTGGAAAATGCGTAACAAATGGTCGTTTGAATGTAAGTGGATTTTAATAAAAATATTTTCTATAATTTAAGACCGGCATAGTGTCGGTCTTTTTTATTACTTTATTTTAGATTTAATGTGATGATTAAAATTGAATATCCAAAACATCAATTCAAAATAAAAAAAGAAAATAATGTTGAGTTGATATTTGATGCTTTCCGCAAACGCTGGATGGTATTAACTCCTGAGGAATGGGTAAGGCAAAACATGCTCCATTATGTTACCGAAATAAAAAAATATCCTACTAAATTAATTGCAATTGAAAAAGAAATTAGTTTAGGCGAATTAAAAAAGCGTTGTGATGTTGTCATCTACGACAGGAATTCATTACCATGGATGATCGTCGAATGCAAAGAAATGAATGCTAATATTAATTCAAAAACCCTGGAACAAATTCTCCGTTATCATATTACACTCCCGGCAAAATATCTCATAATAACAAATGGCAGTTATTGTTTTGGATTTGAAAAAAGAGACGGTCAGTTTTTTGAAATAGATACAATGCCGGAATTTGAAACAATGCCAATTATTAAATAATTTCTTATTCAATAATTGTTTACGGAAATATTCCTAACTCTGCATAAGAAGTTGCAACTTTATTAATAGCGCAAACATAAGCAGCCGTACGCATGTCAGGTATGTTAGGGTTGGCATTCCAGATATCCATTATTTCTCTTGTTGCGGTTATCATTGTTTCTTCCAGTCCGCTTCTTACCAGATCAACTTCATCGGCACCATGCATAATAAATTCCCTTTCAGTAGTACTTACATTTTTACCGGTAAGTTCTTCCATCTGCCCAAGTATATGCTGGTTCATATTTTCAGTAAATCGTTTTTCCATTCTGCCATAGCGAACATGACTTAGATTTTTCAGCCATTCAAAATAACTTACGGTAACACCACCCGCATTTAAATACATATCAGGAACAACCACTATATCTTTTAATGCTAATATCTCATCCGCATCCGGTGTTAAAGGGCCATTGGCCGCTTCACCTATTATTTTGGCTTTTATCCTGGTTGCATTTTCTCCGTTAATAACATTTTCCAGCGCTGCCGGAATCAAAATATCACACTCCATTTCCAAAGCATCACTGCTTTTTTCAAAATTAGTTGCTCCTTTAAAATTTAAAATACTGCCATTTTTTTTACGATGTGCAACAACAGCATCTACATCCAGTCCTTCATCGCTCCATATACCGCCCTCATATTCTGCAATACCTACAATTTTTGCACCTGCCTGCTGAAAAAATAATGCTGAATGATAGCCCACATTTCCCAATCCCTGAACACAAACTCTTTTGCCTTCCACACCAATGGCAAGCCCTAATTTATCCATTACCGTTTTCATGTTACATACTTCACGCAGGCCGTAAAATACGCCCAGTCCTGTAGCTTCAGTACGTCCTCTTACACCACCCTGCGAAACAGGTTTACCAGTTACACAACCTGCAGCATCAATCTCTCCGGGATGCATGGCAACGTATGTATCCAGTATCCACGCCATTTCTTTTGCGCCTGTACCGTAATCAGGAGCAGGTACATCAGTACCAGGACCGATAAATTTTTTCTTAATTAATTCGGCAGTATAACGGCGGGTAATTTTTTCAAGATCGTAATCAGAATATTTTTTAGGATCAATTTTAATACCTCCTTTGGCACCACCGAAAGGGACATTTACGATGGCACATTTATAGGTCATTAATGCAGCCAATGCCATCACCTCATCCTGGTTAACAGCGAGGCTAAAACGGATACCGCCTTTGCATGGAGTTTTATGGTGCGAGTGTTGAACGCGATAAGCTTCTATCACTTCTACTTTCTCATCAATCTTTACAGGAAATCTCATTTGATATACACTGTTACAGGCTTTTATCTGTTCTAAAATACCCGGATCCCAATCTGTGAATATGGCTGCCTTATCAAAACTTCTTTCTACGCTTTGAAAAAAACTATACGGTTTTTCGGATGACATAAAAATGTTTTATAGTAATCAATCGTTATTCAAAAATTTCTAATCTTTATTCTTCTCAAACCTGCTTATTTTTTTATCTAACAAAAAAACGTAAATAAATAAGCCGATTAAAATTGTAAGACAAACAGCAACTACTACATAAATCTTTCCATTGCTTCGCATGCTGTCTGCCATGTCAACTTTATCCTTTGCAAACGAAGCGTAACTCAAAAACAAACAACCTGCCATAAATAAAAAACGTATAAATAAGTTATGCATTGATGAGTGTTTTATCTTTTAATAACTGTAACCTGATCTTTATTGTTGCTATCCAAACCCCCAGCAACGTCCAGCCTATAACTGCAGGATAAAATACCATTCGCAGGCGGCTGTCGATATCATTAAAGTTTAACGCAGGGTTTCCGCTATCACTGCCGGGAGCGCCGGGATGCAGGCTGCCTACCAATCTTGGTATTATCCATATACTTGGAAAGAGCATTGTAAAAGCAAAAATATTATACACTGCACTCACACGTGCTTTTTTATCAATATCAGTAAGTGATCCTCTTAAAACAAAGTAGGCACCGTAAATTAATAATGCAATCGCAGCACCAATAAGTTTTGGTTCTTTTAAAACACTTCCCAAAGATTGATTCTGATCTGTTATCCATGTATAGTTTGCCCATATTGCACCGGTAGCATACCCAAGTATTCCAAAAAAACTTCCGATAGCTGCAAAGTTGACTGCAAAAATATCATCACGATTATTGGAAGATCGAAGGTATTTAATGCTGTAAATAAAACTTACAATAAATAGTATCATCATGCCAAACCACATGCATACATGAAAATAAAGGTTGCGGATCGATTCATTTATTATTGGAAGGCGTGGTACGTCTAATAAAAAGCCACCAATAATTGTATAGGTAAGCAATAAAAATGATAATATTTTCCACCAGCTTTTCCTCAAGAAAGACACTTTTTTTGTGGCGCAAAGTTAGGGTAAACTGCTTCATTTAATAAGAAATAAAAAAATGGAATAGTGTATCAGTTTGAAATTTAATCATTAATTTTTTCAATTATCCATTTGTCTTGTTTGGATTGCCTTCGTGTAAAATACCCGTCTTGCATATCTGCTAAATCCAAAATGGAATTATCAATGTCTATTATTTGACCAAGAGATACAACTTTTGCAACATCTTCAAAATTTTCGAATTCATCATCACTTGAAAATTGCCAGGCACCATCATCTTTATAGTGATAAACTACAGTAATATCCTTGTTATCATAAAGAACAAACTTTGTTGTAAATACTGCTGTATTATATGAAGTATTAAATTTTTTACTTTGCATACATCTAAATAAGGAATATGAATTTGAAAGTAAATCTAAAGTTATACTCACAACTCACATCTCACAATTCATTATATTATTCTTTCCATAAATAAGGAAAAAGAATGATTGCCATTACAACAACTAATACATCTAACCCAATAATTAACGCAGATAATTGTAACACTGCGCCTTCTTTAAATATTTCTGCAAAGGCTGTTTTACTCAAACGCATCAACAATAATAACTGGGGCAGAATTACAGGGAAGCCGAGAATTGCAATAAGTGCTGCGTTTTGCTGTGCCTTTCCGGCAATGGCACTCATTAATGTAAAAACCATGCTTATGCCTGCACCGCCTAATACAACAATACCTGTGAAGCGAAACGTATTACTAACCGGGTTATTTAAAAAAATAAAAAAGAGCACAAGACTAATAACACTCATCAATATCATGAGTATGATGTTATACAATAATTTGCTTATGATAAATTCAACCGGGGATGCAACTGAATAAAAGTATAACATCCGGCCCCTGCTTTCCTGTAAAAAACTTTTTGCTACAGTATTTATGCATACAAATAATTGTATTACCCAAAATAATCCGTTCCATACATTGGCTTCAGGTTCATCAATTGAAAGATATAAAACGAAAATAGTAGAAGCTATATAGAGTAATACTCCATAAAAAGTATGCTGTTGTCTTAATTCAAGAAGAAGATCTTTTTTAAGAAGTGTAAGAATCTGGTTTGTCATTATCTAATGATTTTTTTAAAAATTATTATTATTTCTATATAAATATTGTTTACTTTTAGTGGGAGAAATTTAAAAATAAATATTTCACTTGCCATTCTGTTATTTTTTAATTGTTCTCCCGATTTTATCCTGCGTATAACTTCCGTTTTTAATCTTCACCAAAACTGTAATATAATGTACAAAATTTTAATTGCCGTAGCTTTTAGAAAATACTCTTCTCTCTGTTTGCAAGTATTGGGTTTATCTCTTTCTATACTGATGATTGGGTGTAACAAATCGATACACGAACCCACGCCTCTGCAACCCCAAAATGCGCAGGCTCCATTGTTGAACAAAGCTTCAGGAGCTAAATACATAAATAATACATACATAGTTGTTTTTAGGAACGATTTGGATAATGTTGATGGAGAGGTAGATCAAATAACTCAGCATTTTAAAATCAAGTCAAATTATAGATACAAGTATGCTTTAAAAGGATTTGCAGGAGTGTTGCCTACAGCTGTAGTGGATGAATTACGCAACGATCCCCGTGTGGCCTATATTGAACAAGATCAGGAAATGCATTTCGTTACTACGCAAACGAATCCACCTTCATGGGGACTAGACCGGATAGATCAACGATCACTTCCACTTGACGCTTCTTACACCTACAACCAGACAGGATCGGGAGTAGATGCTTACATTATTGATTGCGGTATCCTCTTAACCCATGCTGATTTTGGTGGACGGGCAGTAACTGGAATTGATGAGATAACACCCGGTGGTACTGCAACAGATGGAAATGGTCATGGTACACATGTTGCCGGAACTATAGGTGGTAATGCATATGGTGTTGCAAAAGGTGTAAAATTAATAGCAGTTCGGGTACTTGATAACAGCGGCTCAGGTACAATATCAGGGGTAATTGCCGGAGTTGATTGGGTAACAAGTGATCACACTACTCATCCTGCTGTTGCAAACATGTCTCTCGGTGGTAGTCAATCAACTTCGCTTGATGCTGCTGTTAGAAATTCCATTGCTGATGGAGTAACCTATTGTGTCGCCGCAGGAAACTCAAGTGCCGATGCTTCCCGCTATTCACCGGCAGGGGTTACAGAGGCAGTTACTGTAGGAGCTACTGATATAAACGATGCATTTGCTTATTTTTCAAACTTCGGTTCTGTAGTGGATATTTCTGCTCCGGGAGTAGATATCACATCTGATTGGAATACCTCGAACACTGCCACAAATACTATCTCGGGAACATCTATGGCAACTCCACATGTAACAGGAGCGGCAGCATTATATTTACAGGCTAACCCTACTGCAACACCAGCTCAGGTTCAATCTGCATTAAAGTCCAATGGCACACCTAATAAAATTACAGGTATTCCTGCAGGAACTGTCAATCTTCTTTTGTATTCTTTAATAGTAACCGGACCTCCTCCACCTCCTCCATCTGCACCAATATTGAATTCTCCTGCTGATGGAGCTTTGAGTGTTTCCACCAATCCAACGCTATCATGGTATGCTTCCACTGGTGCAGATTCTTATGGAGTACAAGTTTCAAGCGATCCTGGTTTTACTACGTTGGTGTATAATCAAACTGGCATTACATCTACATCAACAAATGTAACGGGCCTAACTGGTAGTACAGTGTATTATTGGAGGGTAAATGCTACTAACACAGGGGGTACAAGTTCATGGTCAGGGACCTTTAGTTTTACAACTGCAGCAGGTAGTGCTCCGGCAGTACCTACTCTTAGCTCGCCGGTCAGTGGCGCCACGAATATATCAAGATCCCCGACTTTAACATGGAATGCCTCCAGTGGTGCAACTTCATACAAAGTGCAGGTTTCAACTGATCCTGGTTTTGCTACATTCATATATGATCAAGCCAACATAACCACCACTTCAACAACCGTGACGGGACTTGGCAGCCGTGTAACTTATTATTGGCGGGTGAATGCTACTAATGCATATGGTACAAGTCCATGGTCGGCAATCTGGAACTTTAAAACGCGTAAGTAGACTAAATACTGAAATTGATTTTCTTTTATTTTATGAATAAGGCAACCAGAATTTCGGTTGCCTTATTTATTGAAGTGCTTCTTTACAATTTTTATTTAATCTTTTTTATAATTGCGCACAATGCCGGCATCTCGGCTCATAAATATCTTTTTCTCCCAACACTACCTGCCCTTCCATTGCAACTTTGCGATAAGAAATATTAGCGATATTTCCGCATACCATACATATTGCATGCAGCTTTGTTATGTAATCTGCTATTGCCAATAGTTTAGGCATTGGCCCAAAAGGATTGCCGAGATAATCCATATCAAGCCCGGCAACAATAACTCTTACGCCTTTTAATGCTAACTGCTCACAAACCAATACAACCTGCTCATCAAAAAACTGGGCTTCGTCAATGCCCACTACATCTACATCCTGTGCCATTAGTAATATGGTTTGAGAATTGTCCACAGGTGTTGAATGAATTTTATTTTCATCATGACTTACAATTTTTACAATGTCATACCGAACATCGATAGAAGGTTTAAATATTTCTGCTTTAAGATTGGCTATCTTAACCCGTTTTAATCTACGGATAAGTTCTTCAGTTTTGCCGCTGAACATACTGCCGCAAATAACTTCTATCCAGCCTCTGCGTTCGCCCTTAAAATTGGGTTCTATAAACATAATTAGTAAATATTTTTAAATTCAATTGTAACTTAGCCTGCGTACAAAGGTTAAAATGATTTTACATGAAATCAAAAACATTAATTTCATTTTTTCGTTGTATAGTATAACAATCCCTTAAGCAAATTAAATATAATGGAAAGAGTGAAAACTCTAATAGAAAAATTGCAGCAGCAGGTTGATGATAATGCACCTGCTGATAAGTTATTGATGACTGTACAAATGCTTCAATCCGAATTGCTTCAACAGAAGGGTAGCGATGCAGTAAATAAAGGAAAAGTAACTGTAATGATGCCTGGCAATAGAGCCGCAGTAAATTATGATCAAAAAGACACTTTAAAACATGAGCACGAAACAATCCGGGAGGAAGATAAAATTATAGAAGTTTTAAAAGTTGATGAAAAAGAAATTGAAGAAGAGCTGGAAGAAATAAAAAGAAATGCTGAAGCAAAAAACCAAATGAGCATAAACGCAAAACCGGTGTTGATGTTCGATCCTATTGAAGATGTACCCACTTTAACACATCAGACATCTGCTCCGGTTCCTCAAAAGAATATTAATGAAGCTACGGCCAGACCCGAATCATTGAATGAGAGATTAATGCAAAGTAAGATAGAGCTTTCGGATATGCTTACTGAAGCCCCTGTAAGAGATCTTAAAAAAGCAATTGGCGTTAATGATCGTTTCTTATTTATCAATGAATTATTTCGTGGTGATGAGGCTATGTATGAACGAAGTATAAAAACGATCAATAATTTTTCCATTTATCCCGAAGCACAATATTGGATAGAAAGAGAACTTAAAGTAAAAATAGGATGGAAAGAATCAAACCCTATCGTAAAACAATTTGATCAGTTGGTTAAAAGGCGGTTTTCCTGAATATATTCCATTATCTTTTTTGTTGCCCCTGCATTTTTGTACACATAATTTTTAGCAGCTTCACTTCTCTTTTTTAATTCTACCGGATTATTTAATAAATTATTTAAAACCTTTTCAAGCTCGAGAGCATTCTCAATAGTTATTGCTCCGCCACAAGAAATTAATTCTTCGGCTTCAAAATTTTTTTCAAATACAGGTCCAAAAATTACCGGTTTGCCATATACTGCTGCTTCTAAAATATTGTGCAGGCCATCATCTCCAAAACCGCCACCAACATAGGTAATACCAGCATATTTATACAGCCGTGAAAGCATGCCAACGTTATCGATGATAATTATATTGGTGTTTTGTATGGTAAGATCATTTAACTCCGAATAAAATAAAGAGTTTTTAAATTCTTTCTTCACATCAGCAAGATTTTCTTTATCAACTTCATGTGGTGCAATGATAAATTTTATATCAGTATTTGTTCTTGCATAATGTATAAGCTCTGCTTCATCATCTTCCCATGTACTGCCCGCAACTATCACTTTGCTGCTTCCACAGAATTCTTTTATCAACGGTACATCATCAAAGTTTTCTGCAATGCTGATCACCCTGTCAAACCTTGTATCTCCTGAAACAGTTACATTTTTAATATTAATGGTTGCTAATAAAATTTTTGAATTAGAATTTTGTACAAAATAATATGTAAAGCAATCCAGCATTTCGTTCCAAAAATTTCCATACCATTTAAAGAAAGGCTGATCTTTTCTAAAGGCCCCTGATATTAACAGGGTAGGAATATTTTTCTTTTTTAATTCAAATAAATAATGATACCAGTATTCATATTTTACCCATAGAACTAATGCTGGATTAATAAGTTGAATAAACCTTTTTGCATTTGAAGCCGAGTCGATAGGTAAATAGAAAATATGATCAGCGCCTTTAAAATTTTTTTCAATTTCATAACCTGATGGAGAAAAAAAAGTGATTACAATAGTATAACGAGGAAATTCTTTCCTGATTTTTTCGAGCAAAGGACGCCCCTGTTCAAATTCACCCAGGCTGGCACAGTGCATCCAGATAGTTTCACTCTCTGGAGAATTAAAAACTGGAAAATTTTTTCTTCCTTTTATCCAAAGCTTTGCTTTATCATTCCATAGTGCTGCAATTCTAATTACTACAGGATATACCTTTAGAAAAATAGTATAAAAAAATAAGCTCAACTTCATCTGTTTAGATAACAAATCTAATTTCTAATTTGTAATTTCTCTTTCCTGTTTCAATTCTTATCTTTGCCGCCGTTTAAAAGTAATTATGAAGACTATACAAATGGTTGATTTAAAGCAACAATATCTCAAAATAAAACCTGAGATTGACAGTGCTCTTTTAAATGTGTTAGACAGTTCAGTATTTATAGGTGGAAACCAGGTAACTAATTTTGCTGACAATCTTTCCCAATACCTTGGCGTTAAACACACAATCCCATGTGCTAACGGAACGGATGCATTGCAAATAGCCATGATGGCGCTTGACTTACAACCAGGAGATGAAGTTATTACTCCTTCCTTTACATTCATCGCCACAACAGAAGTTATTGCCTTACTTAAATTAAAACCGGTATTTGTTGAAGTTGATAAGGAAACATTCTGTATTGATCCTGCGGCAGTAAAAAATGCTGTTACTTCGAAAACTAAAGCAATTGTGCCCGTTCATTTATTTGGGCATACTGCTAACATGGAAGATATCATGACTATAGCTAACGAACATAATTTATTTGTTATTGAAGATAATGCACAGGCGATCGGGGGAGATTACATTTTTAAAGATGGCACAAAAAAGAAATCAGGAACTATAGGTACTATTGGCACCACATCATTTTTTCCCAGTAAAAATTTAGGGTGCTATGGTGATGGCGGTGCCATCTTCACTAATGATGATACATTGGCAGAAAAATTAAAAATGATAGCTAATCATGGACAAAAAGTAAGATATTACCATGAAATGGTGGGCTGTAATTCGAGGCTGGATGCTATGCAGGCGGCAATACTCAATGTAAAACTTCCGTTATTGGATAAATATATAACTGCACGTCAGAAAGCTGCCGATTATTATGACAAGGCATTTGCAAATCACCCAAAAATTACAATACCGTTCAGAGCTGAATATTCTAATCATGTATTTCATCAATATACTTTGATTTTAAATAATACTGACAGGGATGGATTAAAAGATTTTTTAGAAAAAAATAGTATTCCTTCAATGATATATTATCCTGTGCCTGCACATCGTCAAAAAATGTTTGAAGAATTTGGGGGCGGTGATTATAATTTACCGGTTACGGAATGGTTAGCTGAAAAAGTTATTTCATTGCCGATACACACTGAGTTAGATGAAGAACAGCTGGGATATATAACAGATAAAGTATTAGAGTTTGTAAATAAATAAATAGAAATGAAAATTGCAGTTATAGGAACAGGCTATGTTGGATTGGTTACAGGCACCTGCTTTGCAGAAACGGGTAATGATGTTACCTGCGTGGACATAGACGAAGACAAAGTAAAAAAATTGTCTTCAGGGCAGGTTACTATTTACGAGCCGGGACTGGAGAAGATTTTTATAAGAAATGAGAAAGAAGGAAGATTACATTTTACCACCTCTTTACAAGAGGGAATTAAAGATGCCAAAATTATTTTTCTTGCCTTACCTACACCACCGGGAGAAGACGGAAGTGCCGATCTTAAATATATTTTAGGCGTAGCTAAAGATATGGGAGGCTTGCTTAAAAAGGATGACTATAAAATAATTATTGATAAAAGCACCGTTCCTGTTGGAACCGCGGAAAAAGTAAGAACTGCTATTTTAGAAAGTGCTTCAAAAATCTCCCCCACCGGCGGAGATTTAGAGGGGGCATTTGATATAGTAAGTAATCCTGAGTTTTTACGGGAAGGTGTGGCGGTGGATGATTTTATGAAACCTGACAGGGTGGTAATAGGTACCTCATCAGAAAAAGCGAAAAAAATATTAGGAGAATTGTATGCGCCATTTGTAAGACAGGGAAATCCTATAATATATATGGATGAAAAATCTGCGGAGCTTACCAAGTATGCTGCCAACTCATTTCTTGCCACAAAGATCTCTTTTATGAACGAGATAGCCCAGCTTTGTGAAAGAGTGGGAGCAGATGTTGATATGGTTAGAAAAGGAATAGGCAGCGATGACAGGATCGGAAGAAGATTTTTATTTCCGGGAATTGGATATGGTGGAAGTTGCTTTCCAAAAGATGTAAAAGCATTAGAGCAGTCATCACGTGAAACGGACTATGACTTTAAAATATTGAAAGCAGTAATGCAGGTAAACGAAAAGCAAAAACTGCATTTGGTTCAAAAAATAAAAAAATATTTTAATAATGAGCTTGCAGGCAAAAAACTGGCACTTTGGGGCCTTGCCTTTAAGCCTAACACAGATGATATTAGGGAAGCATCCTCATTAACTATCATAGACGAATTAACAAAAGCAGGTGCAAATATTTGTGTTTTTGACCCTGAGGCGATGACAAATGTAGAAAGAGAATTAGGCAATAAGATTCAGTATGCAGAAAATCAATATGAAGCATTACAGGACGCAGATGCTTTGGTTATTGCTACTGAATGGAGTGAGTTCAGAACACCTGACTTTAATAAAATTGCTTCGTTATTAAAAAATAAAGTAATTTTTGATGGTAGAAATTTGTTTGATCTTACACAAATGGATGAATGCGGATTTCATTATGTAAGCATAGGAAGAAGAACCATCACCAAAGACAATTGATACATGCAAAAACGAGTTCTTATAACCGGGGCAGCAGGGTTTTTAGGTTCACATCTTTGTGACAGGTTCATTAAGGAGGATTTTTTTGTAATTGGGATGGATAACCTTATAACCGGCGACCTTAAAAATATAGAGCATCTTTTTAAGTTAAAACAATTTGAATTTTATCATCACGATGTTTCAAAGTTCATTCATGTCCCCGGTAAATTAGATTACATATTACATTTTGCTTCTCCTGCAAGCCCCATAGATTATTTAAAAATTCCTATCCAAACATTAAAAGTTGGTTCTCTTGGTACACATAATTGTTTAGGCTTAACGCTTTCCAAAAAAGCCAGGATACTTGTTGCTTCTACCAGTGAAGTTTATGGAGATCCTCTTGAGCATCCACAAAGGGAAGAATATTGGGGAAATGTTAATCCTGTTGGTCCTCGCGGGGTTTACGATGAGGCAAAGCGTTTCCAGGAAGCGATTACAATGGCATATCATACTTTCCATAAATTGGAAACCCGCATTGCAAGGATATTCAATACTTATGGTCCACGAATGAGGCTTAATGACGGCAGAGCCTTACCGGCATTTATCGGGCAGGCCTTAAGAGGAGAAGACCTAACTGTTTTTGGTGATGGCAGCCAAACCAGAAGCTTTTGCTATGTAGATGATTTAATAGAAGGTATTTACCGGTTATTGATGAGTGATTACATAATGCCTGTAAATATTGGCAATCCTGATCAGATTACTTTAAAAGAATTTGCAGTGGAAGTTATTAAACTCACGGGCACAACACAAAAAATTGTTTATAAACCTCTGCCCCAGGATGATCCTAAACAACGTCAGCCGGATATTTCAAAAGCAAAAAAGATTTTAGATTGGGAACCAAAGGTTTCCAGGAAGGAAGGATTAAAAATAACGTATGAATATTTTAAATCTTTACCTAAAGAAGAATTGAATAAACTTCCAAAAGAATTTGAAAGCAGGAGATAAAATAAATAAAAAATGTACCAGGGTTTAATTGATAAGAAAAAAAAATTAGCAGTAATCGGGCTTGGTTATGTTGGATTACCAATCGCACTTGAGTTTGCTAAAAAGCTTTCGGTGATTGGCTTTGATATTAATGAAGACAGGATAAAATTAATGAGGCAGGATATAGATCCCAGCCAGGAATTAGATAAAAAGGCATTCCAGGATTGTACCATCGAATTCACGAGTGATCTGAATATTTTAAGCACAGCGGATTTTTATATTGTTGCTGTTCCTACACCGGTTGATGAACATAATATTCCTGATCTGCGTCCTGTAAAAAAAGCAAGTGAAGCTATTGGAAAGATTATAAAAAAAGGTGATTATGTTGTATTTGAATCAACTGTTTATCCCGGGTGTACTGAAGAAGATTGCCTGCCAATAATAGAAAAAATATCAGGGTTAAAAAATATTGTTGATTTTAAGATTGGTTATTCTCCTGAAAGGATAAACCCCGGAGATAAAGAACATACTTTAAGCAGCATAATAAAAGTAGTTAGCGGATGTGATACAGAAAGCCTGGAAGTGATATCAAAAGTGTATGAGTTAGTTGTTGATGCAGGTGTTCATAAAGCTTCTTCAATAAAAGTTGCAGAAGCTGCTAAAATTATTGAGAACACACAAAGAGATCTCAATATCGCCCTGATGAATGAGCTTTCTATCATTTTTGATAAAATGGGAATAAATACTTTCGAAGTACTGGAAGCTGCAGGTACCAAATGGAATTTTTTAAAATTTCAGCCCGGGTTGGTTGGCGGACATTGTATTGGCGTTGATCCTTATTATCTTACCCATAAATCAAAAGAATTGGGTTATGACTCACAGGTAATACTGGCAGGCCGGGCAATTAATGATGGAATGGGAGGGTATATTGCAAAAAAAGTTTTGCAGCATATTATACATTATAATGGAAATGTAAAACATGCAAAAGTGTTGGTGATGGGTGCTACCTTCAAAGAAAATGTAAGCGACATTCGTAACTCTAAAATTGCAGATGTTGTAAAAGAATTGCAATCCTATTCGCTAAATGTTCATGTTACTGATCCGCATGCATCCAGCGAGCAGCTAATGCATGAATATGGATTTGGATTAACAGCAGAATTAGGAAATGATTATGATGCCGTTATAATTACTGTACCGCACAATGATTATAAAAAACTGAATGATGCAGAGTTTGCGGCCGTAACAAAGCCGCATGCAATCATTGCCGATCTTAAAGGTATTTATCGTGGTAAAATAAGCAGCAGAGCGTATTGGAGTTTATAATTAATATTCCTTTTTTTTGAATAACATATTTCATACAAAAAACTTAGATCAATACTCTTTCCTGGTAACAGGCGGAGCAGGTTTTATCGGCAGCCACATTGCAGAATACTTATTAAAGAACGGCGCAAAAAAAGTTCGTGTACTTGATAATATGGTAAATGGCTTACAATCGAACCTTGATGTTTTAAATGCATATCCGCCATTTGAATTTTTAAAAGGTGATATAAGAGATTTTGAAACATGTAACAAAGCATGCGATGGCATTGATTATGTATCCCACCAGGCGGCATTGGGTTCAGTTCCACGTTCTATTAAAGAACCTCAAACAACAAATGATGTAAATGTTGGTGGCTTTGTAAATATTTTAAAAGCATCAGCCGATAATAATGTGAAACGGTTTGTGTATGCCTCATCTTCTTCTGTGTATGGTGATGAACAAAGTTTGCCCAAAAAAGAAGATCGGATAGGTAATTGCCTGTCACCGTATGCGGTTAGCAAAAGAGCTAATGAAATGTATGCCCAGGTTTTTGCAGATGTTTATAAAACTTCAGTTATTGGTTTACGGTATTTTAATGTTTTTGGTCCAAGGCAAGATCCTGATAGCCCCTATGCTGCAGTTATTCCATTATTTGTAAAAGGGATTATAAATAATACACCTGTTTATATAAATGGCGACGGGGAGCAAACAAGGGATTTTACTTTTGTAGAAAATGTAATGCAGGTAAATATTAAAGCAATGCTTACTGATAATAAAAAAGCCGTAAATAAAATTTACAATGTAGCTGTAGGAGAAAGCTTTTCTATTAATTATGTGTATAATGGAATAAAAAAACATTTACATGCAGAACACAAACCAACTTACAGAGATCCAAGAGAAGGTGACGTAAGAAATTCTTTAGCAGATATTTCTCTTGCAAAAAATTTATTAGGTTATCAGCCAACAACAAAATTTGATAATGGGTTGATTGAGACTATAGAATATTTTAAAGATTGGTATACTTAAAAATCGTACATCGTACATCTTAAACCGTACATTTAAACATGCCTTTTATTAAAACTGAATTCTCGGGATTATTGATATTTGAGCCAAGGGTTTGGAAGGATGACCGTGGATATTTCTTTGAAAGTTATAATCAAAAAGTTTTCAATGAGGAAGGTATTGAAATAAATTTTGTCCAGGATAACCAGGCCAGTTCAGTATATGGTGTGATACGGGGACTTCATTACCAGTTGAATCCTTATGCTCAAACAAAACTTATTAGAGTGTTAAGCGGCAGCATTTTAGATGTAGCAGTTGACATAAGAAAAAACTCTCCAACATATGGGAAAACCTATACAATTGAATTATCGGCTGAAAACAAAAAACAATTATTAATACCAAAGGGATTTGCACATGGCTATTCTGTTATAAGTGAAACTGCAGAGGTTTTTTATAAGTGCGATCAATTCTATTATAAAGAAAGCGAGGGCGGCATTGCATACAATGATCCGGGTTTAAATATTGATTGGAAAATACGTAATAACGAAGCTATCATTTCAGAAAAAGATACAAAATATCCCGGGCTGAATGCGTGCAAAAACAATTTTGTATACGAAGGATAAGATTATAAAATGATTGATCTTTTTGAGAAAACAATTTTAGTTACCGGTTCCGGCGGACAGCTAGGTATGGAGATATGGAAACTGTCTGAACAATATCCTTCTTATAAATTTTTATTTACAACCAAAGAGGATCTGCCAATAGATAACTTTGATCTTGTAAAAAATTTTTTTGAACAAAAGCAGATCCACCATTGTATAAATTGCGCTGCCTACACAGCTGTTGATAAAGCTGAGTCGGAAAAAGAAAAGGCTTTTCTTATTAATGCAGATGCTGCCGGAAACCTGGCTGCTATTTGTAAAGCACATCAAACGCAGCTTATTCATATTTCAACTGATTATGTTTTTGACGGTACTTCATCAATACCTTATAAAGAAGATGATCGCGTATCTCCAATAAATATTTATGGTGCATCCAAACTGAAAGGCGAAGAGCTTGTTTTAAATAATAATTCTTCTGCCATTATCATCCGTACTTCATGGGTCTACTCTTCTTTCGGAAATAATTTTGTAAAGACAATGCTAAGGCTCCTCAAAGAAAAAGAAAGCCTGGCGGCCGGTATGCATGATATAAACGTAGTGAATGATCAGTATGGCTCTCCAACTTATTCTGCTGACCTTGCGGCTACAATACTTACAATAGTTGAAAGAGAAAATAGTGATCATTCTGCAACAGGGGTTTTTAATTATTGTAATGAAGGTGTAATTACATGGTATGAATTTGCAAAGGCAATTAAAAAAATTATAAAAAGTAAATGCTCAGTTAATCCAATACCAACATCAGAATATCAAACTGCTGCAAGGCGTCCGCAATACTCGGTTTTAAATACCGCGAAAATCAAGCAAACACTTGGCATAACTATTCCAAACTGGAAAGATAGCCTGCAAACATGTTTGTCATATATTACTTAATTCTTCCCATTTTTTTAAAAACCTCTCTGTTATATTTGTAGTTCTAAAAATTATACCATGAAGCACCTTTTCCGTTTACATATTTTTCGATTATTTATTGTGTTGTTTTCTTTTTCAACACAAATCTTTGCCCAGGCAAATCTTAATGATAAATTACCGGTTGATCCAAAAATAAGGATCGGTAAACTCTCCAACGGACTTACTTATTATATCAGGCAAAATAAAAAGCCTGAGCAAAAAGTAGAATTAAGGCTGGTTGTAAATGCAGGTTCTGTACTTGAAGATGAAGACCAGCAGGGCTTAGCGCATTTAAGTGAGCACATGGCCTTTAATGGCACAAGTCATTTCAAAAAAAATGATATCATTTCCTTTCTTCAATCAATCGGTGTGTCCTTTGGAAACGATCTTAATGCTTATACCGGCTTTGATGAAACTGTTTACATTCTTCCCATACCAACTGATAAGCCGACCAACCTGGAAAAAGGTTTTCAGATTTTGGAAGACTGGGCACATAATGTAACAGATAAAGAGGAAGATATTGATGCAGAACGACCCGTTGTTTTAGAAGAAAGCAGGATGGGAAAAGGCGCTGAAGACAGGATGTTCAGAAAAATATATCCGATGCTTTTTGAAGGCTCAAAGTATGCCGAACGGTTGCCAATAGGAATTGACAGCATAGTAAAAAATGCTAAGTATGAAAGCCTGCGAAGATTTTATAAAGAATGGTATCGACCCGACCTGATGGCCGTGATTGTTGTTGGGGATATTGACCCGGCTAAAGCGGAAGAATTGATAAAAGAACATTTCAGTGGCATTCCGAATCCTTCAAATGAAAGAGTAAGGCAGCGTATCCCGGTACCTGCTTATGCAAAAAGCTCAGGCATGATCGTTACTGATAAAGAGGCTACCAACTATGTTATCCAGCTTAATTATTCTGCAATGCCCAAGCCGACGGATGTTACATTGGAAGGGTATAAAAAAGATATTGTAAAAAATATTTTCACCACACTTTTAAATCAGCGGCTGAGAGAGTTGACACAAAAAGAAAATCCTCCATTTGTTTATGCAGGCGCAAGTTTTGCCTCTTATGCAAGAGGATATGAAGCATTCAATGCTGAGATAGGAATAGGAACTGGCGATGCATTAAAAGGATTAGAAGCTTTTTCATCTGAGCTTGAAAGAGTAAAGAAATTTGGTTTTACACAGGCAGAATTGGACAGGGTTAAAAAAGCGCTTTTATCGCAGATGGAGCAGTTATATAATGAGAGGGATAAAACCGAGTCTGCAAATTATGCTGAAGAATACATCAGGAATTTTTTAACGCAGGAACCAATCCCAGGCATTGAGAAGGAATATCAGTATTATCAAAAATTAATTCCGCAGATCTCTTTAAATGATGTGAATGCCGTTGCGAATGTTTTAAAACAAAATTCAAATAAACTGATCGCACTTACAGGTCCGGAGAATTCAAAACAAAAATTACCAACCGGAGAAGAGCTTTTAGCAAAAGTAGATGAGGTAGAAAAAGGAGGCGTAAATCAGTATGAAGAAAAAGCACTCGGATCTTCTTTATTAACAACGATGCCAAAGACGGGTAAAATTATTTCCACTAAAAAAAATCCTTACCTCGGCACTACAGAGTTAACATTAAGCAATGGAGTTACCGTTACCTTAAAGCCAACTGATTTTAAAAATGACCAGATTTTAATGAGTGCAGTAAGGCCCGGCGGTAAAAATAATTATGGGTTAAAAGATAAATACAGCGCTGAATATGCGCTGTCAGTTGTTAGAGCTATGGGTCTCGGAAATTTTTCTCCGCTCGATCTGCAAAAGCTACTCGCAGGAAAAACAGCTATGGCAAATGCAATATTCACAGGCACTACAGAAGGTGTTAATGGAAGCAGCAGTGTGAAAGATGCGGAAACAATGTTTCAATTGCTGTACCTGCTGTTTACATCTACAAGAAAGGACACTGCTTTATTTCATTCATTTATCCAGAGAAATAAATCGCAGCTGGCAATGCTTGGCGCTAATCCGCAGTTTGCCTTTATTGATACATTGTATAAAGTAATGTTTAGAAATAATCCATTGGCGCCGGTAATGATCCCCAAGGTTGAAAATTTTAATAAGATAAATCTTGACAGGGCCATACAGATATATAAAGAGCGATTTGGCAACGCATTCGGAATGCATTTCACTTTTGTTGGAAGCTTTACCGAAGACCAGTTAAAACCGCTGATAGAGAAATATATTGCCGGTCTTCAATCAGTTAATAAAAAAATTACTTATGTAGATAATAAGGTGCGGCCTGTGAATGGAAAGGTTAATCTGAATGTATATAAAGGCACAGAACAAAAGGCCTTAAGCCTTGTTTTGTATCATGGTGAAATGCCCTACAGTGAAGAGCTTGAATTAAAAGCCGCAGCCATCAGCGAGATATTGAACATTAAGATAATTGAAGAGTTAAGAGAAAAGATACAGGGAATTTATAGCGGGGGTATTGCTGCGCAATTTGAAAAGATACCTTACCCCAATTACTCCTTTATTTTACAGTTGCCCAGCGGCCCTGAAAAAGTTGATACATTATTATATACAGCAAAAAAAGAAATAGAAGATCTAAAAAAGTTTGGGCCATCAAAACAGGATCTTGATAAAGTAAAGCAGCAATGGAGAGAAAAGTATAAAGTGAATAAAAAAGAAAACGCTTACTGGTTAAGCCAGTTGCAGGATTTTAAATTTCCCGGCAGCAACCCAAAATATTTTATTGAGTATGAAAAATATGTAAATGCACTAACGCCAAAAGCCATACAGGATGCAGCTAAGTTATTATTGAACGGTAATAATGTTCTTACAGCGATTTTGAGGCCGGGGAAAAAATAAGAAAGCGAAAGATGAGTCTGAATTTTTCCTTAGCCGTGTCTCTCTTCATAGCTTTTAGCTAAGCAGGACACGGCGTAAGTCATAAAAGAACATTCAAACCTACTCTAATTCCATAATAGCATCCCCTGTATCTTTGTGCATTGTACTTATTATGATGAAAATTCTCGACTGGTATATTCTTAAAAAATATTTTGTCACATTTTTATTTTTTTTGCTTGCTCTTACAGCCATAGCAGTAATCATAGATCTTAGTGAAAGAACAGATGATTTTGCAAAAACTCATCTTCCTGCATCAATAATTATTACTCAATATTATTTTGGTTTTATACCCAGGATAGATGCTTTGCTCTTCCCGTTGTTTGTGTTTTTATCGGTAATATTTTTTACTTCAATAATGGCAAACCGGTCGGAGATAATTGTTATACTTGCTAATGGTGTAAGCTTTACCAGGTTTTTGCGACCTTACTTTATTGGAGGCATTTTATTATCAGCTTTTCTCTGGTGGTGTAACCAGGGTCTTCTGCCAAGGGCAAATGCAAAGTGGGCTAATTTTTCTGCAAAATATATTGATGAAAGTTATGCCGGCGTTCGCAACCAATCTTACATAAATAATTTTTATTTCAGGCTGGATTCATTTTCGTATGCCGGCATACGATATTATGATACAGTAAGCCGTACAGGAAATAATTTCTTTGTGCAAAAATTTCAAAACAACCAACTCGTCTACAACCTGCGTGCAGAAACGATCAGCTGGGATACTGCAACTCATAACTGGCGGCTTAACGGGGTAATTGAAAGATCTATTAATGGCATACGTGAAAATTTAAATCAACGGCCGGTTTTGCAAATGAAATATAGTTTTAAGCCACGGGATCTGCAGCGGGATGAATACATGAAGGATAAATTATCTACCAAAGACCTGAATGAATTCATCAAACTTGAAAAATTACGCGGCTCAGAAACTGTAAATTCATTAATGTTGGAAAAGAACAGCAGGGATGCCGGGCCTCCATCCGTTTTAATACTTACAATGATAGGAGCAGTGGTTGCTTCAAGAAAAATAAGAGGAGGTAGTGGATTTCATCTTGCCATTGGGATAGTAATAAGTGTCGCCTATATTTTAATCGGCAGGTTTGCTTCCGTGTTTGCAATGAAAGGTAATTTTAATCCTGTATTGGCAGCATGGATACCAAATATTTTTTTCGCCCTGTTAGCCTACTATTTATACCGTAAGGCCCCTAAATAATTTTCATTAGTCAATATTCATTTGTCATTGAGTCACTGTTTCACTGGTCTCTATATTTTATTTTTTTTGCCTATTGACCATTGTCTATTGACCATTGACTTTCATTAACTTTACTATTAAATAATTTCGAATGGGTGTGATCAAAGATAAATTTAAAGAAAAGGCCGATATCATGTCTGCAGAGATGAAGGAAATTTTAAAGCAACATGGAGATAAAAAGATAGGAGAAGTTTTTTTATCGCAGGTTTACCAGGGCATGCGTGGTATTACTGGCCTTGTTACTGAAACATCTTTGCTGGATGCACAGGAAGGCATTCGTTTCAGAGGCTATTCAATTCCTGAATTGCAACAAAAATTGCCAAAAGCTTCCGGCGGATCGGAGCCTTTACCAGAAGGATTATTTTACCTGATGTTGGTAGGTGAATTGCCTACAGATGAAGATGTTCAACATGTCACCAGTGTTTGGCAACGCCGCAGTCATGTTCCTAATCATGTGTTTGCTACTATCGAAGCATTGCCTGTTACCACACATCCGATGACACAGTTTGTGGTTGCAATAATGGCATTGCAAACAGAAAGTCAATTTGCAAAAAGGTATGCAGCCGGTCTTAATAAAAAAGAATATTGGGATGCGGTGTTTGATGATTCTATGGATCTTATAGCAAGGCTGCCAAGGGTTGCCGCATATATTTATCGTCGTAAATATAAAAAAGGTGATCACATTCAACCCAATGGCTTATTGGATTGGGCAGGCAATTTTGCTCATATGATGGGTTACGAGGATGAGGGATTTATGGAATTGATGCGATTGTACATGACCATTCACGCTGATCATGAAGGCGGCAATGTATCAGCACATGCCACGCATTTGGTTGGCTCTGCATTAGCCGATCCATACTTAAGTTTTGCTGCGGGAATGAATGGTCTTGCAGGTCCTTTACATGGCCTGGCAAATCAGGAAGTTATTAAATGGATATTTGAAATGAGAGAAGAGTTAGGAACCGAACTTCCTAATAAGGAGCAAATTGTTGAGTACGTTAAAAAAACGTTGAGTGAAGGTAAAGTTGTTCCGGGTTATGGGCATGCGGTGTTGCGTAAAACTGATCCACGTTTTTCTGCACAAATGGAGTTTGGTAAAAAGCATATGCCTGATGATCCGTTAGTGCAAACCGTTTGGAATATTTATGAGGCTGTACCACCTATTTTACAATCTCTGGGAAAAATAAAAAACCCATGGCCAAATGTAGATGCCCACAGCGGCGCTTTATTGGTTCATTATGGAATGAAAGAGTATGAATTTTATACCGTATTATTTGGTGTATCAAGAGCGTTAGGGGTATTGGCAAGTCTTTGCTGGGACAGGGCATTAGGCTTTCCACTCGAAAGACCAAAGTCTGTCACCAATACACAGGTAAAGTTATGGCTGGAAGGAAAGGATGAAATTTGGGGAGAATGATTTATTTTTAAATCTAAAGTCAGAGTGTTTTCTTCTTATTATTTTTTGACTTCTATTTAAATTATACAGGTTTAAAATAAAGATGAGAAATTCATATCTGGTATTACTTTTTGGAATTATTATTTTACCAGGATGTAAAACCAAATCAAACGTTAGAGGTGACAATAATGCTAGCAGTTCAGGCAGTTGGTCAAAACAATATCGGAATAATTTTATACAGGATTGCATTGATAAGGCTTCAGAAAATATAAGTGCATCGCAAGCCTTTAAAGATTGTAATTGCATGACAGAAAAAGTTGAAGCAAAATATCCTAATGAAACTAATGTAGATGAAAAACTTTCTAATGAAGAAATTCAAGCTATGAAAACTGAATGTTTAAATTCATCCACAACTCAGACAAATAAATCTGATCAATCAAATAAGTCAGCAGGCTGGTCAATATATGATCAGCAGGAATTTATAGATAATTGCATGCCCACTGTAAATAAAACATTGGGCACCAGGGGCGCAAATGATTATTGCGATTGCATGTTGAAAAAATTAATCCAGGATTATCCTGATTCAAAAAATGTTGATAAAGCTTCCAAAACTTATTTAAACGCAATAGCGTCTGATTGTTTAAGAAGATGATGATAAATTATTACATTGGGCATTAGCTCAGTTGGCTAGAGCGTCCCGATAAATATCGGGAAGGTCATTGAAATATTTTTTAAAATAAAATGGGGGATTAGCTCAGTTGGCTAGAGCGCTTGCATGGCATGCAAGAGGTCACCGGTTCGAGCCCGGTATTCTCCACAACAATCTTATGTATTTTTTATACATACTTTATTCTGCTTTATTAAATCAAGATTACACAGATCATACACAAAATGTAATTGATCTATTTTATTGTTACAATATTTCGGGCAGCAAAACTAAAAAGGTAATGATTGGAAGGTTATTTATACATCGTTTGTTTTGAAAAATGAGGCTTGCAAAAGGGAAATAGAGGATAAGAAAAAGAAAAGTTGAAAATATTTACAAAGTCTCATTTACACAGTCGGGCTGGGCGTCCCGAAGAACGGAAGGTCACCAGTTCTAGCCTGGTATTCTCCACTATTGCCTTTCTTTTTTCCCCTTTTCCTTCATTTTTTTTATTTCCCCTTCATCGTTTCTCACTTCTTTTTGTGGTTGCTCTTTTTTACTGTAATTAGGATGAGAGTTACCATTTCCAAAAACACTATTACTGTTTGCATGGATCTTTGCATTAATATTTGCTGTAGCGGTGGCTCGTACAACACCGTTTATTCTTGGTGGCTGTTTAACCATATTACGGCCCGGCTGTGCAAACAATTTATTGCTGATTATAAAAACAACAATCAATAGGAATGTAATTTTATTTAGAGCTTTCATACAAATCTTTTAAGGCATTTAATGTATAAGATATGTATAAAATGCATAAACCATGCCTTTAAAAAATAAGTGGATAAAAAATTTGGATAAACTAAAAAAATTAGTATTTTTACACTAAGCAAATTAGTTTCATATGGCTATCGCAGGGCAAAATTTAAAATATTTACGCAAACTACGAGGGTGGACCCAGGAAGAGTTTGCAAATAAATTGAGCATTAAACGCTCACTTCTCGGGGCATATGAAGAAGAAAGAGCTGAGCCCCGTCTTGAGGTGTTGGAGATCATCAGCGATATGTTTAAAGTAACCCTTGATGAATTGCTTCGCAGGGACCTTAGCATTACACAGGGAAGTAATTACCTGGCTAAAAGGCGGCAGTTAAAAATGATGAGCGCTGACAGGAATATTATTCATTTTGTTCCGGTAAAGGCAGCTGCAGGATATCTGGCCGGCTATGCAGATAGTGAATTTATTGATGAGCTAAATACTTTTACCTTACCAATGTTAACAGGTGGTAATTATCGTGCTTTTGAAATAATTGGTGATAGTATGATGCCAACACCTTCCGGAAGCATTATTGTTGGTGAAAAAGTAGAAAATCTTGACGATGCCAAAAGTAATCTTGCTTACATCGTGGTAAGTAAAAATGAGGGCATAGTGTATAAGAGGGTTGTAAAAAACAATAAGGTTAAAAATAAAATAACATTAGTAAGTGATAATCCTGCTTACCAGCCATATCAGATAAATGCCCATGATATTTTGGAGATGTGGCAGGCCCAGGCAATTATAAATAAGGTTACCCAGCAGCAAAGATGGGATGTAAATGCTCTGGCAAATCTTGTTAATAACTTACAGGACCAGGTAAGTAACATGGCTAAAAAAATGAATTAGGTTTGTAAACATTCATAAAGATTTTGCTTCATTCTTACCATTAGAATGCGGCCGTACAGATACATCGATTAACAATTAAAAAACACAGTTATGATCAAGTTACAAATCGTAGGCAACCTCGGCGGAGATTGCATCGTAAAAGAAGTGAATGGCAAAAATGTTATCAACTTTAATGTTGCCCACACTGAAAAGTTTAAAGACGCACAGGGTAATTTAAAAGAAAGAACCACATGGGTAAATTGCGCTTACTGGACAGACAGGACGGCAGTAGCACAATATTTAAAAAGAGGGAAGCAAATTTATGCAGAAGGTTCTCCTGAAGCAGATGGTTATTTGAATAAAGAAAATCAGCCGGCCGCTACCTTAAGAATGAGAGTTCAAAATTTACAATTATTAGGCGGCGGAAATGATAGCCCACAGGGTAATGGTGGTGGAGGACAAATGGCTTCATCTTCTACAAGCAATGCCACAAGAATGAGTGAAGTCTCCGAACCTGCTGATGATCTTCCATTTTAATTAAATAATATTAAAAGGCAAAGCGATAACAAATGCTATCGCTTTTTTATTTTTAGCCTTAACTCTCTGGTTCAACTCTTCCCAGTTTTCTTCCAAAAACACCCAAATGTATTATAGCAAAAGTGAGCGCAATGTAAAGGAGTGTTCTATCAGCATCAAAGCCTACGTCATATTGATGTAAAAAACCAGCAATAATTAACAGGCCACAAATACCTAAGCTGGTATAACGGGCCAGCCTCATCCCTTTCCTATTATCGGTACCATTACCTAAATGACTATGTTTAGCACCATATACAAGATAGATATCCATACCTATAAGCATCCATACAAGCAGTCGTATCCATGTATCCATTGGTAAAAAAATCATCATAAAAAGACATACAAAAATCCCGAGGATAGGCACTAACGGAACCAGTGGAGTTTTAAAAGCTCTAGGCAGCTCGGGCATTTTTTTACGCATAACCCAAACGCCTATGCATACCAATATAAAAGCGAATAAAGTTCCTATACTTGTCATTTCTCCAACAACTCTCGCCGGCACAAATGCAGCAAACAGGCTTACAAAAAGCATAAATAATAAATTACTTTTTGCAGGAGTTTGCGTTTTAGGATTAACTGCAGAAAAAACCCTTGGTATCAATCCATCTTTACTCATACTAAAAAATACACGACTCTGTCCCATTAACATTACAAGAATTACTGACGCATATCCTCCAAGAATGGCAACTATTATGGCACGATTTAGCCAAGGATAATCAGGATGTATAATTCCTGCTGAATCCGTAGTCCCCATATGATCAATTGCTACTGCAACCGGTGCTATTCCATCTTTGCCCGCAAAAGTGGTATAGCTAGTAACACCTGTCATAACATGAGCAAAAAGAATATAGAGTACCGTACAAATTGCCAGTGAACCTAAAATACCCCATGGCATATCACGTTTTGGATTTTTTGCTTCCTGCGCAGCAGTGCTTACTGCATCAAAACCAATGTATGCAAAGAAGACAATGGCAGCTGCCCTTATAATTCCGCTAAAACCAAAGCTTCCAAAATTTCCCGTATTATCAGGTATATAAGGATGATAATTATCGTTGTTAATATATTTCCATCCAAGAAAAATAAATACGAGTACTACTGTTATTTTTACCGCAACGATAATAGTATTCACAAAAGCACTTTCTTTAGTTCCCTTCATTAATAGTAGGCTCATTAAAACGATTATTAAAACTGCAGGCAAATTAATTATACCGCCGTCCCATGGTCCAACTGTAAGTTCCGTTGGAAGATGAACATTAAAACCTTCTAAAAATTTAACCAGGTAGCGGCTCCAGCTAATACCTACTGTTGCTGCTCCTACAGCATATTCTAACACAAGATCCCAACCAATTATCCATGCAATAAATTCTCCCATGGTTGCATAAGAATAAGTATATGCACTTCCTGCAACAGGAATCATAGAAGCAAATTCGGCATAACATAAGCCTGCAAAAAGACAACCGAAAGCGGCAACAACAAATGAAATAGTAATTGCAGGCCCGGCGTGGTTTGCAGCAGCCATACCTGTAATGGAAAATAATCCTGCGCCGATGATAGCACCAATTCCCAACGCAATTAATCCTCCTGCGCCTAATGTTCTCTTTAATGTATGGGACCCTGTTTCCTGGGCTTCATTCATTAAAGCCTCCATCGGTTTTCTTACAAATAAACTCATATGGTTTGGTTGAGTGATAAAAAAATACAGGATGGAAAAATAAGGAAATAAATTCTAAATGCTTGCTACATCATAGTATTTTAAATCAACAGGCAGTTAACTCATTTTAAATATTATATTGCAAAACTAATTACCATTGATAAAAGTGAAATCTGCCAACAGAAACAGGCTTACCCTATTTATTCTCATCGCAATGGTTGCCGGTGTTTTGCTCGGTTATGTTGTACATAAAAATTCCAGCCTTGATTTTGTTGTAAAATTTTCTACTAATATTAAACTGCTGACAACTATTTTCTTAAGGCTTGTGCAAATGATAATTGCACCGTTGGTTTTCTCAACATTGGTGGTTGGTATTGCAAAGCTTGGGGATTTGAAAACAGTTGGCCGTATTGGCGGTAAGGCTTTACTATGGTTTATTTCTGCATCGCTTGTTAGTTTATTAATTGGGATGCTGCTGGTAAATTTTTTTCACCCGGGAACTGCTATTGATTTAAGTAATGCAGATACAGCCGGAGCAAAAGATCTTATTGGTAAAACACAGGAATTTTCTTTACAAAAATTTGTTGAGCACGTTTTTCCTAAAAGCGTGTTTGATGCAATGGCCAACAATGAAATATTACAACTGGTAATATTCAGCATTTTCTTTGGCGTGGCCGCAACAGCCATAGGTGATTATGCAAAACCTGTTGTAAAAGCACTTGAAGGTGTATCGCATATTATTCTAAAAATGGTGGGCTATGTGATGAACTTTGCGCCACTGGGTGTTTTTGGCGCTATCGCTGCAATTATTGCTACCAAAGGTTTAGACGTTTTTAATTTTTATAAATTTTATCTCCTGTATTTTATCATCGGCATTTTTTTATTGTGGGCTGTTTTGCTTTTAGTAGGTTTTTTGATTTTAAGAAACCGGGTTCCTGCATTACTAAAAAGGATTGCACAACCATTGCTTATTGCATTTAGTACTACGAGTAGTGAAGCGGTCTTTCCCAAATTAACTGAAGAGCTGGAACGTTTTGGCTGTAAGGATAAGATCGTTGCTTTTACTTTACCTCTTGGCTATAGTTTTAATCTTGATGGCAGCATGATGTATATGACGTTCGCAAGTCTCGCAATTGCACAGGCATATAGAATCCATCTCGATATACCAACACAACTTACCATGTTGTTGGTATTAATGCTTACCAGTAAAGGAATCGCAGGCGTACCAAGAGCTTCGCTGGTTGTGGTTACTGCTACGTGTGGCATGTTTAATATTCCTCCTGAGGGAATTGCATTAATATTACCAATCGATCATTTTTGTGATATGTTTCGTACAGCAACAAATGTTTTAGGCAATGCCCTCGCAACTTCTGCTGTAAGTAAATGGGAGGGAGAACTTGAGAATGATTAAAGTTTAACCATGAAGATTTTATTTTTTATAACACTTATTTTATTAAAAATTTCCGGGTTTTCACAAAACCTGGATTCCATTATAATAAATAATCAATACCATACACGGCTGAAGGAATCCGATATAATAATAAATGGAAATAAGGTTACCACAGATGATAAAGGAGTTATTTACCTGGGTAATATACAAGCCGAATCACTAAAGATCGAGCTTGAAGGTTATAAACAAAAAACAATAGCAATAAAAGATATTAAAACAAAAAGGATTGAAATAAAAAAGGACTTTGAATGGAAGGATATATTTAACCCTGAATTTTATATAGTTCACGGAGGATTATGGCTGATACTTTTTATTGTATTTGCTGAAACAGGCCTTTTTGTAGGGTTTTTTTTACCGGGAGATGCATTGTTATTTGTTACAGGAATTTACAGCTCTGATATTGTAACAGCTGCTTTGTTTGATAGCCATAGTTTATTTGCAGACCTCGGGATTTTATGGTTGTTAATTACTGCCGCAGGCATTTTAGGAAATTTTATAGGATATTGGTTCGGTAAAAAAAGCGGGCCTTTTTTGTATCACAGGAAAGACACATTTTTTTTCAAGAAAAAGTATTTACTCCAGGCTCATGACTTTTATGAAAAGAGGGGCGGCGGGGCAATAATTATTGCAAGGTTTGTTCCCTTTGTCCGCACATTTGCTCCCATTGTTGCAGGAGTTGTTGAAATGGATAAAAAGAAATTTGCTTTTTTTAATATGGTGGGCTCTATGCTGTGGGTGGGTAGCATGTTAATAGCAGGACATTTTTTGCAAAGTTTTATAAGGCATCAGTTTGGCTTTGATCTGAAAGAACATCTTGAAGTCATAGTAATAGGGATTGTAGTAATTACAACTTTTCCCATTATCTGGAAATTATTTATAAGTAAAAACAAAACAAAAACTGTTCCTCCAAAATCTTTTGAACATTTATGAATAGCAAACAATTTGGTGTTTTATCTCTCCCTGTTATTGTTGCTGCTTTAGGATATTTTGTAGATATCTACGACCTGTTATTATTTACAATAGTTAAAAAGCCAAGCATGCTTGCCGTTGGATCATCTGATTTTACGCTGCTTGCTGACAGCACAAAGGTTATAAACTGGCAGATGGTAGGTTTGCTTTTAGGCGGTATCATATGGGGAATGCTTGGTGATAAAAAAGGCAGGTTGTCTGTTTTGTTTGGCTCCATTATTTTATATTCTGCTGCAAATTTTGTTACTGGATTTATTCATACTGTGGATCAATATGCGGTCTGCCGATTTGTTGCAGGCTTAGGGCTGGCCGGAGAACTGGGAGCAGGTATTACATTAGTTAGTGAAATGTTACCTAAAGAAAAAAGAGGATTGGGGACTTCTATGGTTGCTGCGATTGGTTTAAGCGGTGCAGTGATCGCTTACTTCACTTACCAGTTTACAGGTGATTGGAGATTGTGTTATAAGATCGGTGGTTGCTTAGGAGTGTTATTATTGTTTTTGCGGATCAGTGTTGTAGAATCCGGAATGTTTAAAATGATAAAAGAGAAAAATATTTCAAGAGGAAATTTTTTTATGTTTTTTACTGATGCGAAAAGGTTTAAGAAATATATTCTGGCTATTCTTATCGGCTTACCTACATGGTATGTTATAGGTATCCTTGTTAATCAAAGTGATCGTTTTGCGAAAGCAATGTTTGGCAGCAGCACATTAGATTCAGGACGCTCCATCATGTTTGCTTATGTTGGTATATCAATAGGCGATATTGCTATCGGTTTGGTAAGTCAATATTTTAAGAGCCGAAAAAAAGCATTACTGATATTCTATATTATCTGTATAATTTGTTTGTTTATTTTCTTTAGTGCTTTAAATAATAGTAATGCATCAATGTATTTTATATGTGCTACACTTGGCTTCAGCACAGGCTTTTGGGCAATATTTATTACAATGGGAGCAGAGCAATTCGGCACTAACCTGCGGGCAACAGCAGCAACTACAATACCCAATATGGTTAGAGGTGCCCTGCCATTAATAAATTTATTGTTCCTGGATTTTTTTCAGAAGAACATGCATTGGGAGATTATAAAAAGCGGCATAGTTACAGGAATAATAGTAATGGTTGTTACATTGATTGCTTATTATTATACTAAAGAAACTTTTCACAAAGATCTTAATTATGTTGAAGGGGAAGAGATGCTTCCGTAGAATTATCAAACTCTCATGAAATTCCTTATCATACGTTTTTCTTCAATAGGTGATATTGTTCTCACAACACCTGTGGTGCGTTGTTTGCGAAAGAAATTCCCGGATGCTCAAATTCATTATCTCACCAAACAATCATTTGCATCAATTGTAATTACCAATCCATACATAAATAAAGTTCATATTCTTAAAAATGATTTAGATACTATCATTGAAGAATTAAAAAATGAAAACTTTGATTACATAGTTGATCTTCATCATAATCTCCGTACACTTCGTATTAAACAAGCGCTGAAAAATGTAAAATCTTTTTCTTTTAATAAATTAAATGTTCAGAAATGGGTATTTGTAAACTTTAAGATGAATGTAATGCCTGATAAGCATATCGTTGATAGATACATGGAGACAGTCAAGAGTCTCAGTGTAATTAACGATGGAGCAGGACTTGATTTTTTTATACATGATAAGGATGTTGTGGATCAGAAAGATATTCCTGTTTCACATCTGCATGGATATATTGGTATTGTGATAGGAGCAGCTCATAACACCAAAAAATTACCGCTTCATAAATTAAAAGAACTGTGTTTAAAGATCAATCATCCCGTAATTTTATTAGGAGGAAAAGAAGATTATACTAATGCAGTACAAATTTCCTCTATTGATACTGTAAAAATTTATAATGCCTGCGGCAAATATAATCTTAATGAATCTGCTGACCTGGTGAGGCGTGCAAGGCTTATCATAAGCCATGATACCGGCTTAATGCATATTGCTGCTGCCTTTAAAAAAGATATAATTTCTGTTTGGGGAAATACAGTTCCTTCTTTTGGCATGTACCCTTATCAAACCAATTATGAAATATTTGATGTAAAAAAATTGTGGTGCAGGCCATGCAGTAAAATCGGGTATGATAAATGTCCGCTCGGCCATTTTAAGTGCATGGAAAAAATATCAATAGATGATATTGTTAATCATGTAAACATTCTTTTAAGAAAATAGCCCTTTAACTTTTTATTTCAAATCTTGTTATCATTTTTGCAGTAATAGTACCCTAATAATTTTGCATGATAAAAAAGTTATTCCCTTTTCTTTTTTTTATTTTTATTTGCTGTACCTCTTTTTCTCAAAAGGTTTTGGTTAATGTATTTATGGAAAATAGGGTTGCCAAGCCAACGAATGATACCATTTATCATGATATAAATAAGCGCCTTACATGGAAAGATTTTAAAGGACAACCCGATACCAAACATTTTGGCAGTGCAGTTACAGCGTCAGGCTATGCATTTGATGCAGATATAAAGATGGAAGGCAAAATAATTTATCTGAATATTGGTGTATATGTATTTCTTACCAAGAGCCAGTCATGGAAAAAACCCGGCATTAATTCTGATTATCACCTGTTACACGAGCAGGTGCATTTTGACATAACCAGGTTAGGGGCAGAAAGTTTTATAAAACAACTGGTAAATTCAAAATTTACAAAAAATAATTATAACCAGGTATTGGATTCTGTTTTTGATAAATCTTATAATGAAAACATTGCTTTGCAGGAGAAGTATGATAGAGAAACACAGCACAGTATTAACCGCCAGGTTCAGCTAAAGTGGAACGATAAGATTGCGGAGGAAATCAAAAAAATTCAATAACCTTTCTTATAAATTTACTACAAGTACAGGTATTTTTAATTCATGTCTTACTGTGTTTACAGTTTGCCCGTAAATAATATCTTTTAATGCTGTATGCCCATGGGCACCTATTACAAGCATATCAGCGTTTTTATCTTTTACAATTTTTATTATTTCTTTTGCCCTGTTTTTAAAACCTATTGTGCCTTCAGCCACTAACCCCTTTTCTTTTAAACTTTGAACATAAAATTCCATGTGTTCATTATCCCTCCTGGTTTCAAAGTCATCGCTTTCCTGCCCCAATAATTTTGCAGAAGCACTTTCAACAATATGTATAAAAAGATAAGTTGTGTTTTCTTTTCCCTGCCCTAATGCATAAGCAATTAATTTTTTATCATTATCAGTAAAATCAAGTGCTACTGCTATTTTATTAAAATACGGGATTGGCAGATCAATAATACTTTGTGCATCAGGATGCATTTGTATGGGAGTTAATTTCTTTTTTGATTTTAAAAAGGGATGAATGATAATATAGGTAAGTAATGATGCAAATAATATTGCTGCCACAATAACCAGTATTTTAGGCATAAGATGCACACCTCCGAATATTCCCGTTACTTCATTTATCAGCATTTTACAATTTAAAAAAATAAGTGCAGATGCAATCAGCCATGATGCAATTTTTATCAGTGGTTTTATTGTAAAAATTCCCATTGTTTTTTTATCACTTACAAAATGAATTAAAGGTATAATGGCAAAGCCCAATTGAAGACTTAATATTACCTGGCTTAGTACAAGCAATGCATCTACCTTATGTTCGCCATAAATAATTATAACCAGCAATGCGGGAATAATTGCCAGTAGTCTTGTTATCAACCTCCTTATTATTGGATTTATGCGCAATCTTAAATAACCTTCCATGATTATCTGACCGGCAAGCGTACCTGTGATTGTAGAGCTTTGTCCGGCCGCAATTAATGCAACTGCAAAAAGAACAGGAGCAAGGTTACCAAGAAATCCCGGGAGCAACCTGTGCGCTTCTTTTATTTCAGCAACCTGTGAGTTTCCGGTTTTAAAAAAAATAGTTGCAGCCAAAATAAGAATAGCCGCATTCACTAAAAATGCAATATTCAGCGCTATTGTAGTATCAATGCGGCTATACTTTAAAGCCTGCTTTATTCCTTTATCTGTTCTGTTTATTTTTCGGGTTTGTACCAATGCAGAATGTAAATAAAGATTATGCGGCATTACAGTAGCGCCAATAATACCAATAGCAATGTATAGGGCTTCATTACTTGGAAAAGTAGGTATCAAACCCATTGCCATTTCATCAATCGCAGGTTTAGCTAATAATATTTGTATTAAAAAACATACTGCAACAATACCTACAAGGGTTATAATAAAGGCTTCCATTTTACGCATGCCAAGCCTTTGCAGATAAAGCAGTAAAAAAGTATCCAATACAGTTATTGATACGCCCCATATTAATGGTAAGCCGGTAAGTAATTGAATACCGATTGCCATACCTAAAACTTCTGCAAGATCACATGCGGCGATAGCGATCTCGGCTAATATCCAAAGCATAATATTTATGGCCTTGGGATATGCTTCCCTGTTAGCCTGCGCAAGATCTCTTCCTCTAACTATTCCCAGTCTTGCTGATAAACCCTGTAACAACAATGCCATTAGGTTGCTCATTAATAAAACCCATATCAATGAATAGCCAAATTTGCTTCCCCCAGCAAGATCGGTTGCCCAGTTACCCGGATCCATGTAACCAACACTTACCAAATAAGCAGGCCCGAAAAAGGAAAATATTCTTCTCCATCCAAGTAATTTTTTTGTATCTATACTTTCGTGTACCTCGCTTAATGATGTATGGTTTGTTGGTGTTTTAGTCATGATATACGAATATATTTTTTGCCACCTGCTCGCTGATAATACAAGGTGGTTGTTTAGGTAATTTTATTTCCATCGAGCGGTCAAAGTCGAATGTTTTATTGATTTTTATTTGCGAACCAATTCCTATACCATAGTGTTTTAGCATTTCAAGCATTTGTGCAGATTGATTACCCACTGAGCTTACAACGGCCATTTTTTTTAATGGCAGGGCAAATAAATTTATTTGCTTAATAAGTGGGAGCCTTCCATTTACATCCGGTATTGGGTCACCATGAGGATCTATTTTGGGATTACCTAAATAAACATCCAGCTTTTTTATCAGGTCGAGGCTGCTTACATGCTCCAGTTCTTCGGCAATAATGTGCACTTTATCCCAATCGAAGCCAAGCTTGGATACTAAAAAAAATTCCCACAGGCGATGCCGGCGGATAATATTTAATGCTGTCTGTGTTCCTTTCTCATTTAGTTTAAAGCCGTAGTAGCGTTCGTATTGAACAAGTTTTTTTGTCTTTAATTTTTTAAGCATATCAGTTACTGATGCTGCTTTCGTGTTTAATTGCTTTGCGAGTGCGTTTGTATTTACCATATCAGTGATCTTCTGAAGATGATAAATACTCTTTATATAATTCTCTTCGCTGGTTGATAAATTCATATTATCTAAAAATAAATTTAGACAAACCTAAAAAATTTAATTGATATAATGATCTTTATTTTAAGAATCGGGAATGTGCATCACCTGGAGTAGGAAGCTATTTACTTCACAGTATAAGTAAGGTTGTAAATGAAAACCGGGAAGCGATAAAGAATACCTGATTATCCCGGGATAAATAAAAATGAGCTTATAACTCTTTCTTTTACTTAGGTGATCCAATAACTATATGTTCTGTAGTCGGCTCTGTAATTATGCAGGTTTGGCTGAGCTTACGAATGTAACTTTTGTGGTCATAGGTATTTCCAATCCCTGGGCTTGAATTAAGGTAGTGCCGGTAGATTCAAGAGTGGTATCTCTTTCTTTTATCACACCGGTATTTATATCTATTATTTCTTCGCCCTTTAAATTTCCTTTTGATCTGTTTACAATTTCCATTCCCTGCATTTGCGACTTAGTATCTGTATTTAGAATACCTGATATAGTTACTACTGCATTATTACCTTTTATTTCTTTAACTGTGTAGGTTGTTGTTCTTTCTATCCCTTCTTTGTTGGAAGAATCCACCCAGTTATAGCCTGCAGTAATTTTTGACGGTGTTGAAGCAAATGCAATATTTGCTCCATAACCGGTTTCTTCCGGATCACCTAAAAGCTGGTCTATCATCATTTTCATAATATCCGGCTGAGCATTCGCAGGCATTGTTTCCTCTTTTTTTATATTTAATATTTTACCGTATCTGTCTATTACAACATCTTTTGGTTTATTGATGATATCTTTAAAAGATGCGGCATATTGCCCGGCCATATCTTCTTTTTTATCAGAATCAAAATTTAAATCATTACCCATAGCGGATACCTTTGCTTTCATTTTAGTGAAAGTATTGGTGAGATTGTAATTATTCCCCTTTACATCTTTTACTTCTATAGAATATTTTGTTACAAGCTCCGCATTCGACTCCATTGCCTGCCCCATAAAAGTTTGTGTAGTAACTGCTGTTACTTTATTATCAACCGAAAGCTTTTGGCCTTTGGTTAAATTAATATTCCCGGCATTTTGAGCAAAGATGGTAGTGGTTAAAACAGAAGCAAATAATAAGGGTGTAATTTTTTTCATTTTTTAAAATTAATAGAGGCAAATATAACATCACAAAAACGATATACACTTCCGTTTAATAAACTTTTAACAGCATAACGATTTTACATAAAAAAAGGGCTTCAAAATTGAAACCCTTAAAATGCTTTAAAAAATATGGATGTTATCCGATTCTTTTCACATTAACGGCATTCATGCCTTTCTGCCCATTTTGAAGATCAAATTCAACTTTGTCGTTTTCTTTGATCTCGTCAATCAATCCGCTTGCATGTACAAATGTTTCTTTGTTAGAATCATCGTGTTTAATAAAACCGAATCCTTTTTCTGAGTTGAAAAACTTAACGGTTCCTGTGTTTTTACTGTCCATTGTTGTATATTTAATTAAAATTGAAAGGCGAAGGTAATCTTTATTTTTAAAGGTGCAAAGAGAGGGTTAAACTATACTGTAAATTAAATCATTGGGTTAAAAAACTTAGTACATTTTTTTTAAAAAGATCAGGCGTTTGTATATGAGGTATGTGGCCCACCCCCGGTAGAATAACAACTTTGGATTTTTTTATTTTTTTGCCTGCTTTAGTTGCCAGTACAGGGTAGTTGCCATATAATTTTTGTTTTTTAGGATCCAGCATTTCTTTACCAATAACCGTTCTGTCTAATTGTCCAGCCAGCAATAATGTAGGCATAGTTAATTTTGAAAGATCATACAATACAGGTTGTTCATATATCATTTGGTAAGTCAATGCATTTATCCAGGCCACTGAAGAAAAATCTTTTTGTTTTAGTGGTTCTGCCTGTGCGATTACGTATTGCTCATACTGCGGTTTCCACACAGGATAATAACCTTGCTGGTATTTTTTAAAAGAAGCATATGTTGCGGATAATTCTTTTTTATACTGTTGCTCCATGGTTTTATAGGGAATAAACCTTTTATAATCTTCCAAACCTAATGGATCTTCTAAAATAAGTTTTCCTGTTCGTTCAGGATACATCAGTGCAAATCGGGTTGCCAGCATCCCACCCATTGAATGTCCAATTACATTTACTTTATCTATCTGTAATGAATCAAGCAAATATTTATTGTTATGTGCCAGCATTTCAAAAGTATATTTTGTATTGGGCTTTGTTGACATTCCCCAACCTATCTGGTCAGGTACAATAACCCTGTAGCCTGCATTTGACAGAAATGCAATAACTTCTTTCCAATAAAACCCGGTAAAATTTTTTCCGTGAAATAATATTACTGATTGACCATTAGGAGTCGCCGGCTTAATATCCATGTAAGCCATTTTTGTATCCTGTGCATCTATGTCTATCGTAATATATTTTACCGGATAAGGATATTTAATTTGAGCTTCCAGATGAAATGAAACCAAAAAGGAAATGAAAATAATCAGCAATGAAAATTTCTTTAAAAACATATTTTTAAACTTGGTTTGAGAGAAGTATGG
>JAYVEA010000091.1:0-15826 GCA_043749085.1 Chitinophagales bacterium
TTTTGTCTGAACCATGATTTGGGGAGATTATTGGATTAGAATGATTAAAAATTCATATTTTGAAACTGTATTTTTTTCTAATTAATCTTTTTCAATCCACCCAAATCTCGGTTCAGAATTTTACTCTTTCTTTTTGGCGCAGCAGGCGGACAATCAATATCAGGCTCACCTGCATTCATTTTTTTCTAGTCAAATAACTGTAAGGCTGTTGATTTATCTTTTGCCGGAGAAGATTTTGCTGCATTATATGTTTTATGGATGCTATCAATAGAAGCAATGTAAATGCTTCTGCCATGAGTACCAATGACGATCTCATTTGCGGTTTTTTGTATTGCAATATCATGAACAGGCACCCTGGGAAGATTGCCTAAAGTCATGAAACTTTTTCCCCTGTTGAATGATGCATATAAACCATTATCACTTCCTACATACAGCACATCAGCATTTTTAGGGTCCTCTCTTACAACATTTAATGGTTCTGCCGGCAGATCATTCCCTAATGAAGTCCATATATTTCCATAATCTTCACTTACAAATAAATATGGTGTAAAGTTATCATTGCGGTAGCCATTTAAGGTAACATATACTCTTCCTTCTGCAAACTGCGAAGCCACTACCCTGCTTACATATAATCCTTTCGGTAAATTTTTATTTATTAATGTCCATGTATAGCCGTCGTCTTTACTAACCTGTACATTGCCATCATCCGTACCTGCATATAGCAATCCAAATTTTAATGGTGATTCGCTAATTGTTACCAGTGTTCCAAAAGGCACATCGCCTTCTTTTTTACCATTGGTTAAATCTCCGCTAAGTACCTGGAACTTCTCTCCTTTATTCATGCTGCGGTAAAAACGGTTAGTTCCAAAATATAAAATATCCTGGTTGTGTTTGCTAAGTAATATAGGCGTTTGCCAATTGTATCTTAATTGCTGTTCCCCAAGATCCGGTTGCGGATGTATTCTCATTCCCTGCCTTGCACCAAGGGCATCTGTATTCTTCCGACTGTAAAATCCAAACTGGGAACCACTGTAAACTGTTTTGTTATCTCTCGTATCTACCTGCACCTGCATACCGTCACCATCGCCAATATTCTTCCATGGATATGAAGTTTCAAAATCCCCGTCCTCTGTATTTCTTGTATTTGATGCACCAAACCAAACACCATTATCCTGTATGCCTCCATATACATTGTAAGGTTTTGCATTGTCAACATCAATAGCATAAAATTGTGCAACAGAAGGAGTATTAGCTTTAAACCAATGTTTGCCATTATCATAAGTGATATTACAACCACCATCATTTCCTGCAACCCAGTTGCTGTCACGGTTTGGATTAATCCATACTCCATGCCAGTCAGGATGTGTAGATGGCTTATCGACTACTTTAAAAGTTTTGCCGCCATCTTCGCTTAACACTAACTTATAGCCACTGATAATAATCTTATTCTCATTAACAGGCGATACAGAAATTTTTCCGAAATAATATCCGTAAGTATTATAAACTGAATATCTGTCATCAAAATCCAAACCTTTTGCATTTACTTTTTGCCATGATTCTCCCCCATTATCACTTTTATAAATTTCACAACCGATAATTGGTGTTTCAAACAAAGCCGTATTCGCATCAAACAGGTAATCATAAATTGATGTTGATTTAATTTTTCCTGATCTTACCAATTCCTTTACCGAGGAATCCCTGTATTTCTCATCAAAATTATTTTCAATTAAAAAACTATCAAGTTTTTTATTATCAAATTTTAGGAAATCTTCTTTAGAAATATTTTTAAAATCGTTTAACAAATAATTTTTATGGTCTCTTTTTTTAGCAGTGTCAGGCCGACGATTTTGATTATCAACAGTGGCATAAATTATTTTCGGATCATTGGCATACACTGCAACGCCAATTCTTCCAATGCCTTTATCATGCGGAAATCCGCTGCCGGAATGCGTTATAAGCTGCCATGTATTTCCACCGTCAATACTTTTATAAATACCTGAACTGCTTCCACTTTCTACAAAATCCCATGCCTTTCTTTCTTTGTACCAAATAGAAGCATATAACTCATTTGGATTCTTTGGATTAATATCCAGGTCAACCGCACCCGAATTTGCATCAATAAATAATGTTTGCTTCCATATTTTGCCGCCATCAGTGGTTTTATAAACACCTCTTTCTTTATTGGGTGTATACAAATGCCCCAGCGCTGCTACCCATGCGATATTTTTATCTGTAGGATGCAAAACTATTTTACCAATATGATGACTCTCGGGTAAACCAAGGTATTGCCAGCTTTTACCTTTATCCATACTTTTATAAACACCCAAACCTGAATAAGAAGAACGGCTGCTGTTAGCTTCGCCTGTGCCAACCCATATTTCATTTGATCTCCAGTTTACTGCTATATCACCAATGCCTATTGCATCTTCTTTATCAAAAATTGGTATAAAGCTTTGGCCATTGTTAGTTGTATACCAAAGTCCCCCTGTGGCATAAGCAACATAAAATTCTGTGGGGTCTGCAGGGTTAGCTTCAATATCCACTACCCTCCCACTCATAATATTTGGCCCAATGTTGCGGAATTTAATATCTTTTAAAACAGAGTTTTCATTCAACAATTTTCTTTTTTTAAGACTGTTTAATCTTTCATCGGCAGTACTTGCTTTTATCTGCGCTGTGGAAAATAAAAAGGTTAAAGTTGTTAGAAAGCTTAGGATAAACAGGATAAAAAACCTTCTTATAATAGTAAATTTGAAAGAGGATATCATCTAAAATTTTTTTATGAAAAATATGCGTTTAAAAATACAAATGTTGGTAGTCATTTTTATAGTTATGCAGTTATTTTTTGTAAAAGGATTTGCGCAATATAAATCGTATGCGCTTACTGCCGACAGGGACACAGTAAATGCAACTGACAAAAAAGACCAGAAGCAGGGTAAATGGATAGTTAGAGTAGCTGAACTAAGAGGTGAGCCTGGTTATGAAGAAGAAGGTATTTTTAAAAATGGTAAAAAAGAAGGTGTATGGAGACGATATAATCTTAATGGGGACATCATTGCAATTGAAAATTACAGGTATGGTGGAAAAGATGGTATACAACAATATTTTACCATGATGGGCGACCTTGGAAGAGAAGAAAGCTGGAGGGCATACAATCCTGATTCACCGTATGATACAATACCCATATATGGAACAGGCAGTAATGAAATACTTAAATATAAAATTGTAAAAGCAGAACAATACAGCGTAAAACACGGCACATGGAAATTTTATAATCCAACTACTGGCAGACTTATAAAAAGTGAAACATATGATCATGGATTTTTACCAAAAGAGCCTGATACCAATGTTGTAGTTGCTAATGACAAAACCAAAAAGGTTAAGCCTGCAGAAGTATTACAATACGAAAAGAAGAACAGTGGTAAAAAGAAAGTAAAAACAAGAGACGGCCAAACCGGTTATTGATCTTACTTTTTGATGAACTGTATATAAATTAAGGCCCGAAAATTGCCTTAATATTTAATGATTCATCTTATTCACATTTTAAATATATATTTTATGAGTGTAAACAGTAAACACATGGCCACCTTTTTATTAGGAGCTGCTGCCGCTTTTGGTGCCTACAAATATTCAAAATTAAGCGATGAAGAAAAAGAAAAATTGATCGCCACTTTAAAAGAAAAAGCACATAATTTAAAAGACCAGGCAGAAGAATCAGTAGATAAAGCAAAAGATTATTTTTCTGAATTAACAACAAAAGGCGGTGATGCTTTAAAAGAACATTTTCCGGGAATGGAAGAGTTTATAAGCAAGTTCTTTAAAAATGAGAAGCAATCTTCTGGAGGTGAAAGTACGGCTTCAACTCCACCACCTGCATCCTAACCTATATTACATTTTTAAAAATCAGGCTTATGGCCTGATTTTTTTTATAGATGAGATGTAACTGACTGTTTAATCCTCCATTTCTTCTTTTATCTCATCAGAAGCTTTAACCAGTACTTTATCTATCCTTTGCCCATCCATATCTACTATCTCAAATTCAAAACCACGCCATTCAAAGGTCTCTCCTGTTTCAGGAATATGTTTTAATTTATGAAGAATAAATCCTGCAAGTGTATCAAATTCCTGTTCCTCTTCCATCCAGTCAGTTTTTTCAAAGCGGGTTAAAAAATCATAGAATTGAATTTGTGCATCAATTAAATAGGTACCATCTTTTCTTTCAACAATCGCATAATCATCATCTTCATCTTCAGGCATTTCTCCAACAATGGCTTTTAAAATATCATTAATAGTTATCATGCCATTCATAGTACCATACTCATCTACAATAAATGCATAATGAATTTTTGTTTCCTTAAATTTTTCAAGCACCTGGTAAGCAGTATTATTTTCGGGTACAAATAAAGCTTTCTTGCACAGATCATTTAGTGAGGCTTCAGGGTTTAAATACATGTCTTTTATATAAACAACTCCTTTTATATTATCAATATCACCATCACACAACGGGTAAACAGAATGGAGGTACTGGCGGATCTTATCATTTCTGGAAGTGATATCTTCTTTCATATCGAACCATACAATATCTGTTCTGTGCGTCATAAGAGAGGTAATATTCCTATCTCCCAAATGAAATACTCTTTCAATAATTTCTTTCTCTTCTTCTTCAATGGCACCATGTTCACTGCCTTCAGAAACCATTGCTTTTATTTCTTCTTCTGTTACTTTATTATCATTTGACTGTTTTATATTAAAAATTTTAAAGATCAAATTTGTTACAGTTGTTAGTAGCCATACTATCGGGAATGTTACCTTGCTCAAAAAATGCATTGATGAGGCTGTTCGCTTTGCAATTTTTTCTGCCTTAATCATTGCAATTCTTTTTGGCAATAGCTCACCAAAAATTATGGAAAGAAACGAAACACTTATAACAATAACGACTGTTGCAATTGTAGCGGCATAGGATTTTAAAAATGCAACTCTTTCTATACCAGGTACCAGGTATCTGTTAAATCGCTCTGCACTATACACACCTTCAAGGATAGCAATTACAGTAATAAATATTTGTGCTGTTGATAAAAAGATCTCGGGTTTTTCCTGCAATTTTAATGCGGTTTTTGCACTCTCACTACCCCTTGCTGCCTGCTGATCCAGCCTGGATTTTTTTGCAGAGATCAAAGCAATTTCTGTCATAACAACCAGCCCGTTGATGATTATTAAAACCAATAAAAGAATAACTCCTATCATACTAAGTTTTTATGTCAGTTCTTTTTATAATCCTGTAAAACAAATATGCCACTAAATATCCCAGCATTAATCCAACAAAAATTCCGCCTATTATATCTGTAGGAAAATGAACGCCTACATATACCTGGGCATACGATGGAATGAATGCCCAAAGAAAAATGACTGCGAGCCATTTAGTATTTACTTTTTGTTTAAGTGTTGCAAAGATAAACATAGCTGCAGCAAAATGATTTACAGCATGGGAAGAGGTAAAGCCTGAGCTGCCGGGACAATATTTTACCAAAAATCTAAGGTGATCGGCAAGTGCAGGATCACGACATGGACGAAGATGAAAAATATATTCTTTTATTACAGAGCTGCTTATAAAATCACTTACAAATACATTTATTACAAAGAATAATACCCATAGCCAGCCATATCTTTTAAAATTGATAATAACAAATAACACAAGGAAAAAATAAAATGGCGCCCAAAAAAAAGTTTCACGGGTAAAAGGAAAAAATGCATCAAAAAATGAGTTATGCCATTCACCATTTATTTTTGAGAATAATTTATAATCAAAGCCTTTTAGTTTATCCAGCAAATTTATAGATTGACCTGTTTGAAGTAACATGGCTGCAAAAATAGTTATTGCAGAATACACGGAATTATTAGTTGAATGTCCTCAATTAATATTACATATTTTTCAAGTGTATCTTTATTTAAATATGTTTTTACATGTCAGCAAAGATTTCACCTTTAAGTAAATGGACATTTGTTATCGTATTTACTTTTTTAATCTTTATGGTTATACTGCGGATTATTTTTTTTGAGCATTTTAAAACTGCAGGATACACTTTTGGTAATTCTTCCGATGCCTTTATGCTAGGATTAAAATATGATCTCCGAATTGCCGCTGCCATTGTACTTCCATTATTAATAGTTGGAAATTTGCATCTTTCATACAAAAACAATAAAAAGTTAACCCTTCGCAGCATATTGCTTTTAACTGCAATGATTCTTCTTTGTGTATTTGCCATTTTCTTTTTAAAAAATAATAAATCAGGTATAGCAACTATTTTTTCTGTGATCCTATTATTTTTTCTGATCTTTTTATGGCTTTTTATAAAAAAGAATTGTAACCCATTCATAAATACTGCAGCAAAAAAAATCTGGAAAATATATTTACTGGTGGTAACGATCCTGTTGGTGTTTTTTTATGCAGTGGACTTTCAGCATTTTGATTATTTACACCAGCGCTTAAATGCCAGCGTACTTAATTACACCCAGGATGCAAAGATCTCATTCGGAATGGTATGGCAAACATACCCGGTAGTAAAAATATTTGTGATAATTTTTATTGCTGCATTTATCATAAACTGGCTGATAAACAAATGGTATAAAATAATAAGATCGTCGTCTCCGGCAGGAGGAAAATTTCAACCTTTTTTTTCTATTGTTTTATTCTTATTGCTATCCCTGGGAGCATGGGGAAAGCTTAACCAATACCCATTAAGATGGAGTGATGCATTTGCTTTTGGCGATGAGTTTAAAGCAAGCGTTTCTTTAAATCCTGTACAAAGCTTTTTCAGCACCTTACAATTTATTCATTCAGGATATGATGAAAAAAAAGTTAGACAATATTACCCATTGATGGCATCTTACTTAGGCGTTCAAAACCCTGATAGTCTCAAATTAAATTTTGAAAGAACCTATACGTTTAGTGATAGCAATGCTCTTAAACCCAATGTAGTATTAGTAATTTGCGAAAGCTTCAGTGCTTATAAAAGCAGCATGTGGGGTAATCCATTAAACACAACTCCCTATTTTAATGAGCTTTGCAAACAAGGTGTATTTTTTGATCATTGCTTTACACCTGCATATGGCACTGCACGAGGGGTATGGGCAGTAATTACCGGTATACCTGATGTTGAAAATCCGAATACTGCCAGCCGTAACCCTGCAGCGGTTGACCAATATACTATTGTAAATGATCTTGCAGGTTATCAAAAATTATATTTCCTTGGTGGAAGTACAAGCTGGGCAAATATCCGTGGATTATTAACCAACAATATTAAAGATCTGAAATTATATGAAGAAGGAGATTATAAAGCAAAGGCAATAGATGTTTGGGGAATTAGTGACAAGCATTTATTTTTAGAAGCCAATGATATTTTAAAACAACAGGCTTCACCGTTTTTTGCTGTTATTCAAACAGCGGATAATCACAGACCATACACCATTCCTGCTGAAGACCTGAAAGAATTCAATAAAAAAGAATTTCCAAAAGACACTTTAAAAAAATATGGGTTTGAAAGCAATGAGGAAATGAATGCTTTCAGGTATACGGATTTTTGTTACCAACAATTTATTGAGGCCGCCAAAAAAGAAAAATATTTTACTAATACCATTTTTGTTTTTGTGGGCGATCATGGCATTCGCGGAGACGCTGGTAACATGTTCCCTAAATGCTGGACAGAACTTGGGATCACAACACAACATGTACCACTATTATTTTATTCGCCTTTATTGCTAAAACCTGCAAGACAAAACAATACCTGTTCACAAATAGATATTTTACCAAGTGTTGCTTCGCTCCTTAAAATTCCATATAGCAATATGGCGTTGGGTAGAAATTTATTTGATAGTATTCAAAATTCATCACTGCGATTTCAGGACAGAGCATTTTTATTTGATCCGGAAGAAAGAAAAATTGGAATGATGACGGATGAATACTGTTATATGAAAAATTTATTAACCGGTAAAGATAATTTTGTCTCATCAAGGAATAATGATCCTTTGCCTGAAGATCGATCAACACAGGGCGATAAAAAACTTTTGCAGGATCTTACCAACGCCTATTATGAAACCGCAAAATATATGTTACTAAATAATAAAAAAGCCAGCTCACATAAATAAACATCTCACATAAACACTTTTATCTTTGCTGAACGCTTCACAGATTAATGATCTATAAATTTAAAATTCTAAAAGCAGTTCCGGTCACTATTCAATGGATAGTGAGGTTGTGGATCATTTTTTTTATCATATTCACTTTATTCCGGGTAGCTACATTTTTTCTTTTTCGCCCCTTAAATACACCGATAAGTTCTATACTCCCCTCCTTTTGGCTGGGCTTTCAGTATGATGCAAAATGGATCGCTGTAATTCTTTTACCCATTGCATTATTATCTGTTCGCCCCAAATTTTCTCCTTTCTATTCTGAAAAAAATAAACGCTGGTGGTCATATTACCTGGCATTTGCAGCACTGGTATTGCTGTTTTTCTTTGGCGCTGATTTTGGAAATTTCAGTTATAATCATACGAGAATAAATGCAAGCGCATTAAACTTTGCAGAAGATCCTGTTATCTCTTTTAAAATGCTATGGGAGAGCTACCCGATGGTATGGATATTACTGGCATTGATATTAGCAGTAATAATGTTATCCGGATTATTTAAAAGCACACATGTAAACGTGGTGAAAAAAAATACAAAGGAAGATATTATTTACAAAAGGAGATGGCATGCAATAGCAATCATTTTCCTTGGTTGGTCATTATTTGGAATATTTTCATTTACACCATTGAAATGGAAAGACGCATTTAAATTCAACGATAATTTTAAATCGTATGTAGCATTGAACCCGCTGCAGAATTTTTTTACCACACTTCGTTTCAGAAGCCCTTCGTTTGATGAACTCAAGGCAAAAGAATTTTTTCCTGTGATAGCAGATCTTTTACAATTAGATCCTGCAAACAGGTCTTCTAATAGTTATGAAAGAATTATTGAGCCCTCCAGCAGATCTTTGGAAAGCAGGCCCAACATAGTTCTGGTAATTGGTGAAAGCTTTAGCATGTACAAAAGCAGCATGTCAGGTAACCCGTTGAACACTACGCCATACTTTAATGAATTGTCTAAAAATGGAATTTTCTTTGACCGCTGCTTCAGTGCTACATTTGGTACTGCACGTGGCGTATTTGCTATTCTAACAGGTATACCCGATGTTCAACTATCCAAATTCTCCAGTCGTAATCCGGAAGCAGTTAATCAGCATGTAATTGTAAATAACTTTGAAGATTACAATAAATTTTATTTCCTTGGCGGAAGCAGTGAGTTCAATAATTTTGAAGGGCTGCTGAAAAATATAAATGGTATTCATATTTATCAGGATGGCTCTTATCATTCTCCACAACTAAACGTTTGGGGAATCAGTGATAAAAACCTTTTTTTAGAGGCGAATGATGTTTTAAAAAAGCAACAAAAGCCGTTCTTCTCAATTATTCAAACTGCGGATAATCACCGGCCATTCAGCATTCCCGAAGAAGATAAAGATTTTGATAAGAGAATAATAAACCTGGACACTTTAAAAAAGTATGGCTTTGAATCGTTAGAAGAATTTCATGCTTTTTGCTATTCAGATTACTGTTTTAAAAAATTTATTGAAGAAGCTAAAAAGCAAACCTACTTTGATAATACCATTTTTATTTTCACAGGTGATCATGGTGTGGAAGGTGAGGCAGAAGAAATGTATCCTAAAGCGTGGACAGCTAATCGCCTGAGTGATGAACATGTTCCTTTATTATTTTATGCACCATCATTATTATCTCCTCAAAAACGTAATGAAGTGGTTTCGCAAATTGATATACTGCCAACTGTTGCAGGCATGATTCACCGGCATTATGTTAATACTACACTTGGCAGAGATCTGCTTGATCCAAAAAAGAAAAAGGATGCTGCATTTATTATACATCATGATGAAGGCAATATCGGCGTAGTTACCGAAGATTATTATTTCATAAAAAATATCAGGATAAACAAAGAAGAATTGGTGCCGGTAACATCAAACCAATTAAACTTATCCCGGGCTCAACAGGACTCAGTAAAACGTTCGCTGTCTACATTAACCTCTGCGATTTATGAAACTGCAAAATGGATGCTGGTGAATAATAAGAAGCCTTAAGAGTAATCAGCAACGCTGAGCTAAAAATTTACTTGAAGCTGTGGTATTCTTCATCTGTTACTCTTTGCAACCAATCAACTATTCCTTTTTGGGTGTTGGTATTAATAGCAAGATGAGTAAACTCACTATCAGGTGTAGCGCCATGCCAATGCTCAACACCAGGAAGAATTTTGATTACATCTCCTTTACGAAGTAGCTGTATCAGTTTGCCTTTTTCCTGATAATAACCCGTACCATCTGTAACGATTAAAATTTGTCCGCCGGGATGAGTGTGCCAGTTATTTCTTGCACCCGGCTCAAAAGTTACATTACCAATCGAGGTGTTAAAGGTATTATCAGAGGGGACTAACATTTTTACCCATGCTGTTCCGGTAAAATAATCAGTGGGGGCTTTTTCTCCTTTTGTAAAGTTCATTGTATCCATAATTATTTTTTATAATTGAGATTAAACAGAATCATTAAAGCAAGTATTGTTTTCATTAATCCTATGAACATTTTAAAAATCATAGTGTACTTATCATATCCACATCTTCTTCTTCCACGGCTCCAATGAGAGCCCGCTGTATGATGATCTTTCTTCCCAAAGAGAAAACAGACAATGCTGTGATAGCACAGCAGGCCATCACACCAGTCATGGGCAAAGCAGTGTGGTTTTGCAAAACACTAACCAGCGCTGATGTGCATGCACCTATGCCCATTTGAATAGCACCCATTAGCGCCGAGGCAGTGCCTGCATTATGTCCAAATGACGCTAAAGAAAGTGCTGATGCATTAGGGAAGATAAAACCCTGGCAACATAAAAAAATAAATATGAGAAAGATAGTGAGGAATAAATCGTTCCAACCAAAAAATGTGATCAGGACCATCGTAGCACCAATAACGCTTTGGCAGAATAATGCTACCTGGATGATCTGTTCACTATTATAATTTTTCAATAACACACTGTTGATCTGGCTTGCACCAATAAGTCCCATAGCTATCAGTGCAAATATCCATCCGTATTGCCTTTCATTTACCTTAAATATTTCCATAAATACATGGGGTGAGCCGCCGATATAAGCATATAACCCGGCTGCGGAAATAGCGGCCGTTAATGCATAGGTATAAAACTGCGGATGCCTGATAACAGCTGCAAAATTTTTGATGATTGGTAATGGCATAAGTGAAAAATTTGGATCAGGTTTTTTGCTTTCTGGCAATAAAAAATATATACCTGTAATAATAATGAGCCCTACAATAATGAGCATTCCAAAAACAAAACGCCAACCCAGCACAGCAGTAATATAACCACCCAATGTCGGCGCAATGATAGGAGATACAGCAACTACCAGCATCAACATGGAAAATATTTTTGCATTCTCTTTTACTTCAAATAAGTCACGTACCATTGCCCGTGCTGCCACCATACCTACACAACCACCTAATGCCTGCAAAAGCCTGAGGATGATCAATGCATTTACCGATGCAGCCATAGAACAACCCAGTGAAGCTAAGAGGTAAATACAAAGCCCGATATATAAAGGTTTCTTCCTGCCAAAACGTTCTAATAACGGACCATATAATAATTGCCCGGCAGAAATACCAATGAAAAAACTGGAAAGCGATAATGTTACCTGTGCCACACTGGTATTCAGACCTTTTGCAATATCCGGAAATGCAGGCAAGTACATATCAATTGAAAAAGGGCCGATTGCTGTAAGCAAACCCAGTATCAGTATGAGATAAAAATTTTTATTTGTGCTTTTTTTATTCATATCACATAAAGCTACAAAAGTATTTAGCCCTGCATGCCTATTAAGAATTCGGGCTGGTTTATGCCCAGGTTTGCACGATTATATTTTTCAGGCGATTCGATAAAATTTGTCCGCCGGGATGTGTATGCCAGTTGTTTATTGGTAAAACAGATGTTTTAAAATTCAGCCCGAGATGCGTACCAACATTCATGTTAAACCTGTTGCCGGTTACTACTTTGTACCTGCCCCAAAACAGCATAGACCAGGGTTTTCCCGCCAATGAGAAACGAATGTCCGGTTCAAAAGTTAATTTGTTTTTCCCCATCAATAGATTGAATTGAACCGCAGGTTTATCCAATGAAAAGAGGGTACAATTGAAATGCCGTTATTGGTAACACTTACCGCACCGGAAAGATGAGTGATACTTTTTGCACTGTCATTCTTTTGCGAAAAAAAGAGGTGAGTAAAGTTTAAAAGCACAAAAAACAATAATGCTTTTTTGATAATAATTTTCATCAGCTTGAGTGTTTATAATTTTTCAAGCACAAAGGAATTTAAAATTCAAAACCTTTTCTAACGAATATCAAAGCAATCATTACGATTTTTAAATAATGCGCTTTTATGCTATTATAAGTTGCGACACTACAAATAAAGAGTAGTTATAGCTCCTAAATGGTATAGTTATTATTTCACTACCTTCTTAGCAATCATAATAAGTCTTGGAGATTTTTTTACATCATAATCATTGAATAAATAATCGCCAAACACTTCCTGTATTTGCAAACCCTGGTAGGCAAACATCTCCGTAAAATCTCCTAAAGAAAACTTGGCAACTTTTTCTGTGTACTCCAAGGGCTCTTCTAAATTGTCATCTTCAACAATAATCTTTTTATAAAAATGTGTTTCATCAAACCACTTGGTTATATAATAATTTACATCATCAATTTGCTTTTCACTTTTATGCACTAGATGATCTTCAGCATAATGCACATTCAGGTAATCCAAAACAAAAATTCCACCGGGCTTTAAGGATTGTGCGATCGTTCGTATAGCATTATCATGTTCTCTTCTTGTTCTAAAATAGCCGAAGCTGGTAAAAAAATTAAATGCATAATCAAAATAATTTATCCTGAAAGGCAACCGCATATCATGTACAAAAAACTCAAGATTTTCATTCTCGTTTACCTTCGCCTCTCTTACACTGTCTTCTGAAAGGTCTATACCTGTTACTTTAAATCCTTTGCCTGCCAACTGAATCGAATGTCTTCCCTTTCCGCATGCTACGTCCAGCATTTCAGTCCCTTGTTCAGGCTTAAGATGATCAATTAGCTTGTTTATAAAAGCAGCCGCCTCCAGCTCATCCCTCTTAAAATATAGCTGATAATAATAAGGAGAATTAAACCAGTCTTTAAACCACGTTGCAGTCATCATTGTTGTAAAATAATCATGCAAATTAATGAAACGAAAGCCAACCATTTCATCGGGCATTTTTTATTTACATTTGCATCCTTAAACCACAGAAATTGGCATTGATAAAAAGCATCTCCGGCATACGGGGAACAATTGGAGGAAAGCCGGGAGAAAATCTTTCGCCATTGGATATTGTAAAATTTTCAGCGGCTTATGGTAGCTGGATAGCTCAAAAGAGTGACAACCTGCCTGCCGGACAGGCAGATAAAAAAATTGTTATCGGCAGAGACGGACGTATCAGCGGGGAGCTGGTTAACAACCTTGTGGCCAGTACTTTACTCTCTTTGGGTTTTGATGTAATTGATGTGGGATTAAGTACAACGCCTACTGTGGAAATTGCAGTAAAAAATGAAGGCGCTGACGGTGGTATTATCATTACAGCAAGCCATAATCCTAAAGAATGGAATGCACTAAAGCTGTTAAATAACCAGGGTGAATTTATAAATGCGGAAGAAGGCTTATCTGTTTTACAATTAGCAGAGAAAGAGAAATTCAATTTTGTTTCAATTGATAAATTAGGTACTTATAAACGTGATGATACTTATCTGCAAAAGCATATTGATGCAGTGGTGAATTACGAACTGGTAGATGTTGCTGCCATAAAAAAAGCAAAATTTAAAATAGTAATTGATGGCATAAACAGTACAGGAGCCACTTTTATTCCTGCATTATTAAAAGCTTTGGGAGTAAAAGAAGTAATTACATTGAATGATGTTGTTAACGGGCAATTTGCACATAATCCCGAACCTTTGCCGGAACATTTATCAGGCTTAAGTGCCGCAGTAAAAAAGAATGAAGCTCATCTCGGTATTGCTGTAGATCCTGATGTGGATCGTGTTTGTTTTGTGTGTGAAGACGGAAGTATGTTTGGCGAAGAATATACTTTGGTGGCTGTGGCAGATTATGTTCTAAGCAAAAGAAACGGGAACACGGTAAGCAATATGTCTTCTACAAAAGCATTGAAGGATATTACAGAAAAGCATAGCGGAAAATATTTTCCTTCAGCAGTTGGTGAAGTAAATGTTGTAACTAAAATGAAAGCCGTAAATGCAGTTATTGGCGGTGAGGGAAATGGCGGCATAATTGTTCCTGATTTCCATTATGGCCGGGATGCATTGATCGGGATAGGTTTATTTCTTACACATCTTGCCCATTCACAAAAAAGCATCAAGCAATTAAGAGGTTCTTATCCTGATTATTTTATTTCAAAAAATAAAATTGCTTTAGAAAAGAACGTAGATGTAAAAGAAATCTTTAAAAAGATAAAAGAGAAATACAAACACAATCCTATTAATACAGAAGACGGATTAAAAATAGAATTTAATAATGATTGGGTTCACCTGCGAACAAGTAATACCGAGCCTATCATAAGAATTTATTCGGAAAGCAATTTTGAAACTACTGCACAAAATATTGCAAGAAAGCTGATGAAAGATATTAGTGAAGTAATGTAACAGCTGGTTCATAGTTCATGGCTCATAGTAAGGCCAGGTACGATGAACTATTAACAATGAACAATGAACCGGATATATTTCGATAATGCCGCCACCACATCGCTTGATCCCCATGTGCTGGATGCAATGATGCCTTATCTCACTGAAAAATTTGGCAATCCTTCATCTATTTATTCTTATGGCAGGGAAACAAGAATGGCAATTGAGAATGCAAGAAAAACGGTTGCTAAAATTTTAAATGCACATCCTGCTGAAATATTTTTTACAAGCGGCGGAACCGAAAGCAGTAACACTGCAATAAATGCAGCAGTAAGAGATTTAGGCTGTAAAAATATCATCTCCTCTCCTATCGAACATCATGCAACATTGCATACTGTAGAAAATTTACAAAAAGCAGGTGAAGCAGATGTACGTTATGTAAAGCTTTTACCCAATGGACATATCGATCTGGATGATCTTGAACACCTGTTATCAAACAGCAAAGAAAAATGTTTGGTTACTTTAATGCATGCTAATAATGAGATTGGAAATATTTTAGACATACATGCTGTTGGCGAACTTTGTAAAAAGCATAATGCGGTTTTCCATTCCGATACCGTGCAAACGGTTGGGCATTTTCCATTTGACCTTCGCAACACACCTGTGCACTTTATAACCGGCGCCGCTCATAAATTTCATGGACCGAAAGGAGTAGGCATTTTGTATGTGAATGAAAATATTAAAATAAAACCATTTGTACATGGCGGTGGACAGGAACGCAACATGAGAGCAGGCACTGAAAATCTATATGGCATTGTTGGTTTTGCAAAGGCTCTTGAAATTGCAACCGCAAATTATGAAATCGACAGCGCTAATATAAAAAGCCTCAAATATTACATGATGGATGAACTTAAAAAAAATATTCCTTCAGTAGTTTTTAATGGAGACCCAACCGGCAGAAGTTTATACACCGTTTTAAGTGTAAATTTTCCTAAGTCTGAAAGAT
>JAYVEA010000092.1:0-5212 GCA_043749085.1 Chitinophagales bacterium
TGCTATAAAATCAGTAATTATTTTATCATCGGCTTTTATTTGCGGCTCATTATCCTTAAGACTTTTCTGGATCTGCTCATTCATTTTTTTACCTGCCTTTGCTTTTGCAATTGGGAGCCACTTATTATAAGCAGAGTCAGTTTGTTCCTTTGTGGTAAATGCATTTACAAATTTGTAAGTAGTGATCTCATATCCCCCCTTTTTTTCAAATGGAGGCATGTTACCGGCTTTATAAATTGTGTCTACAGGACTACTTGTGAACACGCTGTCACCTACTTTTATATTTTTAAATATTACTTTAAATAAAGGTGGAAACTGCGCTGTATCATACAATCCGAATTGGGGCATGATCTCTCTTGAATCGTAGAGTACACTGTCTTTGTACTTCTTTAATATCTGAACTTCAATAAAGTTGCCGTTTACGATCTGCCTGCCTTTACCATCACTTATTATCTTATATTCTGTGCCATCTGTAAATTTTTTAGCGGACTGAGTACAAGAGAATAAAATAAGGCTTGTGATAATTAAATAAAATAATTGCTTCATTGTTTATGTTTTTAAAATTGATAACTACTTAATTGTTCTTTGTTTTCTTTAATGGCTGCTTTAAATTTTCGTACTACTTCTTCAAGCGGTTCAGAATTTTTACCGCCGGCAGCATTAAAATGTCCACCGCCATTAAAATATTTTCTTGCAAAAGTATTTACATCAAACCCACCTTTGCTGCGGAAAGAGCTTTTGCGCTCATCTCCCCTGTCTATAATTATGCAGGCCATTTTTATTCCATGGATGCTTAATGGAAAATTAACCAATCCTTCTGTATCCCCTGTTTTTACATTAAATTTTATAAGATCGGCCTGGGGAATTGCGATCAGTGCTGTATTATATTCATAAAATACTTCCATGCGATTAAGTAATACATGACCAAAAAAACGAAACCTGCCTTCGAGAAAATTGTCAAATAAATTTTCATGGATCTCACTATGTTCTAATCCTTTGTCTTTTAGGTCGGCCACCATTCTATGCACATTTGCCGATGTGGAAGTAAAACGAAATGAACCCGTATCTGTCATTATGCCTGCATATAAACATTCAGCCACATTTACATTTATTTTATCACCATTACCCGAGGCTTTAATTATATCATACACCATTTCAGCTGTAGAGCTTTTTGTTACATCACTTATTCCATAATCAAATACTTCAACCTGCGGCTGTTGATGATGATCTATTAAAATTTTTACGCAGGACAAATTAGTTAAAGTATCTGCCATTTTTTTGGTTCTGTCCATTGTATTAAAATCCAGGCAAAACAGCCATTCAGCTTTATTCAATGCTTCCGTTGCCTTTGCTGTTTGCATTTCATAATCCAATACTTTTTTACAACCCGGCATCCAGCTTAAAAATCCTGCCCAGTTAGTTGGCGAAATTACAGTTACTGTATGGCCTAACTGTTTTAAAAAATGATATAACCCCAGTGCTGAACCCATTGCATCTGCATCAGGTTTTTGATGAAAAGTGATTACAACGTTTTTGGGTTGAGTAAGTAAAGGAAATATTTCGCTAACAGGCTTCATAAAAGGCTGCAAAAGTAGGTTAAATTAGTCATTGGTCAATAGTCATTAAGTCAATAAAAAGAGAAATTTTTCCTCACTGACAAATGACTTAATCACTATTTAATTAGCTTTGCGGCTCAAAAAATAAAACAATGACCAACAGAACATTTACAATGATAAAGCCCGATGCTACTGAGAAAGGACATACAGGCGCTATATTAGCAATAATAAACAAAGCAGGATTCCGGATCGTGGCAATGAAGATGACACATCTTTCAAAAGAGAAAGCAGGAGAATTTTATGCAATACATAAGGAACGGCCTTTTTATGGCGAGCTGGTTGAATTTATGAGCAGAGGACCTATTACTGCTGCAATACTGCAAAAAGAAAATGCTGTTGAAGATTTTAGAAAACTTATCGGCGCAACTAATCCGGCAAATGCTGATGAAGGAACTATCCGTAAATTATATGCTGCTTCTGTTGGCGAAAATGCAGTGCATGGAAGCGATAGCGATGAGAATGCAAAGATTGAAGGAAACTTTTTCTTTAGTATGCTGGAACAATTCTGATTTCTTTTTGAGATAATTTTTTAAACCATCCTTAACCGGATGGTTTTTATTTTACATCAATGTATCTTCATTATATGAAAAAAATATTTATTTTTTTGTTGCTAATACTATTTCAACAAACCGTTACAGCTCAACCAGATAATATAACAGCGTATAAAAAAACAACAGCAATGATCCCAATGAGGGACGGTGTTAAATTATTTACGGTTATCCTCACTCCAATTGAAGCAAGAAAACCACTTCCTATTCTTATTCAGCGTACTCCATACGGCGCTGATTTTAAATTACCTAATGATACCCTTACACTTACGGCAACCAATACTCCTAGCATGTATAAAGAGGGCTACATTTTTGTGAGGCAAGACATTCGTGGCAAATATAAAAGCGAAGGCAAGATGGAGATACATCAGCCACTAATTCATGCTACCCAAAAAGATGCTGTTGATGAAAGTACAGATACATACGATGCAATAGACTGGCTTATAAAAAATGTTTCAAATAATAATGGAAAAGCAGGAATTACAGGAACTTCTTATCCAGGTTGGCTTGCACTCGTTGGATCAGTTGATCCGCACCCTGCCCTAAAAGCTGCATCAGAACAGGCTTGTATGGGAGATCTTTTTTTAGGTGATGACTTTCATCATAACGGTGCCTTTCGTCTTAGCTATGGAATGGAATATACTTATGAAGTTGAGCATGAACCTACTACCGACACCGATTTTCCTTTTCCTCAATTTGATAATTACGATTGGTATTTAAAATTAGGCTTATTAAAAAATGTGAACGAAAAATATTTTCATAATAAAATTCCTACGTGGAACAATTTTGTAAAGCACCCAAACTATGATGCATTCTGGCAAAAAAATTCTCCGCTGAGTTATGTTCGCTATCCACAAATTCCAATGATGCATGTGGGAGGATACTTTGATCAGGAAGATATTAATGGCCCGCAATTGATGTATGGCCACTTGGAGAAGAAAGATAGTTTCAATCGCAATTATATAATTCTAGGTCCATGGAATCATGGCCAGTGGGGAGGAGACAGAGGAGATAGTTTGGGTAAGATAAGTTTTGAAAGCAATACTGCTGCCTGGTACCAGCAATTTATTAAAAAATGGTTTGACTATTGGCTGAAAGGAACAGGTAATGGAAAGTTTGATGAAGCTACCTGTTTTCAAACTGGTAATAATGAATGGAAAACATACAATACATGGCCACCAAAAGGAGCAACGATAAAAAATTTGTATGCCGGTTCTAATAATACCTGCTCCTTCAGCAAACCTTCTGCCAGCAAAGGTTCTGTGAGCTATGTAAGCGATCCTTCCCATCCTGTTCCTTACCGAACACAACCTATTGAGGCAACCTATGGAACAGGCAGCCGGTGGAAACCATGGCAGGTAGAAGATCAAAGATTTGTTTATCCACGGCCTGATGTTATAAGCTTTACCAGCGATTCATTAACAGAAGATATGATCGTAACAGGAAAAATAACCGCACATGTTTTTGCCGGCACCACAGGTACTGATGCTGACTGGATCGTTAAACTTATTGATGTATATCCCAACTTTGATCAGAAAAATTTATTGATGAGTCAATATCAACTGCCTGTTGCAATGGAAGTGTTCCGCGGAAGATTCAGAAAAAGCTTTGAAAAGCCCGAACCTTTAATTCCCAATAAGCCTGAAGAGTTTGTGATCGATCTTCACCAAATAAATCATGCTTTTAAAAAAGGCCACAGGTTAATGATTCAAATACAAAGTACATGGTTCCCCGTTATTGATCGTAATCCACAAAAGTATGTAGCCAATATTTTTGAAGCGAAAGAAAGTGACTTTATTAAGGCAACACATACAATTTATTTTTCTGCACAATATCCTACGCATATTGAATTGCCTGTGATGAGGTAATGAGTATTTTTTAAAATTGTATATTTGGTGAGAGACTGGTTATGGTATGAAAAAATTACCAATTATATTACTACTGCTTTTTATCAATTCACTAAACTTTTGTACAGCCCAGTTTAAGCGGCAATTAGATAGCCTTGGTATTGTATACAAAAATACTTTATCGGATTCAGATAAGGTAGTTGCATTAGGCAGAATTGCAAATCTGTATTATACATATCAATTAAATCATGAGGGAGATAGTGTACTTCACGATCAATTGCAGATAGCAGAATTATCTGATAATAGTAATCTTATTTTACTGGCTTTATTTAGTGATGCCATTACTAATATCAGCGGATATGCCAGTGCCGAAAGCTTTGATAAAATAGTAGCTTTTTTACAAAAAGGAATTGATTATGCTAAGGCTCAAAACCAATATAATTATATAGCATTGGGTTACATCAGGATGGCGAATATTTTGCGAAAACGAGGACAGAACGATAAAGCGTTATATGATGCTACCCAGGCGCTTCAATTTTTTCCCAATATAACTTCTGATTCTATTAAAGCTGTAATTTATATTGAGTTAGGAAATACTTATGTGGCAAGGGGTGAAGCTGTGTCGGCAGTTAGAAATTTTAATAATGCCTTTGATATTGCCTTAAAGCTAAAATCCATACCTCTTCAGTGCGATATTTATCACTGTTTTGCAGAGATGTATTTTGTTTATTTGAACAATAAAGATATTGCTAAGGATTTTTTAAAAAAGAGCTTAAAGCTTGATAAAGAAAAATATTATTTAGAGGGCCAAATAAGAGATTACTATGATCTTTCAAGAGTCACTGATGAAATATCTTATTTAGAAAAGACGATTGCATTATCTGATTCACTTCATTTTTACAAATACCTGTTACAGGCAAAATCGGGAATGCTTTTTTATTACATGGTAGTTATAAAAAACAGTGATAAGGCATTAGAGTATCTTGCAAAAGAACCCGAGGTGAAAGAAAGCTTAATTAATCCCGGTATCGGAAACTATTATTTAACAGTTGGCCATATTTATTATTATTCAAATAAATTCGATTCTGCCCTGGCTTATTTTAAACTTGCAGAGTATGATTTTGTAAACAATTTTGATGAGGCCCGTACCCGTGGCCTTTTTAAGTACATAGGTAGTACATATCAAAAATTAGGAGATCTG
>JAYVEA010000093.1:0-5152 GCA_043749085.1 Chitinophagales bacterium
ATCTTTCAATTCATTTAAAACCGCAGCAGGAGAGAAAGTATACTCTACAAAACTTTGCATGTCTTCATCTGTGCATGTACCCCGGAAAGTTTCTTCAAAAGTTATTTTGCTAAGATATGATATCAGGTATGCATCATCTTCGGTTGCTCTTTTTATATTTATTTCAGCCATTACCAATTTAAACGAAGTAAATTATTTCTTCTTTCAATATCTGCCAGCCTGTGGGTGGGGTCTATTTCTGCTTCTTTTAAATCGGTAAGTTTTCTTTTAAATTCTACAACATAAGTTGGATGTGTCCATCTCCATTCTTCATGAACAGTTCGGGAAGATATATTTTCTGCAGGCTTTTCTCCAAACATTAAATTTAAAGGGATATAATGCAACTCTTTGGTTCCATCTTTAAATCTTAATTCAAGGTCAACGGGCATCGGCATTTCTCCAACTCTTTTCAATCTTATTTTTGATACACCATTTTCTTCCCATAAACTGTCAATGCCATAGTCTACAGTTTTTAAAGTATTCAGCATATATTCTTTATACCATTGCAATTGCATGCCGCTTACTTTTTCAGCAACACGAATAAAATCATTTGGGTTTGGATGTTTAAATCGCCATTGCCTGTAATATTCCAATAATATTTTATCCATATTCTCTTCACCAGCTATATAACCTAACTGTCTTAAAAATACAGCGCCTTTATAATATGAGTTTGTATTATAAGCCAGGTTGGTGCTGAACCAATTGGCATGTGTGCTCATGGGCTCGTCAAACCTGCTTCTTGCCAAATTAAAATAGCGGTCATATTCAGATGCGCTTGCAAAAAAATCTTTTTTACGAATCCATGCCAGTACTCTTGCTTCTGCATAATCTGCAAAGCCCTCATCCATCCATGCGTATAAATTTTCGTTTGTACCTAACATCATCTGGTACCAGCTGTGACACCATTCATGCACTGCAGTTTCAAAGCCAAAATCCTTTACCAGGGTGGCCATTGGATATTCTGTTCCACCACCACCGCCCTGTAAAAATGAATATACCGGGTATGGATAAGCCCCGAATGTTTTTGCCATGAATGGATATATCATTACACAAGAATCTGCGGTCGCCTTGCATTTTGCTTCTGTTGCCGGATCATTTTTATAAATAAAATGCAATAGAGGTCCATTCGTTGTTTGTCTCGTAAAATGTTTATAGTCAGGATCAGCAGCCCATACAAAATCATGAACATTTTTTGCAGAAAATTTCCAGGTTCTTACATCTCTCTTTACAAACTTTAATGGCGTACCTTCTTTATCATAGCCCCATCCAATAGCTAATGCATTTTGCAGTACACCTGTTGCACCTAATTTATAATTTTTATCAATGGTAATGTTTACGTCAAAGTCGCCCCACACTCCATAAAACTCACGACTTATATAATCATCAGCATGCCATCCTTCATAATCATACTCTGAAATTTTTGGATACCATTGGCCGATACTGTAACGGATGCCCTCCTGGCTATCTCTTCCGCTGCGGCGTGAAAGCTTTGGTACCTGGCATTCAAATTCTGTATTAAAAAGGGATAAAGATTTTGGTAGTATTGGTTTATCAAGAATTACTTCTAAAATAGTTTCATGCAGTTTTGTTTTTTGTGATCTTCCATTATAATTAAAGCTTAAAACATTGCACCAGCCTTGTTCGCCGGGGGTAAGTTCGGATACACGTTTTTTAAAACGCTTATCAAAATCTTTAACAGGCTTACCATCTTTATCTGTTCCCAAAATAAGATTTTCTGTACTGCGGCTGCTAACGTCCATCATACTGTTGGGCTTAAAAGCATTCCAGAATAAATGGATGAAAATGCGCTTTAATGTATCGGGAGAATTGTTTGTATAAGTAATAGTTTGTTTGCCTTTAATAATGTTAGTATTTACATCAACACTCACATCCATTATATATTTTATGCGTTGCTGCCAGCGGTCGGGTTGGGCGTTGGAAGTATGAGGTAAGAAGTATGATGTAAAAAGTAAGAGAACAAGTTTCTTCATTGGTAATAAATTGATCGGCAAATTTCGGGTAAAATATAAAGGAGATATAAAGAAAACCATAAAGAAATGAGAAATAAAAAATAAGTAATAAGGAATAAGAAAGTTGAACTATTTATTTATTTCCTGATTCATAGTTAGTAATTCAGATCAATAATTTTTTTATTCTTCATAACTTCTTATTTCTTATTTAAAATTCCTTATTCCTTTTACAAAAATTTACCTCTTTATCATATTCAACATTGAGAGCGTTTCAGTTATCATTTGAGCATTATATTCCATTGCGAGATCTTTATGATTTATGGCATCTACTATTGTTCCTATCAAACATAAACCTCCTGTAAAAAAATATAGAATTCCCATCCCGATATGCCCTATCACAAACCGATGAATGCCCGACACACAGATAAGGCCCAGCAGGCATAATAATAAGATTGTCTGCGGATCTTTTCTTTTGGAGCGGTATATCATGCAGAAATGTGTTAGCTCATCATCGCTGAAGTCTTTTGTGCGTGAATTGATTGTTATTAATTCTTCGGGAGTTGCATCATACAAGTATTTTAAAAATATGGGATTGATGGAGCTACTGTTACTGTCGTACTGCATAAGAGTTTGGTTTTGAAAAATGTAATTGTAATAACTTATATATCCTGGATAAAATAATGATAACTGCAAATATGCCAAGAGGATGTGATGAGAAAGATGCCTGTAGGTTGCCATGAAATAAATAATTAATGGAATGACCAAGACCGCAACCCGGGCAAAAATTAATACCGAGAAATTTAAACACACAGAAAGAATAATGAGGATCGGTGCCCGGTTCCATTATAGCCAAAAACATTATCGAAGCAATCCAAAATAGTAACTCAAAATATTTTTTGAATGCCATTTGTAGTTTTGGTTTTGGATGCAACATATTAATGTTATAAGCGGGGATCAAATAATAATGGGAAGAACTGCCCTTCCATTTTATTTCCTTTTGGTACAACAGGTACTCCTTCCAATAAAGATTCATTAGAATCCGAAATTACTCCATCGGCAAAAACATTGATCACAAATGCACGCCTCGGCTGATCGCTTTTATTTTCTCCGGATCCATGCAATGTAAGTGAATGATGAAAAATAGCTTCACCCGCTTTTACAGGAGCCGCCTGTGGATGTGCAAACTTTTCTTTTTGCTCATCATTTAAAAAATCTTTTATGCCTTCCAGTTCTCCTGCAATCACGGGCTTAGGCATTAATCCCCATTTATCACTTCCGGGAATATAATGAAGACAGCCATTTTCCACAGTAGTATCATCCAAAGCACACCAGCAGGTAATATGCGCTACAGGTTTGGTTCTAGTCCAGTAGCTATAATCCTGATGCCATGCAACAACACCGCCTTTTTTCGCAGGCTTATAAAATATCTGGTCGTGCCAAAAGCGAACAGGCTTATCGCCTAATAATTGACTTGCTGCCATTAAAAAAGCGGGATTCCACAACACATCATGAAGTCCTGGGGTAATGCGCCAGGCACCCAATGCGTGAAATAAAATTGTTTTGGGATCAGTTGATTCGTTACTGTTGTATTCGTAAAAAAGTTTATTGCCTTCACTAGCAGGATCTGCAATGTCAAACAATTCTTTCCTTAAAACTTCCAGCTGATCTTCATTAAGCATTTTTATACCGGCAAGATATCCATTCTCATTAAAAAAATTTACCTGATCTTTTCTAAGCCTGTATTGATCCCAATCATTTTTTGTTTTGGGCCATGGGAACATGTTGGTTATTTGCTCGTGTATTTCACTAAGATCTTTTACCTGCATTGTAATTTTTTATACTATCACTTTGTTTCGGTGTGAGCTTTACGTCTTCTTTTTAAAACGTGTTTAAAAACTGTAGTGGTTGGTATATCATCACCCAACAGCTTGCCCCATGGCTGCAAATCTTGTATTTTATCGAATATTACTTTACAAATAGCAATTATAGGAATACTTAAAAACATACCGCTTATGCCACATAAGGCACCACCAATAAGTACTCCCACTATAGAGATAAGTGCATTTAATTTTACCCTGGATGCAATTATTCTTGGTACCAAAAAATTATTGTCAATTAACTGAACAATCATAAACACAATTATAGCCCACAATGCTGTGGTTATGGATCCGGTGTTGGTAAAAGTGATAAGCGAGGTAAGAAAAACAGCAACTAACCCTCCTATGTAGGGAATAAGATTTAAGATAGCAGCAATAAGGCCTAAGAGAAATGCATAAGGTGCACCGATAAGCAATAAACCGAGAATATTAAGGATACCTACAATGCTGGTTTCGGTTAATAGCCCGGTAATATAATGCTGCACAACATATCTTATTTCCTGTATCACACCCCGAACATCCTCGTGATATTCCTGCTCAAATAATTCTATTATAAAACGTAATAAAAGAGTGCGGTAATACAGAAAAAGAAAAACGTATACAGGAATTAAAATTGTTGTTGCAATAGATGCAGTAACAATGCCGAGGGTACTTACGGGCGCAATATTATCCATAGTATCTGCAGTAGCTTTCTGAATAAATTTATTTTGTTCTGTTCTTGATAAATTAAATTTATTAGATAGCCAATGTTGAAACTGGCTCCACAGATCATTAAGGTTGTGTTTAATAGCAGGTATATCTTTTACAAATGATGCTATTTGTGTTGATAAAAAAGCAACCAGTCCTGCAAAAAATAAAATAGCAATAACAAGTGTTAGCACTATCGCCAAAATTTTAGGTATGCGCCATGTAATAAACTTTTTCTCAAGCGGGCGTAATAAAACGGCAAAAAGAAAAGCAAAACCCAAGGGCGCCAGGATATCCTGCCCAAGATATAATCCATATAATACGAGATACACCAAAAGTATAAGTGCAGTAATTTTTGCATAGAGCGGCCATGTCTTTACCATGAAACAAATGTATAGATTATTATCTTCGCCGATAACATGTATAAATTTCTTATCATAGGTCTTGGAAATATTGGAGCAGAATATGCTCATACACGTCACAACATTGGGTTTGATGTAGTGGAAGCATTTGTATTAAAACATGGAGGTTTTTTTCAATCAGCACGGTTATCTGACGTGGCAGAAATAAAATGGAAAG
>JAYVEA010000094.1:0-5130 GCA_043749085.1 Chitinophagales bacterium
TGCGATACGTAGCCGCTGAATTCCTGCCCGACGGTGAGGGGTGTTGCGTCCATGCAATGGGTGCGTCCTATTTTAACCACATGCATAAATTGGTTGCTCTTTGCTTTGAGGGTGTCTTTTAATTTTTCTATGGCGGGTATGGTTAGCTCATGTAATATTTTATAGGCAGCAATGTGCATTGCTGTGGGGAAGGTGTCGTTGCTGGATTGTGATTTATTTACATCGTCGTTGGGGTGAAGGAATTTTTCTTTGTCTGAGAGTTTGCCACCGTTGAGTACGTGTCCGCGGTAGGCTACCACTTCGTTTACATTCATGTTGCTTTGTGTTCCGCTCCCGGTTTGCCACACTACGAGTGGGAAGTATTCGTCGAGTTTGCCTTCTAATATTTCATCGCATACTTTGCCGATCATGTCGCACTTTTCTTTGGGTAGAACTCCGGATTGTTCGTTTGTGATGGCTGCTGCTTTTTTTAGGTAGGCGAATGCTTTTATTATTTCTTTGGGCATGCGGTTGATGTCCTGGGCGATTTTGAAGTTATCGATACTTCTTTGTGTTTGGGCGCCGTAGTAGGCTTCTGAAGGGACTTGGACTTCACCCATTGTGTCTTTTTCGATGCGGTATTCATATGCAAGTTTATAGTTTGTAGTTGGTGGTTTGTGACTTTCTAATTGATTGCAAAGGTATTTGCTTTATATGTTCTTTTTTGCTTGTCCAAAAAAGAACCAAAAAAAGACCCCGACAAAAGATTACATCCCTTTTGTCGGATGGTTCCCTGATTTAGCTTTTGTGCTACTGTAAACTGAACATAAGAACCTTGATGCGTTACTCCTAACGAATCGAAGTAAATTAATCATGTTAATCTTTTAATCCTATAAATCATGGTTCAGACATTTTTTCCTCATCCGCCTTCGGCACCTTCTCCAAAGGAGAAGGACGGTTCGAAGTTTATTTGTTGATTGAAAATATTGTAATGATATGTTAGTGCAATGTTCAATATAGAATTATTGTTTGGCCTCCCTCTCCGAAAGGAGAGGGACCGAGGGTGAGGCTTCTAGTTCTTTGCTTTAAGCAATTTGCTAATAACTTTTATTTACAAGTCTTCTTTTCTTAATCGGGCTTAGCACTAATTGTTTGTCACTTTTTTTGCTTGTCCAAAAAAAGTAACCAAAAAAAGGACCCCGACAAAAGATTACATCCCTTTTGTCGGATGGTTCCCTGATTTAGCTTTAGTACTACTGTAGCCTCAACATATGAACCTTGATGCGATACTCCTAACGAACCGCAACAATCCATAATCAAGTTAATCTTTTAATCCCATAAATCATGGTTCAGACAATTTGTTGTTTGTCCAAAAAAGAACCAAAAAAAATCTTTAAAATATAATGTTGAATGTGAATTGATACGTTGATCAGCGCTCCTTTTGTTCCCTCTCCACTTGTGGAGAGGGCAAGGGTGAGGGACTTGGATTGATTTTAGATATATTGCAAATAATGAAAATGAGATTACTGATTTTTTTTGCTGTTATATTATCATTCGTTATTGCAGGCTGCAATGGTGTTTTGCCAGGCTTTGATAAACAGCCTGCAACCGATTCCTTAAGACAGGATACATTAAGAAGTGACTCTCCTTTAGGTAATGATACTGCGACTTTAATTATACCTAATGCACCACCCATAAAAGATACCTTACCCGGACAAATTGCAACAGGAAATATTCATCCGGAAGCGGTTGTGGCTTTTGCGGAATCACTCATGGGCACTCCGTACAGGTATGCATCTACAGATCCGGCTATTGGTTTTGATTGTTCAGGATTTATCACTTATGTGTTCAGCCATTTCGGAATTAAAGTACCGCGATCATCAATTGATTTTACCAATGTAGGAAGAGAAGTTGCTGTGCAGGATGCAAAGCGTGGCGACATAATTTTATTTACCGGCACTGACAGCACTGAAAGATTTGTTGGACATATGGGTATTATTATTTCCAATGTAAATGGTGAGGTACAATTTATTCATTCTTCTTCAGGTAAGGCACATGGTGTAACGGTTTCTCCCTTGAAAGGATATTATATGGGGAGGTTTGTGAAGGTGATTAGGATATGGAAATCCGGGACCCTCTAACTCCTCCGCCAGTTGGCGGAGAGAACCAGCATACGCACATAATGCCCGGTTGTAAAGATTTCAAGTCCTTTATTTTTTGTAGTAATAATTTGAAACTATTATAATATTTCGATATTATGGTTATTAAAAATCTATCTAATTAAAAATAATGGACTTTAAATATGAATAGACTAACAAAGTCCCCCACCGGGGATTTAGGGGGCTTTTTATTTTCCTTTAAAAACTGGTTTCCTCTTTTCCAAAAATGCTTTGGTACCTTCTTTCACATCTTCTGTAGTAAAACATTCGCTGAACCCGAATAATTCCTGTTCATAGCCTTTGATACCTGTGAAAGCATGATTGGCGGCGTTTAAACATTTTGTAACAGCAACAGGTGCTTTGGAATTTATGGTGGTTAAAATTTCTTTTGCTTTGTTTAAAAGTTGATCTGGTGGTGTAACATAATTCACTAAACCATATTGCAATGCTGTGTTAGCATCAATCATATCTCCTGTCAATAATAATTCAATTGCTTTGCCTTTGCCTACGAGCATTGTTAAGCGTTGTGTGCCGCCATAACCCGGTATAAATCCCAGGTTCACTTCCGGCTGTCCGAACTTTGCATTCTCACTTGCTATCCGCATATGGCAGGCCATTGCCAGTTCACAACCACCACCCAATGCAAAACCATTTACTGCCGCTATTACAGGCTTTGGGCAATTCTCTATTTTAAAAAAAATATCCTGTCCTTTTTTGGCAAGAGCCATTCCCTGTTGCTGTGAAAGATTTGAAAATTCAGATATATCTGCACCGGCAACAAATGCTTTATCTCCTGCACCTGTAATGATCACAGATTTTATTTCTGCATTTTTATAAACTTCATCCATTACATTTTTAATATCATTCATCACTTCCTGGTTCAATGCATTCATTTTATCAGGACGGTTAATGGTGATAGTGAAGATGCCGTTTTCTAAATTGGTGAGGAGTGTGGAGTACATAGTTTGGAAATTATTTTTTTAAGTTTCTTAATTCTTCAAGGCGTGTGATATTCCAGGTATCTTTTTCTTCTTTGGAGTGATGAATAATTAGCTTTCTTGATTTATCACTTACAGGATGAAATTTTTTAGTCATTTGCTGCATCCGATATAACTTTTTAAATCTTTCATTCGGCGTAGTCTTAAACATTAATTCTTTATGATATTGTTCCTGCTCTTCAAACGATTTAAATATTTTAATTGACTTACCCATAAATTAAAATTTAAAAGCTCCTGTTTTCTTTTACCCATTTTTTTATATAGTCTGCAATTTCTGTTGTTCTTGTTTCAGGAGGGAATAATTTTCCAACTCCCATTTCATTCAGGCTTTTAATATCACTATCAGGAATTATGCCACCCCCGGTTAATAATACATCATCCATTTTTTTTTCTTTTAATAATTGAAGAATTTTTGGGAAGACTGTATTATGTGCACCACTTAAAATGCTCACACCAATCGCATCAACATCTTCCTGCAAGGCAGCATTTACAACCATTTCAGGCGTTTGTCGCAACCCTGTATAAATTACTTCCATGCCTGCATTCCGTAAGGCTGTTGCAATAATTTTTGCACCGCGGTCATGGCCATCGAGGCCAACTTTAGCAACCAGAACTCTTATGGGCCGCTGCCCCCTAAATCCCCCTGAAGGGGGACTTTTTATATCATTCATTTAGCTGACATTTGCTCAAAAGTACACTACAATTTTATTTTATGAATTATAGAAAATTTGGAAAGACAGATCTGCTGGTTAGTGAAATTGGTTTTGGTGCATGGGCAATTGGCGGCGGAGCTATGATTGGTGAAACTGCGATTGGATGGGGCAATGCGAATGACAATGAATCTGTCAAAGCAATTCATGCAGCACTGGATGCGGGAATAAATTTTTTTGATACTGCTGATATTTATGGCCTGGGTCATTCTGAAACTTTACTTGGAAAAACGATAGGAAAAAATAAACAGGTGATCATCGCCACCAAGGGTGGAAATGTTTCAAGAAATAATAAATTCACTGTTGATTATTCAAAAGAATATTTAGTAGAAGCCTGTGAAAAAAGTTTAAAAAGATTGAAACGTGATTATATAGACTATTATCAACTGCACACAGCAAGAGTAAATCATCTTGAAAATAATGAATGCATTGAAGCATTGAATTTATTGCAGAAGCAGGGAAAGATAAAATACTGGGGATTATCGCTGCCAACTTTTGAGCCTGTGGCAGAAGCAGAACTTTTACTGGAAAAGAATATTGGAAACGGGTTTCAATTGGTATTGAATTTAATTAATCAAAAAGCATTGCCGCTAATTAAACAGTCTGCAGCAAAGGGCTATGGCGTTATTGCACGGATGCCTTTACAATTCGGATTGCTTACGGGAAAGTTTGATGAAGCAAAAACAACCTTTGCAGAAAATGATCACCGCAAAAAAAGATTAACCAATGAGGTGATAGAAAAAAGTTTAGAGGCGCTGGAACCTGTATGGAAACTATGTGATAAATACCAGGTAAATAAAACACAACTTGCCATGAGCTACATATTAAGTTATCCCGAAGTTTCAACTGTTATCCCGGGAATACGAACGCCGCAACATGTGAAAGATAATACGTCAGGTTTAATAAAATTAGATGCAAAAGATTTGCAAATAATAGAAGAATATGGAAAGAATGACCTGGCTGAATTAATGAAGCTAATACAGGCACAGGGATAGTCTGAACCGGGATTTATGGGATTGTTGAGAATTATGGGAAAGCGGTAAACTTATCATTTGACAGGTAATTATAACAAAAGTGAAAAATAGAAATTGATTTTTTATCTCATTAATCCTGTAATCCCAAAAATCCCGGTTCAGACAATTTTTAATGTATGCTCAATCCTCTTCACCGTTTCTTCTTTGCCTATCACCGAAGCAATATCAAACACACCCGGACCAAACTTACCCCCCACCAGCATGATGCGCAATGGCAACATTAATTCGCCGGATTTTAATTGATGCGCTG
>JAYVEA010000095.1:0-5129 GCA_043749085.1 Chitinophagales bacterium
GCTGTAAGCCTTTGCCATAATGATCATAATGCTGAAGACCTTGTTTCAGAAACAGTATTGAAGGCATATGAAAATTTTCAACGTTTAAAAGATCATTCAAAAATAAAATCCTGGCTATACAAAATTCTTTATAATCAGTTTATATCAGTCCACAGAAAACATAGCAAGATGGAAGAAGTGAATATAATAGGAACAGGTGACGATTCATTTTCTCTTTTTGAAAAATTATTAGTAACAGGAAGCGAAGACCCTGAGAAACTTTTTTTACAGAAGCTAACAGCCTTGTCTATACAAACAGCAATAGAAGAATTGCCACTCATTTTTAAACAGGCGTTGGTTTTATCAGATATGGAACAATTCTCTTACCAGGAAATTTCAAAAATTATGGAGATCCCGGTTGGCACCGTAAAAAGCAGGATTGCAAGAGCAAGAAAACAATTGGAAAGATCGCTTTGGCAACTTGCATTGGAGATGGGTATAAGTAACAAAGCATCTTTAAAACAGCCATATGTATGTACATGTGGAAAGGAGGAACCAAACTTAATTCATCAACATGAAGTATAACGGAAAAGAAATATCAGCAAAAGATATTAACTGCGACGAAGCCATTAAAAGATTGATGGATTATCTCGACGACTATTTAAAAAATCAGCACAAAAGCGAACTGGAAAAACATTTAGCATCCTGCAGCAGTTGCATGAATAGATATGAATTTCAAAAAACCTTAAAGACCAAAATAAGCAGCCTGGTAAATCAAACAGATCACTCTCTTGCAAACCGGCTGAAGAAATTATTGAGTTCTGTGTAAAATCAACTTCACTGGGTATATTGTTTTTAGCAATAAAAGACATATATGGACAATCTTAAAATAGTTATAAGGAATACTTTGCATAACTTATAAAGAATAGTACTTTTGTAAACATAGCATGAAGAAAATTGCCATCATATTACTGATTAACATTTACGCTCTGTCTACTTTTGGATTTAGTTTAAAACAGTTTTATTGTTGTGGCAAATTAAAATCTGTCTCTGTTGTACTTCAGGAAACTGAAAATGCAAAATGGAGTAAAGGCGATTGTTGCAAAACAAAATTTCAACATTATAAAGTTAAGGATAATCATTTTGCAACTGATTTTTTAAATACTTCTGTCAATCATTTTTATGATTTATTTTCCTTTCCTGCTTACATTCAAATAATACATTCTTCTTTTCAGCAGGCAAAAATTGCTAACAGCACTCATGCACCCCCATTGCATAAGGGTGTTCCCGCTTATATTTCCAATTGCGTTTATAGAATTTAATTTTTCTCCTTAATGGAAGCCTGGTATTTGGGCCGGGCTAAAGACATTTCTAATTGTCTCAAATCTATTTCCATTTACTTTTCAATATTTTGAATTAAAAATATTTCAATTGTTATACTGTTTTTCATTTATAACGACAGTATTTATTGCCTGCATAATTCAGAGACAAAAACTGATACATCAACAACACAAACTGATACATCAGGAAAAAAGCAAGTAGTGCTAACTGATGAAATGTACACCTGCAAAATGCACAATAAGGTAATAAGTGATAAGCCAGATAATGTCCTAAATGCGGAATGACATTGTGAAACAAAAAATGACTGACAGTCAATAGAAAATAATGAAAAAGGGAACGTATGTTAAACCTAAAAAATAATTAAATGAGAGACCATTTGCAATTATCTGTAAAAACAACAGACAAATATTATTGTCCGATGCATTGTGAAGGTGATAAAGTTTATGATAAGCCCGGCAATTGTCCTGTATGTGGAATGAATTTAGTGAAGGTTCCTTCGCTTCCGGAAACGAAGAAAGCTGTTAAAAATCATTCTACCAACACCAGTGGGCAATATACCTGCCCTATGCACCCGGAAATAATAAGAGATGCTCCCGGGTCATGTCCTATTTGCGGAATGGATTTAGTTCCCATGCAGCCTGCAGTGGAAGAAGAAGATAAACTTTATAAAGAACTTTTAAAAAAGTTCAAGGTCTCTGTATTCTTTACAATTCCGATTTTAATTATTGCAATGTCAGATATGCTTCATAACAATCCTCTTTTAAAAATAATGAATCAAAATAAATGGAACTGGATTCAGCTTGCATTGTCAGTTCCCGTTATATTCTATAGCGGCTGGATGTTCTTTCAACGGGCATGGAAATCAATCATCACATGGAATTTGAACATGTTTACGCTTATTGGTATTGGTACAGGTGTAGCGTTTGTCTTTAGTTTAATAGCATTGCTGTTACCCGATATTTTTCCCGCTCAATTTAGAACTGAAAACGGTTCTGTATTTGTTTATTTTGAAGCAACCACTGTTATCCTTACTTTAGTTTTATTAGGTCAGCTTTTAGAGGCAAAGGCTCACAGCAGAACAAGCGGAGCAATAAAAGCATTGTTGAAGTTAGTGCCGTCAGAAGCTACACTTATTTTTAATGGCGAAGAAAAAATTATCCCAATAGATGAAATAAAAAGAGGTGACCGGCTGCGGATCAAACCGGGTGAAAAAATTCCTGTTGATGGAAAATTAGTTCAGGGTATTGCAAGCATTGATGAAGCTATGATAACCGGCGAGCCTGTTCCTGTTGATAAAAAAGAAGATGATAAAGTAACATCAGGTACTATCAATACTACCTCTTCCTTTGTAATGGAAGCTGAAAAGGTGGGTTCAGAAACATTGCTTTCTCACATTATTCAAATGGTTAATGATGCAAGCCGTTCACGGGCACCGATTCAAAAATTGGCAGATAAAATTTCAAAATACTTTGTTCCCATTGTTGTTATTGTTTCCGTCCTCACATTTATTGCATGGGCAATGTTTGGACCCGAACCTAAGTATGTATATGCCTTTGTAAACGCAATTGCTGTATTGATCATTGCCTGCCCATGTGCTTTGGGCCTGGCTACTCCGATGTCTATAATGGTTGGTGTAGGCCAAGGAGCACAATCTGGTATATTAATAAAAAATGCAGAGGCATTGGAAAAGATGAATAAGATTGATACGCTCATCATTGATAAAACCGGAACAATTACTGAAGGGAAACCTTCAGTAGAAAAAGTAGTTGCAGCAGAAGGTTTCAATGAAGATGATCTGTTGCAAAAAATAAGTTCACTCAATAAACAGAGTGAACATCCTTTAGCAGAGGCAGTAGTAAAGTATGGTACTGCAAAGAAAATATCTTTTTCTGATGTGAAGGATTTTAAAGCAATAGCAGGCAAAGGTGTTACCGGAATGGTTGATGATAAAAAAATTGCTTTGGGTAATAAGAAATTAATGGAGGAAATAAATACACCTATTCCTGAAACTCTTGCTACTAATGTAAATGAAGAACAGGCATCAGGCAAGACAGTGTCCTATATTTCTATTAATGGTACAGCAGCAGGTTACATTACTATAACTGATAAAATTAAAAGCACCAGCAAAGCTGCTATAAAAACGCTGCTGAAACATAATATTAAAGTGATCATGCTTACCGGGGATAATAACAGCACAGCAAAAGCAGTTGCCAATGAATTAAATTTATCAGGTTATAAAGCAGAATATTTACCGGAAGATAAATTGAATGAAATAAAACACTTACAGGCACAAGGAAAAAAAGTAGCAATGGCCGGTGATGGTATTAATGATGCTCCCGCATTGGCACAGGCCGATGTAGGCATAGGAATGGGAACAGGAACAGATGTGGCAATAGAAAGCGCTGAGATCACATTAGTAAAAGGAGATTTGCAGGGCATTGTAAAAGCAGAAAAATTAAGTAAGGCTGTAATGAAAAATATTAAGCAGAATTTATTTTTTGCTTTTATATACAATGTTATTGGAGTACCTGTTGCAGCAGGAATTTTATATCCCTTTTTTGAAATTTTATTATCACCAATGATCGCAGCAGCAGCGATGAGTGTCAGTTCTGTTTCTGTTATTGGAAATTCATTGAGGTTAAGAAATGTAAAATTGTAAAACCTAAAAACCAATGGTTCAAAAAATAATAGAACTTTCTTTACGCAACAGATACATCGTTTTAACTTTTGCAGCAGCATTATTTGTTTGGGGAATTTTCTCCATTCAAAAAAATCCTATTGATGCAATACCTGACTTATCAGAGAACCAGGTAATTGTTTTTACTGAATGGATGGGAAGAAGTCCACAGTTGATGGAAGATCAGATCACCTATCCTTTGGTGAGCAACTTGCAAGGAATCCCTAAAGTCAAAAATATTCGTGGCACTTCAATGTTTGGGATGAGTTTCGTGTATATAGTTTTTGATGATGATGCAGATATTTATTGGGCAAGAACAAGAGTTTTGGAAAGATTAAGTTTTGCCCAACGCTTATTGCCGCAGGATGTTACTCCTTCTCTTGGACCTGATGGAACAGGCGTTGGACATGTTTTCTGGTACACCCTGGATGCAAAGCAAATTGATTTGGGAGAGCAACGGGCATTGCAGGACTGGTATATAAAGTTTGGATTGCAAACAGTTCCCGGTGTGGCAGAAGTGGCTTCCTTCGGAGGTTTTGAAAAGCAATACCAACTGGTTATTGATCCTATTAAACTTCAATACTATAATATCTCTTTAATGGATGTAATGAAGCAGGTAAAAGCAAATAACAATGATGTTGGAGGAAGAAAATTTGAAATGAGTGATATGGCTTACATCATTCGGGGGCTTGGTTATCTTAAAAATATTGAAGATGTTGAGAACATTTCAATTGGAAATAATAACGGCATACCTGTTAGAGTAAAAGATGTAGGAACGGTGCAGATGGGAGGTGATCTGCGTTTAGGCATTTTCGATAATAACGGCGAAGGTGAAGTGGTTGGAGGAATAGTAGTAATGCGCTATGGGCAAAATGCTGATAAAGTTATAACCGCAGTTAAACAAAAAATGGCTGATATACAAAAGGGATTGCCTCAGGGTGTATCATTTAAAATTGCTTATGACAGAAGCAGCCTGATAGAGGCTTCAATAGAAACAATAAAAACAAAACTTATAGAAGAAATTACTATCGTTTGTATAATTGTTATCCTGTTTCTTTTTAACTGGCGTAGTGCATTAAGTATCATTATACAAATTCCCATTACAATATCCATCAGTTTTATTCTATTAAAT
>JAYVEA010000096.1:0-5094 GCA_043749085.1 Chitinophagales bacterium
CTCTTTGGTGGTACAGGAACAAACAGGTGGGAGTTTATTTTACCGGTTAATATATTTAATCAATAAATGATTAAGGTACTCACTATTCACTACTCACCAATTCTATCATTTCCTTTGCATTCTTTACTGCCGATACGTCAATATCATTATTAAAATAGATGAAAGCCTTTTTAGTTTTCTCCGAATTTTTAATTTCATTTATTATTTTTTTAAGTGTTGAAATTTTATAAGGTGACTGATACAAATTTGGAACCCCATGCATCCTGTAATATACAACAGAAGTATTTTGTATGATATCGTCAGGTAATTCAGGATGGCTCATACCGCAAAAACTTATTTTATTTTTTGCAAGCTCTCTGTATACTTCTGCATTCCACCAGCTCACATGCCTGAACTCAAGCACATTATTAAAAGAAGTATCAAGGCTATTAATAATTTTCTCCAGCTTTTCTTCGGTATAATTAAGCCTGGGCGGCATTTGAAAAAGAACTGTGCCTAACTTTTCTTTCAACCCTTCTTCAATAGTACTGTAAAAATCAGATATTAATCTTTCAGTATCATTAAATTTTTTGTAATGAGTTATTGCTCTTGGCGCTTTTACTGCAAAGCGAAAGCTTGCTGTACTTTTTTTATACCAGTTTTGTAAAAAAGATAATTGTGGAAAACGATAAAATGTAACATTTAATTCAAGCGTATTAAAGTGCCTGCAATAAAAATCGAACCATTTATTTTGGGCAAGTTTTTCGGGATAAAAAATCCCCTTCCAGTGTTTGTAATGAAATCCGGAACATCCAATAAACCATTTAACCATACAATTATTTCCTGATGTTTTTATGTCAGCAAGTTTAACGCCAATACACATGTTATGGCATGATTTTATATTGTTTATTGAGTATCATTTATCATTTTTCTTACCCATCTCAACTATTCAATATGAACGCTGATATAAATTTTCATAAAAAAACTACCACCAATTTTTTTACAGTTGCACCCGGTGTTTGGGGGATGAAAGATGTTTTCGTAAATATTTATATGATCCTAAATCCTTTTGATGGCAATTGGGTATTAGTAGATGCAGGGCTTAAATGGTCGGCGCCAAAAATAAAAAAAATGGCGCTGCAGCTTTTTGGAGATTCAAAACCATCAGCAATTATTCTTACGCATGGGCATTTTGATCATGTAGGCTCATTACAAAAACTGGCAGAAGAATGGAATGTACCGATATATGCACATTACCTTGAAATACCTTATCTCACAGGCAAATCTTCATATCCTCCACCCGATCCTTCTGTTGGGGGTGGCTTAATGTCGTGGATGTCATGGACCTATCCTAACGATCCGATAAATGTATGGAATCACATAAACGTATTACCGGAAAATAATGGTGTACCCGGGTTACCTGAATGGAAATATCTCCACACTCCGGGTCATGCACCAGGCCATATAAGTTTATACAGAGAAAGCGATGGTGTATTAATTGCCGGTGATGCTTTGGTAACAACAGATCAACAATCTGCATTTTCTGTTATGTTTCAGATTAAAAAAGTTTGCGGGCCTCCAAAATATTTTACCTATGACTGGGCACAAGCCCGTCAGTCAGTAAAAGAATTAATGAAACTGGAACCTGAAGTTGTAGCAACAGGACATGGAAAGCCTATGCAGGGTAAAGAAGTGAGAAGATTGCTTCATAAATTATCGGAACGTTTTTATGAACTCGCAGTTCCATCTTCAGGAAGATATGTTGATGAACCTGCTGTTGCAGACGCAACCGGGTTTATATACGTTCCTAAAAATAATATAAATAAAAGATCTATGATAATAAAATCCCTGGCTGTGATAGCAGTTGCTGCAACTGCATTTGTACTGCTAAGTAATAAACAAAAGCGGACTAAGAAAGATAAAGAAGCATTGGCTTATGAGGTTTGGTAGGTTAATCAGCAATTGTTCCATCTTCAAAAATAATTTTTAGAGGATTCCATACAACCCGAAGATCAACGAGGTCCTTTGATTGTATGCGTTTATCATTTTCATTGTCATGATCGTACTCAACTATATATGTTTTTTTTATAGTTGAATTAGCTCTGAACTTTTCATCTAACACTATCTGTATGTTTTTTATTTCCCTGTCTAAAAGATCATTCAGGCTTATGCTTCCTACTATCATCTTTATATTTTTAGTTGAAGTATTGCTGAAAGTAACATTGTAAATAAAACAATCTTTGTTGTTTATTTTTGAGAATGTCTTATCAGATAAAATAACTGATACATAACCACTCATTCGTTCTCTCATTGCCTCCTTTTCCATTTTTAGCTTTTCACTTTGATCTGCGTTAACGTTTCTTACTTTCTTTATTTTATCCAGAATTTCCTCATAAGTTTTTCCCTGCAGATCATTTCCTGCAATTTTAGAAAGAGCTATGTACCCTGTCAGTAATTCAATATCCTCATAACTTGTTTTATTGCTTTCTTTTATTGCTTCAATATCATTCACGTAAGATTGTGAACTGTACGTTTTATCCATAGGATTATTGCAGGAAGAAAAAATTACAGGGAGTAAAAAAATAAACAGGATTAATATACAGTTCCGCATAATATTATAAAAATAAACGGCCAAAAATAAAATAAAGTATGCTGGCTCAGTATCTACCGCAGCTATCTTTGCAAAAATTTATGCAATGAAAATTGAAACAGGATCAAAAGCGCCAGAGTTTAGTTTATATAATTCAGAAAAAACTAAAGTTTCACTAGTTGATTACAAAGGAAAGAATGTTTTGTTACTTTTCTTTCCATTAGCTTTTACAGGAACCTGTACAAAAGAATTGTGCGGAGTAAGAGATAACATCAGCCAATATAATAACAGCAACGCAGAAGTACTTGCCATTTCCGTTGATTCGCTTTATACCCTGGCAAAATATAAAGAAGACCAGCATTTAAATTTTCAACTGCTGAGCGATTTTAATAAAGATGTTTCTGAAATGTATGACTCTTTATATCCACTATTTGGATTTGATATGAAGGGTGTAAGTAAACGAAGTGCTTTTGTAATTGATAAGAAAGGTATAATACGTTATGCGGAAGTACTTGATAACGCTTCCGGAATACCGGATTTTGAAGCCATAAAAAAAGCTTTATCACAATGCAATTAATCCCATCTTTAAGCGTTCTTTTAAAGAAATTCATAATATTGGCATATGACTGAGGTTCTATATTGCCTAAAAGTTGCTTTTTTTAAATAAAAAATCTAATTTTACGGTATTGAAGAAAATTTTTTACATATTTATTTTTACTGTTTTATTTAGTTTGGGCAGCTTCGCTCAGAGTAAAACGATAGCTGTCTCTTCAGATGCAATAAAATTTATGCGCTTTTATCCCAATCCTGCGGTAAGCGTAATTAATTTCGAATTTCAAAAAGGTTACGATAAATACTTCTCTTTCCAGGTTTATAATTTTATAGGTAAAAAAGTTCTTGATCTAAAAACGGTTACCCCAAAGATAAATATTCCGCTTACTGATTTTTACAGGGGAGTTTACATTTACCAGCTTCGTGACCGTAGCGGGAACATAATAGATTCCGGCAAATTCCAGGTTGTAAAATAATCTCATTTCCCACTTATTCTTCTTGTGTCAATTTGTCTAATATTTCTTATTGGCAAAATGTTTGACTAACCTACCTTTGCAGCCAATTTTTACAATATGGAAACAAAGAAAAAAACACATGATAATTCATCAGAAGAGATTAAAATTCAAAGCGAAACTTCGGTAAACGAAATTAATGGTAATCCTGAAGTGGAAACTTCGATGCCCGAAGAAGATGAATCAACAAAACTTAAGAATGAGCTTGAGATACAGAAAGATAAATATCTGCGACTTGTTGCCGAATTTGACAACTTTAAAAGACGAAATGCAAAAGAAAGGATGGAGTTGATACAAACCGCAGGAAGGGATGTTATCACTTCAATGCTGGATGTATTGGATGATTGTGACAGGGCCGAAAAACAAATGAATACCGAAGATACTGAACAGATAAAAGTGGGTGTTCAACTGGTTTTTAATAAGCTCAGAACTTCATTACAATCCAAGGGATTAAAACCAATGAATAGTATTGATACAGATTTTGACGTTCATCAACACGAAGCAATAGCCGAAGTGCCTGTTGAAGATGAAAATAAAAAAGGTAAGGTGATAGATGAGATCGTAAAAGGATATTATTTAAACGATAAACTTATCCGCTTTGCAAAAGTAATAGTGGGAAAATAGTAACCACCAAAAAAGAAAACTGCATTCAAAATCATCCGGAACTAAAAATAAAACTGACAGTAAACAGGTATGGCAAAAAAAGATTTTTACGAAATATTAGGCGTAAGCAAAAACGCATCAGCGGATGAAATAAAAAAAGCTTATAGAAAAGTTGCCATGCAATTTCATCCTGACAGAAATCCCGGCGATAAACCAGCAGAAGAAAAATTTAAGGAAGCCGCCGAAGCTTATGAAATACTAAGCGACCAGGATAAAAGATCTCAATACGACAGGTTTGGACATAATGCTTTTGGCCCGGGGCGTGGTGGTGGCTTTAGCGGCATGAATACTGAAGATATATTCAGCCAGTTTGGAGATATTTTTGGCGATGATATGTTCGGTAATTTTTTTGGCGGTGGAGGAAGAAGCCGCAGCGGAAAAAGTAAAGGTACCAGAGGCAGCAATCTTAGAATAAAAATAAAAGTAAATTTTGAGGAGATAGCAAAAGGCACAACCAAAACAGTAAAAGTAAAGAAATATGTTTTGTGCAGCACCTGTAATGGCTCCGGTGCAAAAGATAAAAACAGCGTACAAACATGCGGAACATGCGGAGGTAATGGACAGGTAAGAAGAGTGCAAAATACTTTCTTAGGCCAGATGCAAACCGTTACAACCTGCCCAGCATGCAATGGCGAAGGAAATACCATAACCAATAAATGCACTGCATGCAAAGGCGAGGGAAGAGTGTATGGCGAGGAAACGGTAACCCTTGATATACCTGCAGGAGTACAGGATGGGATGCAACTTAGCATGAGCGGAAAGGGTAATATGGGTGAACGTGGCGGACCATCGGGCGAC
>JAYVEA010000097.1:0-15396 GCA_043749085.1 Chitinophagales bacterium
CCTGATGATGAACACAGCCGTTATATCGAAGCAGAGATACATGGCATAATTGTAGGCTGCCTCTACCTGCCAAATGGTAATCCTGCTCCCGGGCCTAAATTCGATTATAAGCTGCGTTGGTTTGAAAGATTAGCTGCACATGCAGCAGAGCTAATAGCATCCAAAAAACCCGTGGTGATATGCGGAGATTATAATGTGATGCCCACTGAAAAGGATGTTTACAAACCTGAGCGCTGGGTAAAGGATGCTTTGTTCAGGCCGGAAGTACGCTCCGCATTTAAAACATTGGTTGAGCAGGGCTGGACCGATGCGATACGAAAACTGCATCCCGATGAAACCATCTATACATTCTTTGATTATTTCCGTAATGCTTATGAACGCAATGCAGGTTTGCGCATCGATCATTTTTTGCTAAGTCCCCAGATCAGTAAACGCCTCCTTGCTGCCGGTGTTAACCTTGAGGTGCGTGGATGGGAAAAGACGAGTGATCATGCACCGGTTTGGATTGAAATGGCGGAAAAATAAAGTAGCTGCAAATTACAGGTAAATAATGTTGTGCCCGGAAATCAGCATCCCGGCAAACATAAGTACAATCGTATAATTCCCTCTTTGCCTTCGTACAATCACGCTGGTAATTTATCCTTTTAATTAAGAAAATAAAATTGCATTTTTCGGCTTCCTTTTTTCCTTAGATAAAATTCATCCCCAAAGACATTAGTTATTGTGATAGAAATTAATGTTTTTGATATGATAAAGATCTTACTGGCTGATGATCATGCTATAATACGGGCAGCACTAAAAACCATAATTCAAAATAATATTCCCGGTTCTGTTGTTGAAGAAACGATGAATGGTGATTTGGTTTTAGATAAGATACAGCAGAATGAATATGACCTGCTGATACTGGATATAAATATGCCGGGTCTTAATTGTATGGAGCTTATCAACAGGATCTTTTCGCAGAAGACGGACTCACGGATATTAATATTTAGTATGAACCCACCTGTTCCTTTTGAAAAAATATACCTGCAGCTTGGTGTAAAAGGATACTTAACAAAAACATCATCACAGGATGAAATTATTAAGGCCATACATACCGCGGTGGCCGGCAACATTTATAGATCACATATTGAAGAAACCGGCGCCATAACCCACGGGGTTAATCCATTTGAAAGTCTTTCTCCCAGGGAATTTGAAATTATGCAGCACATGCTGCACGGCGAAAAGGTAAAAGAAATATACAGGCAGTCAGGGCTGGCAGCCTCCACTATCAGTACTTATAAAGTAAGGATACATAATAAGCTGGGTACCAAAAATTTTATGGAGCTGATCGCTCTTGCCAAGGCATATAATATTATTAAAGATTAGCTATAAATAATATTAACCGTCTGCCAAGTTGTTGACGCAAACGAACCAGGCAAGGCAGGGGAATGAATATTTTATTTTTACTACAAATAAATACTCTACATTTATTATTGATACCGCCCTTTGATCGCTCTCCGTTTTCCTGTAAAATTTATTTAATCATTTTTAAAACTTTAAACCGTGAAGCAATTAAAATTTTTATCAACCATGGGTATTGCGTTTGTTTTTCTTTTTTCTTCCTGCGGCGGCAATGAAGAAAAAACCGGGACAACCAGCACTGACACTACTGCAACTGTCGCCAAAACTGATTCATCTGCTACATCTGACGTTGTCACCACGCCCCAAACGATACTGATCGTAAGGCATAAGGTGGCGGATTTTTCAAAATGGAAGATGTCTTATGACGCACATGACTCTATGAAGCTGGCCAGTGGAATACATAATTATATAATAGGCCGTGGTGTGGATGACAGCAATATGGTACTGGTAGCCACTAAAGCAGATGATGCAGCTAAAGCAAAAGCATTTGCCAAAGACCCCAGCCTTAAAGCAGCAATGCAGAAAGGCGGCGTAGTAGGTGCCCCATCCATTTCATTAAATACGGTAGTGTACCAGGATAGGTCGAAAAATATGTCAGACCTCAGGAGTATGACCATGTTTACCGTAAAAGACTGGGATGCATGGAAAAAATCATTTGAAAGCAACAGGCAGGTAAGAACAGATAATGGTTTAACCGACAGGGCTTATGGCTATGATGTAGATGACAACCATAAAGTAACATTAGTGGTAGCGATAAATGATACTGCCAAAGCAAATGCCTACTGGAAGTCAGATCTTATAAAACAAAAAAGAGCTGAGGCAGGAGTTGTGGGAGAAGTTAAAAGGTTTGTGTACCGGGTAGTGCAGAAATATTAATAGAGATAACAGGTTTTATAATGCCATCCTTAAGGGTGACATTATTGTTTGAATAACTATCGCAGTGCGTGTGGACAGTGGATTAATTTTTCGTTCGGACTTCGTAGTGCGATTTAAACAAACAATTACTTCTATCTTTTATTTTTTTATCTGAAACGCCACTTCCACCCTTGAAATAATTTATGTATCTTGATTAAGTCAAACTCTTAGTAGACTCTAAACTTAATTACCAACACTGCTTAAAATGAAAGTAGATAAACTATTTTTTTTCTTACTTTTTATAGTAAGTTTTATTACAGTATTACTTCCACGTTACTGTAGTGCACAAAAAAAAGCTGCTGAGGATAATGGCTATATCATTACTTATCCTAAAAATTTAATGGTAAGATTATTCTTCTCTCAAAAGTTTGCTCCCTTTACCATTTCTTCCAGGCAGAGCCAGGACCTTAACTATAAAACAAATTCTAAATTAAACCTGGGTGTTGGAGCTACTTATAATAGTTTTTCAGCAAACCTCTCTTACGGTTTCAAATTTCTGAATAAGGATAAGGGGCAGGGAGCTACAAAGGGGCTGGACCTGCAGATACACCTCTACCCCCACAAATGGGCTATAGATCTTTTAGGCACATTTGTTACGGGATATTACCTCGATCCAAAGGATGATAACGGATTGCACCTTGCTAATTATTATCAACGACCCGATGTTAAGCGAAGCATTGCAGGCTTTTCTGTATTCAGGGTTTCCAATGCCAATAAATTTTCTTATAAAGCAGCAGTTATTCAAAATGAATTGCAGACGAGGTCTGCAGGATCATTGCTGTACGGAGGTGAGATCTATTATGGAAGCGCTAAAGGCGATAGCGCACTGGTGCCACCCAGAGTGAACAGTCTCTTTGAGCAGGCAGGTATTAATAAGGTGAGTTTTTTTAGCGTAGGACCCGGCATTGGTTATGCCTATACTTTAATACTATATAAAAATTATTTTATTACAGGATCACTTATTGGCATTCTTGATCTTAATTTTTCATCTGAAGAAAAAGCGGGAGCTACTCAAAAAAAAGTTAGTGTTCTACCCGGAGGTATTTTTAAAGGTGCTGTTGGTTATAATTCCGGCACATGGAGCATAAGTGCAAACGTTATAGGCAATGCTTTGTATGCAGGCAGTGCTGTTTCTTCTAAAGAATATTTTTTACCAACCGGAAATATGCAGCTGATTTTTGCTACAAAATTAAAAGGTAAAAGCCACTGATGTATATAGCTGCACACCTTTATTAGTGCTGTTACCAACAAAGGTAACAGCGTTTCCTTTAAAGATTTATTACAGAGAACTATCTATAGCTGCACATAACTATTCAACGTTTGCAGGTTGCTAACGGCGGCGCCCATGGTATTATTAAAATAGGTGTAAACAGTTTTACCTGCTTTCATCCATTGCATAATATATTCAGCATATTGCTGTAAAAATTCATTGCTGTAACTTCCCCGATATCTTGGCTCAGGGCCGTGAAAACGTAAATAAATAAAGTTGCCTACCACTTCGTTTAATGGTGTGGCAGATGTAGGTATATCATGAATAACCATACTCACATTAAACTCTTCTAGTAGCTCATACACTTCACGTTCGTACCAGGATGAATTCCTGAATTCCATTGCTATTCTCCATTCATTGTTATGCGTTGTTTCGCCAAGCGCTTCTAAAAGTTTTTGCAACCGGTCAAGCTTTTCAATTTTTAATGATGGCGGAAACTGCGTCAGCAAACATCCTTTTTTATTACCTATATTGTCAACAGTTTTAATAAAATCATCAACATCCTTTACTGCAAAATCCAAACGTTTTACATGTGTTATTGTTTTGGAAACTTTAAACGTAAACCGGAAATCATCGGGAACACTTTCTGCCCAGTTAGCTACAGTAGAACTCCTGGGTAGTTTATAAAAAATACTGTTTACTTCAACACTGTTAAATATAGAAGCATAATAATGCAGCCTGCTCTTGCCATGAAACTCCGGAGGGTATTGCGATTTAGGCACAGGAAGCGCCACGCCGCTAATGCCGGAATAAAATGTTTTGACTCGATGCATTTTACATAATGTTGAAATAATATGAAATGTAAAACGTTTATGGTAAATATTTATGAAATGAGATTACTTGTATTATTTCTTTTTATCACCAACGCTGCCACAGCGCAAAAAAAGTGGACTGCTATAAGCCGTAATGATATTCTTATATATTCATTTATGACTGTATCAGGCGCAGCAGACGGAGTTAACCAGGCTATCATTCATCATGAACTTGGTCGCGGCAATCAATTCTGGGATTATGCCAGGTCATGGAAAAATAAATATAAAGATTTTGATGCCGGAGATGAAAGAGCTGCCTTCTTTGGAAGCAAAAGCATTTTTGTTGGCTTTACTGATGCCTTCCATCTTACCCGATTTATCGACAGGGGATGTACCCTCGCTGCAATAACGGTTTCTGCCGGTGAATTAAAAGAATTTAAAAAGAAAGACTACTGGAAAGTGATTGTAAAAAAGCTGGCTATCTCCACACTGCTTAACAGGTTTACCTTTGGGTTAACCTATAATAATTTACAAGGACCGTTTTAACTTAAGCACTGGATTGTAATTCCGTTCAGGCAAATCAAATATTTTTGTTGATAGAGATTTACATGTTATAAAAACAAATTATTTTGAGCTTAGCTCAGGATGAAAAAAAAGCATTTCCGACCATGAATGATCGATCATGTTTTTAAGACTTTGCTGATAAGCAGTCCAGCTTCCATCGCCATTAGCAGCATTATAGCGCTCTTTCATTGGCTTGCGAAAACCTGTTTCTCTTTCTTTTAATCCCTGCTTATAACGGTTAACAATAATGTATTGCGGTGCGCCGGAAGCGCTGGCCTCATACACAGCCATAGTTTGGCCCCCTGCTTCCCATGCTTTTTTAAGTTTCTTTAGTGCATCCTCCATCTCATCTGCATAACCCGGCTTAGGGTACACATGATTAATAACAATTTTATCGGAATAATTTCCGAGCGCTGTTGTACTTAGATCCTCACGGAAAGTTGAATAAATGGTAGTGCCTTTATCTGTATTAGTTAAAGGCATAACATTTTTATCATAATCGTTTTGATGAGCTTCGCCTAAATTGCCTCTTTTATCCAATCCATCCCAGCTCATAGGTCCTTCTACAATGTGATAAGCGCCTGCTTCAGGGCCACTTTCCACTGTATATACCCGCCATGCCCAATCACCCTTGTGGTATTTTTGTACATGGGCTGTTAATGCCTTTTCATACTCATGAGTCATGTTCGCTTTCGCGAAAACACGTTCAGCGGAAACTACATTTTTTGTTTGTGCAAATGCCAGGGATGGCAAAGCAAAAAATAAATAAATAATCTTTTTCATATTGCTTGTTTTGGTTTAAATAAAAGAATAAACCCTTACTAATTTTTTGTAAGGGTTTTAATGAAGTGCTAGTTCTTAACCATCTTGGAAAAATCTCCATAAATGCTTTCAAATTCAATTTTGCCTGCAGTATTAAAATTATCAAATTGAACGAAATCAATTTTTACAACAGTTCCGGTTTTTTTTGATTTGCCTGTCCACTGCCACCAGGATTGAACTACTTTTTGGTCTTTATCTTTATAATTCAAATAATCAGGATAGCCAACCTTTCCAACTTTAATATCACTATAATAATCAAAATCAGTAGCCCAGTCCTTTAAAGCCGCTGCTATAGGCATAGGCTTATCCATACCCGACACCCAAAACTTAGCAGTGTCTGCAAAAATTTTAGAATTAGTTGCTATGTCTTTATCCCTGTATGCCTGTACAGATTTATTTACAACATCTATGTAGGGATGTGTAATGTAGATAACTCCATTTTCTTCAGGCGCCTGGCAAAAGCCGGCTATTCCTGAAAATAAAAAAATCGCCAATAAAATAATCTTTCTCATAATTGTGTTTTGGTTTAAATGAAATAATACTATTCTTAAAAAGTTATTATGTTAGGTTTAATTTTTTGATACCACTTTTACAACTCTGTAGATTTCTCTAATCGGTTGATTTAAAGAAATTTTTTGTAAAGAATCAAGACCGCCGGTAGGGAATTTTGTATCGGCACTAAATGTACCCATTAGCGCACTTTGTAAAGTAGGGAAAAGGTCAAAAGATAAGCTATTGAATTTCATATCACCCCCTGTAGGTGCTAATACAATTGCATTTCCCCACCCTGCCTGCTTTGTTTGATTATTATCCATTGCAGTTTTTATAAAGGGTCCCCATTGATTTTTTTCTATTAAATTAAACTGTGTTGGGTTTGATGAATTGTGATAATTCATTACCACATATTTAAAATCTTTAGCAGCCACTACATTGTTACGTTGTTGCCAACCATCATCACTTAGGAAAATATTTCCTGTTACTTTACTTAATGTGTTGGTTTGAATTTGGTTCAAAGGAATTTTAGGATACAATGCGGCAGGATTCCACATATCATTCATATTTCCATCAATATCTTTAAATGTATTAATGAAAAGAAAGTTCGGTGAATTTTGAAGGTCAGAACCACCTACTTTTTCAAAAAGCCCCCAAAAAGTTAATGTTCCTTTGTCTATTGCTTTTTGTGCAACATTGCTCCAATAGGTAGTTTCACGTTTAACAAATTCAGCCGTATTCTCAGGCGCTACATACCTGTATTGGTAGGTAGTAATTCCCTGTGCTTTTAATGTGTTACTGCTAAGAATAAGGGCAATAAAAAAAATAATGTTCAGCAATTTTTTGCGAGATTTTTTTAATTTCATGTTTACATTTTTAATGATTAAATAAATGATTTATAAAAAAAGTTAAGCATAGAAAAGGAATACAAGGCAATTCACCCCATGGAATTTGTTTTAAAATGGATATTAAATTATTTTGAAGAATAAAGGAGGATAATAGCAGTGTGTAGATGATAGGTACCTAAACCTTAGCGGAAATCAAATATATACTCTTATTTCTTGTATGTAGAAAAATATTTACGTCATATGTAGTTGCTCGGCTACGATTATAGCACGAGATATATAAAACAGAGAAGTTTTTTTCGATAAGAGTTTTGTACGTCTTATCACCAGGATATTACTACAAATGCCAATCAGCCCCTCAAGTTTACCTGGTTATGATCTTCATGATAAACATTAGTAAAGTCACCAATCATTACTTTAGCATTTTCAAATTTTAATTTATCCCATTTTATTAAAGCAATATCTTCTGCAAAAACTTTTCTATACATCGGGTGCATTGTGCCGCCGGCAGCACCTGCCGGTTTTGTTGGATCGTATTGAAATTGAGGATCAACCAGGGTGCCCCTCGGGTACATAATTCCCGGAATACCTTTGCCCCTGTAATCCATATTTGTTGGATGATCTAACCCCAGTGTATGACCATATTCATGAGCCGCAGTTGTTGAACCTTCATATAAATTTTCAACTTTAAAATAGCCGCTGTTACAACCAAGGCCATCTACAAAAGATATATTCCCATGAGCATATTCTTCTATGCGGAAATAATTATTTCGCGGATCAGTATTGCTGTATATCTCTTCCATTTTAATTTGAGGTTGCAATGCAGCTGTAATATTAAACCTTACCGTAAATTCGTCTCCATTAATGGTAACAACAGCATTAGGTTCATTCCACATTGTCCCGATCTCATCACGAACTAATGCAGTAAGTTTTTCATCAGCAGCCTTACCATAAGTGATAATGTGTGAGGAAATAATAATTGTATTTTGATGTTGATCTGTCTCTGCTTCTCCCATCGTACCAATTGGTTTCCTGCCTTTAGTAGTTTGTCACCAATAAAGATTTAAAATGTTGTTTCAGTGTTGGATCACAATACCAACACCAGCGTAAATCATTACTTCGGCTCATTTATAAGGAGTTTATCATTGATAAGTTCGCGGATCTGTGCTTCTCTTTTACAGCTGCATAGCTCCTTCTATGCTGTCTTTCAGTGCAACTGAAGCCTGGTCAAACAGCACATCTTTTGCCCTTTTAGAAGCTTTATTATCATTCGACTTTTTGATAGTTGCCCTGATTGGGTCGAGGTCCTCAAAAAAAGGGTGTACCTGCTTTTCATAGCGCTCATCAGTTTCCATAATTTTTAATACGTCCTCGTATGCATCCAATATGCTGTACATTTCTTTTACATTGTCTGTAGTATGCCGCCGCGGAATACGGCGGAACAACTCACCTAGTTTTTGTTCGATTTCATTCATTTAATATTATTTAAAAGTCCGGCTTGCACCAAACAGTGGGACTAGTGAACAGGTACCCCGGTAGTCTGACAAAGATGAAGACTCTTAAGTTCCTTAAGATTCTCAGGATAGGAATAAATAAAAGATCTTGCTCCATATCAGAGAATTTTAGATAGAAAAAATAATGGTACTAACTTGTAAAGATTATTTCCAAAAGTCTAACTTTCAACAATCAACTTTCTTTCATACATTAAAATTATCATGAAGCGAATATTATGTTTTCTCTCTGAATAAAAAAAATTATATGAAAAAAATATTGATCATTATTTTACTTTTTGCCTCTTTTGTTTCTTTTGCTCAAAAGCATAAACCGGTTAGCATTATATTCGATACAGATATTGCGCCGGACTACGATGATGTTGGCGCAACAGCATTACTGCACGCATTTGCAGATATGGGAGAAGCAAAGATCCTTGCCACCATTTCATCAAATGCTTTTGAAACAACAGCACCAACACTCAGCGTGCTGAATACTTATTTTAACAGGCCTGCTATACCTATAGGCATAACTAAAAAAACATTGCCCAATAAAGATTGTTCGCAACAATGGGCGCAGGCAATTATAGCAAAGTACCCGCATGCACTGCAATCAAATGATGAAGCAATGGATGCAGTAAAATTGTATAGAAAAATATTGTCTTCACAGCCTGATAAAAGTGTAACAGTTGTAAGTGTGGGCTTTTTCACTAACCTGGCAGCCCTGCTTAATTCAACTGCCGATGAATATTCATCCCTTAGTGGTAAAGCGCTCGTTACAAAAAAAATAAAACAGCTGGTTTCTATGGCAGGCCGTATTGATAAGGATGGAAAGAGCGGCTATGAATTTAATGTTATGATAGATGCAGCAGCGTCGCAGAAAGTATTTGCAGACTGGCCGACACCCTTTATCATCAGCGGCTTTGAAATTGGTGAAAAGATATTAACTGGTATCCGTCTTATACATAATGGATCTATACAGAACAGCCCGGTTAAAGATGCATTTGAAATAGCTTTATCAAAAGATAAGAACACCACCGGCCGGAACAGTTGGGATGAAACGGCCGTGCTGGTGGCAGTGCGTGGTATAGCGCCATATTTCAGTTACCATACATTAAACTTTGAAATAAAAGATGATGGCAAAAATGTAATTATCCCCGGCAAAAAATTTAAATACTTAGCTTTTAAACAAACCCCGGAAGAGATAGGAAAATTAATTGAGGACCTGATGATGCATCAACCGGTGAAAGTTGCACGATAGAAACCTGGAAGTCCTCGTTGCAAACGAGGAGGACTAGTTGCGACTCATGTTTATTAAGTTTACAATTTTTACTTCCTTTCCGCAATTTTTAATCTCTCTATCTCTTCCATTTGCTTCACAATCTTCATCGTCTCCACGCTAACAGTACAAACTCTTTTCAAAAGATCAATTACTTTGTATTTGTAATCTGCGAATTTGTAAGTGTTGAATTTTTCTGCAATGGTTGGGTCGGTTGGTTTCTTTTCTTTGTATTGGTCAAGTATCCATTCCAGGGCAGAACGGTTGCCAAGCTTGTACTCCCATGCTTCCTTGGGTATGCCGTGGAGTTCTGTGTTTTCATCTAATTGTATAACGCCACTTTCTTTTAATGCTTTGAGTTTTGCTTTGGGGTTCTTTATTTCGTCATTGCGAGGAGTGTTGGATTTTGTGTCCTGCTGCGACGCAGCAATCTTATTATTGGAGGTTCGATTTGAGATTGCTTCGTCGTTCCTCCTCGCAATGACGTTGAGCGGGAACGGTGCCACTGTTTCATAATTGATGTGAATGTTCATTAATTGTTTACCCCAGTCTCTCCATTGAAAAAAGTTTTCGTAAAAAGGTATGCGTGGAAATTCTCTTTTTAAATTAAGCTCATATTTTTTGCGGTAAGCAGGATTGTGCAACACTGCATACGTGTAATGGAAAATATCTTCTTTGGTAATCTCCGCAACACCTTCTACGTCTTTGCGAGGAGCGTTTGGGACTGTGCCGGGCTGCGACGAAGCAATCTTATTATCGGAGTTTTGATTTGAGATTGCTTCGTCACGGCTTTGCACATTGCCTTGCTTCGTTCCTCGCAATGACGGTTGATAGTGATGTTTAAATTGCTGCAACCCCCAATCGGTTATGTTGTCTATGCGTTCGCCTGTTAATGTGTAGCGATAGAATGTAACATACTGAGGTATTTGGTGGTAAAAATTTCTATCATAAAGTAGATTAGAACAAAAGGGAGAAAATTCTGCTGTCGAACCTAATCCTGTAAAACTTATTAAGTAATTTTCTTCATTCAGTTTTATACCTAAAGTTTCAAAATGACTTTTAGTCAATCGATCATTATAGATTTTGTCTGCATAGAAAAAAACTTTTGTAAAGGGACGATAATATGCATTAACTATTTTCTTCTCTTCAAAATCGTTTTTTGTATTACTTGCAAAGTATCTTTTTAATGTCTCCGTCCATTTTATAGTAAAGTCATATTCTTTTTTTCCGAGATTATTTTTATATGTTTCAATAAAAAAAGTCATTTTATTGACAAGGTTTTTTCTGTCAAAATCATAAACCCACTCATCCCGATCCGTCATTATCCCATTTGAAAACATTCCGAATATGGACGATCCAATTTTTCCATCTTTCACGTTTTTATCACAAATAGGAAGTAAAGTTTCCCAATCATTATCAGAAATATTTATCCAGTTATTATTTTTATCAGGAGTGATATTATCAAATTCAATTTTAGGTAAATCATTCTCTGTAAACCATGCAAGTTTTTCTTCTTTCTTCCAAAAGTCATCCAGTGCTGTGTATTCGATCCGGCAATGGTTTGCTTTAATTTGCTTGTCTGTACTCTTTACTAAAAACAAAACAGCAACACCTGTTTGTATTCCAAAAACATTATGTGTTGTTCCGGCAATTTTAGGGTTAGCTCTTACATCACTTCTTGTATCAATTATATAAGCGTGATCAAAATCCTGTTGTATTGTTTTTCTAAATCCATCAAAAGTTCTGCTGTCAATAAAACTCCTGTTGCTTATAAAAGCAATTATTCCATTATCATTTAATCTATCCATTGCCCAGCGATAAAAGCGGCTGTACATGTCGTACAGTTTTGTTTTTTGTGCCGTACTATTCTTGATGAATGTTTCTTTTATCCTGCTATCAACTTCTTCATATGTTCTATTTTTATTATTATCATTTTCATTTGCCTGGTTTGCATTGTATGGCGGGTTACCAATCACCACGCTTATCTTTCTTTCGTTCTGTCTTTTAATACGGGTTGCATTTTCTGCACTAACGCTAAACAATCCTGCCTGTACAAAACGCTGACTGGACTTATCTAATGTATCAACAAAACAAAGATTTTCAAATTCTGCATACACACCCATCCTTTGTTTGTACGTGTATTCAATATTTAAGTTGCTGATGTAATAAGGAAGAATAGCAACCTCGTTGGCGTGCAATTCATTTTTGTATTTGTGTGCAAGCTTTGTTTTGGGCAGGTAATCGATAATATCGCAGATAAAAGTTCCGGTGCCGGTTGCAGGGTCAAGTATCTCTACATTTTTATCGCCAAGAGTTTTACCAAAATGCTTGTGCAATAAATAATCTGTGCTGCGTATCATAAATTGCACAATCTCGTTTGGCGTGTACACAATTCCCAGCCTGTCCGCCGCTTTGGGGTTGTAGCCTTTGTAAAAATTTTCGTACACCACTTTTAAAAACTTTTGTTTTTCGTGGTGGTCTGCAATGCTTGCTGCACGGGCATTTATAGTATCGTAATAATGTTTTATCTGCCCAAGTGTTTGCCTGCGTATGTTGCCGGTAAAAAAAGTGTCTATCACTTTATTAAGTTCCCGTGCAATATTATTTTCCTGGTGAAAATGCGGCTCATCAAAAATGGTGTTGAAAATATCAGCGCTTAAAATATGCTGTATCATCATCTCCTTTACATCATCAGCACTCACATCAGGATTGATGGAAATCTTAGCCATTGCCAAAAAACTTTCCTGGGCTTTTTGTAAATCAGTATTTGTTTTTTGCTGTTCTTCAATAATCTCACGAATGGCAACGGTAACTTTTGGAATATCTTCCTTAAACTTTTCTATAGCTTCTCTAAAGTCATGAACCTCGGGACGTTCATACTGCAAAAATTTTGTAAGGATCGCATGAAGTTCTTCTGCATCTTTCATGTCAACACGTTTCACTTCTTCATTGTGTTGATAGAGCACCGCAGTTTGCGAATCTTCAAACAAAATATTATCAGAAGGATAGCCTTTGGCAAATTTGTTTTTTATCTCTTCGTTGATGTCGTCTTTCTCGTCTTTACTTTCCCAATAACCCCAGTCATTCCTTATGCTGTCTTTTAAAGTGCCGTCAGGCGTAATTATTTTTCCATGTTTGTTTTTGGTAGAAATCTCTGGAATAAGTTTTAAGTCTTTTGTTTCAGCATATTTTTCAAGTAGCTTTTGAAAAGCAAAACGGATGGCAGTTTCTTTTGTAGAACCTCCGTAATGAATGGCATTTTCCAGGTCGTTATAAAAAAGGGTAATGGCGTAGTCAGACATGCAGGTAGTTATCTCGCAAAATAAGAAATGTTCATTAGGTAACAAGCCGTACAAATTCTACAAATCATATTTGTAAATCGTAGTATAGTAACAGATGCTTCGTACCTCAGCATGACAAACTGTTATGCTCAAATCAGCTGCGCTTCGTTTCTCAGCATAACAATTCGTCTTTGTCATTCTGACGAAAGAAGAATCTATATTTTTGCCACCATCATGGTAAAGGAAAAATCGACAATGAATATAAAACTGCAGCAGCTGGCCGGTAAGCTGGAGGGTGAACTGCATTACGACCGCACCATGCGTATCTTATATGCCACCGATGCTTCCGCTTACCGCGAAATGCCTTTGGCCGTTGCGCTGCCAAAGAGTGTGGCCGATATTAAAAAACTGGTTGTATTTGCCCATGCAGAAAAAACTTCTCTTATACCACGTACAGCCGGAACGTCGCTGGCAGGGCAGGTTGTAGGCAATGGCATTATCGTGGATGTGTCAAAATATTTTACAAAGATCATTGAGCTTAATACAGCAGAAGGATGGGTACGGGTGCAGCCCGGTGTTATCCGTGATGAGCTGAACATGTTCCTGCAACCGCATGGTTTATTTTTCGGCCCGGAAACTTCTACCGCCAACCGTGCGATGATCGGTGGTATGGTGGGCAATAATTCATGCGGTTCTAACTCCATTATTTATCGCAGCACCCGCGAGCATTTGCTAAACGTAAAAGCATTGCTGAGTGATGGCAGCGAAGTGGAGTTTAAAAGCATGGGCATTGATGATTTTCATAACAAATGTGAAGGCGAAGATCTTGAAGCAACTATTTATAAAACAGTACGCAGCCTGCTGAGCAATTATGAGAACCAGGTGGAGATAAGAAAAGAATTTCCGAAGAAAACGGTGGAGCGCCGCAATACAGGTTATGCAGTAGATGTGCTGCTGGATGCAGCGCCTTTCACTGCCGGCGGTACTGATTTTAATTTTTGTAAACTGATAGCAGGATCAGAAGGTACGCTTGCTTTTATTACAGAAATAAAACTGAACGTTGTTCCGCTGCCGCCAAAGGAAATGGGTTTGCTGTGTGTGCATTTCAATAGTATTGATGAAGCCTTGCGGGCAAATATCATTGCATTACAATATCATCCCGGTGCCAGCGAATTAATAGATCATTATATTCTTGAATGCACAAATAACAATATTGAACAAAAGCGCAACCGCTTTTTTGTTCAGGGTGATCCGGGTGCTATCCTCGTTATTGAATTTTCACGAAGTAACCGTGAAGAGGTTATTGAAATTGCAAAGAATGTTGAGGCTGATATGAGGGCTGCCGGTTTGGGTTATCATTTTCCATTGTTGTTTGGCGAGGATTCCAAAAAAATATGGACACTGCGCAAGGCGGGCCTGGGCCTGCTAAGCAACCTCCCCGGCGATAGCAAAGCTGTTCCTGTAATTGAGGACACAGCCGTTGATGTAAATGACCTGCCTGCTTACATCCGCGACTTTAATGAAATTCTTAAAAAACACGACCTGTATTCAGTGCATTATGCACATGCAGGCTCGGGGGAGATTCATTTACGTCCCATCATTAATTTAAAAACGGAAGAAGGCAACCGGTTGTTCCGAACTATAGCAGAAGAGATCGCCACGCTGGTAAAAAAATACAATGGCTCATTAAGCGGTGAGCATGGCGATGGAAGGTTGCGTGGTGAGTTCATTAAACAAATGGTGGGAGAAAAAAATTATAAACTCTTACAGGAGATAAAACGCACATGGGACCCTTACAATATTTTCAACCCAAATAAAATTGTTGACACGCCATCGATGAATACGATGCTGCGATATACTCCGGGCCGGCAAACGCCGGCATTCAAAACTGTTTTTCGTTTTCACAACCAGGATATTTTGCAACATGCCGAGCAGTGCAATGGTTCAGGCGATTGCCGCAAAACAGAATTATCGGGAGGAACGATGTGCCCGTCGTTCATGGCTACACGAAATGAAAAAGATACAACAAGGGCAAGGGCCAACATACTGCGGGAGTTTTTAACCAACTCGGAAAAGATGAACCGCTTTGATCATGAAGAAATTTTGGATGTGATGGACCTGTGCCTGAGCTGCAAAGGTTGTAAATCAGAATGTCCCAGTAACGTGGATGTAGCAAAACTGAAAGCGGAATTTTTGCAGCATTACTATGATGCGAATGGCGTTCCCTTCCGCTCAAAGTTGATCGGTAATTTTAGTAATTCTGCAAAGCTCGGATCAAAATT
>JAYVEA010000098.1:0-15315 GCA_043749085.1 Chitinophagales bacterium
TTTGGTTAATGTTTTTTTCTCAATAGGATAATTTAAACCCAGCTTCCTGTTGATCTTATAACGACCAACTTCACCAAGATCATAACGCTTATCACTAAAAAATAATTTATCAATAATACCTCTTGCAGTTTCATCATCGGGAGCATCGGCGCCACGCAATTGACGATAAATATGCTGCACCGCTTCTATCTCACTGTTGGAAGTATCTTTATTTAATGTATTGTAAATAATTGCATAATCACCACTCACCTCTTCTCTCTGAATGAAAACACTTTTTACATGTAGCTCAAGGATCATCGCAACATTATCTTCATCAAGAATTGTATCTCTTTCAAGAACAATTTCATTTCTTTCCAAACTAACAACCTCACCGGTATCTTCATCCACAAAATCTTCAACCCAGCTACGAAGCACACGGGCTGCTAATCTTTTACCGAGATTTGCATTCAATGTTTTTTTATCAGCCTTTACTTCTACAGCCATTCCAAATAATTCCAGAATGTCTTTATCAGTTTCATAACCGATAGAGCGAAGCAATGTTGTTACAGGAAATTTCTTTTTACGATCGATATATGCATACATCACATTGTTGATGTCAGTAGCAAATTCCATCCATGCACCCTTAAATGGAATTACTCTTGCAGAGTAGATCTTTGTTCCGTTTGGATGTGTTGACTGACCGAAGAATACACCAGGAGAACGATGTAACTGAGAAACGACAACCCTTTCAGCACCATTAATAACAAAAGTACCACGTGGTGTCATGTAAGGAATGTTTCCTAAAAAAACATCCTGAACAATAGTTTGAAAATCCACATGTTCTTCATCATTACAGCTAAGACGAAGCTTCGCTTTAAGAGGAACAGCATATGTTAATCCTCTCTCGATACACTCTTCAATTGTATAACGTGGGGGATCAACGAAATAATCAAGAAACTCCAGAACGAAAATATTACGGGTATCGGTGATAGGAAAATTTTCCTTAAACACACGAAATAATCCCTCAACGTTTCTTCTGTCAGGAGTTGTTTCAAGTTGAAAAAAATCTTTGAATGATTGGATCTGAATTCCAAGCAAATCGGGCGTCTCTGCAAGATGTTCAATTTTTCCGAAGTTGATTCTTTTTACAGGAGCTACTTTAGTTGAAGCCATATTGTAGTTAAAACTTTTTAAAGTGTAGAAGTGCCCCTAACAGGATAAACAGGCATAAAGCCACTAATCCGAAATTAAAGGAGTGCAAAAGTAAGGGAAATTATCCAAAAATTTACTATAGGTTCCCGTATTGGAAATAATTTAGTTAATTTTTTGTAATTATTCTCTGGATTTTGCCATTATTATCAACGTATAAAAGCCAGAGATTACTCCCCGGCAGCACCCTCTAAATCTCCCCCGAAAGGGGAGACTTATGAAGAGTATTTACATTGATGTTTATTATTGAATTTCTACGTCAGCGCCTGCTTCAGTAAGTTTAGTTTTAATTTGTTCAGAAGTTGCTTTATCAACACCTTCTTTGATAGCCTTCGGTGCACCATCAACTAAGTCCTTAGCTTCTTTTAATCCAAGGCCGGTTAATTCCTTAACGATCTTCACGATACCTAATTTATTAGCACCCGGAGATTTAAGAATAACATTAAAAGATGTTTTTTCTTCAACTGCTGCTGCGCCACCACCTTCAGCTGGTCCTGCTGCTACTGAAACTGCTGCCGGCTCGATACCATATTCTGATTTTAAAAATTCAGCTAATTCCTGAACTTCTTTTACTGTTAAGCCTACTAATTTTTCAGCTAATTGTTTTACTTCTGCCATGTTTTTTGTTTTTTTTCCGACTTCTTTGTATTACCTCCGCCGGATGGTTTATTAAAAATTATTATGCTTCTGGTTTTGTTTCCGGAGCTGCATCAGCAGTTGGTTCCGGGTTAGTTGTTTCAGGTGCACTTGCTTCCGGTACATTTTTTACTGGTTCAGTTTTAGCTGTAGCTTCAGGTGTACTTGCAGCTGGAGTTGCATTATCAGCAACTTCAGGTCTGTTTTGTAAAGCACCCAACACTCTTTGAATTGGTGATTGCAATAAACTGATAACTTCACCAATCAATTCATTCTTGGTTTTGATTTTAGTAAGAGCTAACAATTGGTTATCGCCAATAAAAATATCGCCATTTAAAAAAGCTGCTTTTAAAAGAGGTTTTTCGCCGTTTATTTCTTTACGGAAACTACTTATGATAACTGCCGGATCCTTTGGATTTTCACTGAACATTAATGCAGTTACTTTATGAAGTGAATCATAAACACCTGCATACTTTTCATTGTCTAAACTTTCCAAAGCTTTTTTTATCAAAGTGTTTTTAGCAACCTTTACTTCAACCTGTTTGTTGAAACAATGCCTGCGTAAATTAGTTATTTGCGCTACAGATAAATTTTCAGTATCTGTAATATAGAAGTTAGTGTATTGAGAGAATTTGCCTTTCAGCGTTTCAATCACTTCTTTTTTTTCTTCTCTTGTCATAAAATATTTTTTGCCTCACCCTCAATCTCCCGAATTATCGGGAGAGGTCGAGCGTTTGTTTTTAATTAATCTTCAGTTTTTTACTCTTCAACATTTTATCTTTTATTAAGATTATATCTGAACAGATTTTGTGTCAATTGCAATACCCGGGCTCATTGTACTTGCCATACTTAATCCTTTAAGATAAGTTCCCTTTGAGCTTGAAGGTTTTAATTTCATTACAGTATTAATAAGTTCCTGGCTGTTGGCTTCAATCTTATCAGGAGAAAAACTTACTCTTCCGATAGATGCATGTATGATCCCAACCTTATCAACTTTAAATGAAATTTTACCACCTTTTACATCATTAACAGCAGCAGCAACATCATTAGTTACTGTACCGGTTTTAGGATTTGGCATCAGGTTACGTGGACCTAATACTTTACCTAATCTACCGATCTTAGGCATCACAGATGGAGTTGCAACAATTACATCAACATCAGTCCAGCCACCTTCAATCTTTGTAATAAATTCATCAAGACCTACATAATCTGCACCTGCTGCTCTTGCTGCTTCTTCTTTATCAGGCGTGCAAAGAACAAGAACTTTTTTTGTTCTACCTGTACCATGAGGAAGAGAAACCGTTCCTCTTACTGCCTGGTCTGCTTTTTTAGGGTCAACGCCTAAACGGATATGCAGATCAACAGAACTATCAAATTTTGTTGTATTAACTTCTTTAACTAAAGTAGATGCTTCTTTAAGAGAATAGGTTTTATCCTTCTCTATTTTAGCATCAGCAACTTTTCTTTTTTTAGTGATCATTTTAAATATTTTTAGCCTTGCGGCAAATGTTGTAATTAATTTTCCCAGGGAGCTTTACCTTCAACAGTTAAGCCCATACTGCGTGCTGTGCCTGCAACCATGCTCATTGCGCTGTTAAGACTGAAAGCATTTAAGTCTTCCATTTTGTCTTTAGCAATTTCTTCAACCTGTGTCCAGGTTACTTTACCAACTTTTGCACGATTGGGTTCTTTACTGCCACTTTCAATTTTAGCAGCATCCTTTAACTGCACTGCAGCCGGAGGTGTTTTAATTACAAAATCAAATGATTTATCACCATAAACTGTGATGAGAACGGGAAGAACTTTTCCCTGTTTATCCTGGGTTCTTGCATTAAATTGTTTGCAGAACTCCATTATGTTGATTCCTTTGGAACCTAATGCCGGACCGATAGGTGGTGCCGGGTTGGCTTGTCCTCCCTTGCATTGGAGTTTGACAAAGCCTGTTACTTCTTTTGCCATGTTTTACTTTTTTGGTTTTAGCGTCCTTAGTCGAGCTAAGAACTCCCAATAACAATATATTCTTAAAGAACTTTTTTGGGAGGGCAAAGGTAAGGGAATAATTCTATTTTACAAGAAGATTTTTCATTCTATTAAGAAATAATTTTCTATTGTTCATGCTGCTTTTGTACTTGCCAATACTAATCTTATTTCGCCATAGCTGATATTTTCAGGGAGATTATCTTTTAAAACTTTATGACTTTGATAACCGTGAGTATTCGCAACTGCCTTTATAAGCAATTGTTTTTCCAAAGACACCATTTTATTTATATCAATTTCACCGGTGCCTACATACCATGCCAGATGACCTTCAATTGTGGTTACAGAAAGATTTCTTTCTGTAGCAATTTCGGATACTGATTTACCTTCTTTAAATAACTGAAATGAAAGTGTTTTTGTATCTGTCTTTACTTCATTACTTTTTTCTTTTCGTTCTCTTTTGGGATTAGCTGCTTTAGCAGCAATGTTTGTTTGAAGATTATTATTTGTGCAATAGTTTTCAACAAAAGTTAAAATCTCATCTCCATATTTATCAACTTTTGCTTTTCCAAAGCCGCTTAACAGTAATAAATCTTTTTTATTTAAAGGGAGATAAGTTGCAATCTCTTTTAAAGTTGCCTGGTTGGCAACTATATAAATTGGCAGATTAGTTCGTTCACAAATATCGTTTCTCCAATGTTTAAGTTCTTCATAAAGTTCAGCGTTTGGAATATCCGAAAAAGATTGAGCTTTTCCTGTGGCATAACAGGTTATATTAAAACGCGGCTGAGCATATCTTAATTTATGCTGCAAAAAAGATGTTACAGAAAACGATTGTTTACAATATTGTAGAAAATAATTTGTTAGATGAACAGATAATAATAATTGAGACAAATATTCATTAATGATCGTTGCACCTTCTTTGTGCTCGATTATTATTGGATGATTTTGTATAGAGTTTTGGTATGCCGCAAATTTGGGTTCAAAGTGCGCTGTTGCATCATTAATCCTTTTTTGCAATGCAGGATTTTTTTCTATAACACTTTCTTCTTTCATCAACTCCTCAATTTGTTTAATAAATTTTAAACCTATTGCTTTATCTGCTAAAAAATTAGTCTTTAGGTTTTCGATCCATTCAACTGCCTCTTTATTTAATTTCTCTTTGTTTTCATTTATTTTAAGATGCAGGATATCAAGAACAGAAGTTATTTCATTAAAAGAAAAAATCTCTTCCAGTAATTGTTGTGTGAAAATTTGCCTTGCCCCTGCGAATCGCTCAACTAATGAACCTTTATGTGTCAATGCATCATGACCTTTTATAACAATATCATTACTGTAAATAGCTTCAGCAGGAATTTTTGATAAGAGAACAATTCCATCCAGGCTTGTACAACGGCTTAAGGCTACATACACCTGGCCGCTACTGAAAGCGGCACCTGCATCTATCATTACCTTTTCAAATGTAAGTCCCTGACTTTTGTGGATAGTAATAGCCCAGGCTAGCCTCAAGGGGAATTGGGTAAACGTGCCAAGTGTTTCCTGTAGCAATTTTCCATCGGCTCTGTTTAAAACATATCGGCTGTTCTCCCATGTTTCCGGTAAAACAGAAATATTTACACCATCACATTCAACAATTATCTCGTCATCATCCAATGTTCTTATCACTCCGATCTTTCCGTTGAAATATCTTTTTTGAATGGTATCATTTTTTAAAAACATTACCTGTGCTCCGGCTTTTAAAATTAAAGAGCCTTCGGCGGGATAAGTGTTTTCAGGAAAGTCGCCATCAATAACCGCATTGTAAATAAATGAAGGTGTTGATAATTTTTGCACCTCACGGTTGTTAATCAGATCAGCCTGGTTATTATGAGAAGTAAGGGTTATATATTTTTCTTCAAGCGGAGGACGAAATGAGGGATTGTATCTCTGATGCAAATTTTGAAAATCATCAATATCCATTTTATTGTTTCTTACTTTATTTAGAAGTGTAACAAATGAATCTTCTTTTTGCCTATAGATTTTAGTCAATTCGATCAACAATGGCATTTGTTCTTTTATAACATTACTATCGAAAAAAAATGGAGAAGAATAATACTCCTGTAAAATTTCCCACTCATGCCGTTGAGCCACCGGCGGCAATTGATGAAGATCGCCAATACATAATAACTGAACTCCGCCAAAAGGAGTATTATAATTTCTGCGTACCGATTTTAAAATAGTATCTATTGCATCCATTGTATCGCATCGTACCATACTTATTTCATCAATTACCAACAGTTCCATTTTGCGAAGCAATTGTTGCCGCTGTTTATTATATCTAATTTTTGCCAATAGTTCATCTTTGTGACTTTTAGTTGGTAAAAACGGATGAAAGGGTAACTGGAATAAACTGTGCAATGTAACGCCTCCTGCATTTATTGCAGCCACTCCTGTAGGTGCAGCTACAATAATATTTTTAGAACAATTTTCTTTTAAGTATTTAAGAAAAGTTGTTTTGCCTGTGCCTGCTTTGCCTGTAAGAAATATGTTTTCTTTTGTTTCGGTTACAAAGCGGAATGCAAGGTCGAATACTTCATTATGTTCTATGGAATTAAGATTTGGCAAGTACTATAATTTATATCACGAATTACACGAATTAAAACGAATTACACAATAATAATAGCCACGGAGTACACACAAGTTTTACATGTATTCCGTGGCTAAAAAAATTAAGCAGAAGCTTTGTTGCCTAACAACAATAATTCATTTACCTGTATTTCAGTAATGTATTTTTTGTTGCCATCTTTATCAGTGTAATTTCTGTTTATCAGTTTGCCGTCGATAGCCACTTCAGTGCCTTTAGCTAAATATTTTTCAGCAATGTCTGCTACTTTCCCCCAGGCAATTAAATTATGCCATTGTGTTTCTGTAATTTTTTCGCCTTTGGGGTTCCTGTAGCTTTCGTTGGTAGCTACTGAAAAACGTACCAGCTTTTTTCCGCTTTCTGTGTTGCGCACTTCAGGTGCGTTGCCTAAATTTCCGATCAATTGAACTTTGTTTTTTAATGCGTACATAACTTTGAATTTGTGCCCATCTTTTTAATGAGCGGTTTTAAAATGTTTTTATTTCAGTTGAAAATTCAAATTGCTTTGTTTCATCAACAGTGCAAAGATGCTACGGTGAAAAAGGAGTACTCGTATTTTAAACGTTTATAGTTGTATATAACCGTTTGTAAACGCTTGTACATGTAAATTACTTACGTATCTTTCTGTACTCAAATCAATACTACTCAGCATGACAGCCGAAACTAAACCTATACTCTGTCTTAACTGTAATAAACCGGTAAAGGGACGTACCGATAAGAAATTTTGCGATGATTACTGCCGGAACAACTATAACAACCAATTAAAATCCAATACCATTAACCTCGTACGGAATATTAATAACGCATTGGGAAAGAACCGGCGCATTTTAGAAGATATGTTTACTGCAGAAGATGATATGGTTAAAACAACAAAAAGTAAATTACTGCAGAAAGGTTTTCAATTTAAATACATAACACATACCTATATCAATAAGAAGGGAAATGTTTATTTTTTTTGTTATGATCTTGGGTACTTGCCATTAGACAATGATTGGTATTTATTAGTGAAGCAAAAAGAGGAATAAACCATCTAAATCACCCTAAAGGGAGACTTACGAAAATCTATTTTACTTATATTTTTTTCTAATATTGAATGACTTAATTTTAAAACAAAAGAGCCACTAATGCGGCTCTTAAAATATTATCCTAATTTCTCTACCTGCATATAATTTAATTCCACAGGTGTGGCTCTTCCAAATATTTTAACCTGAACTTTAAGTTTCTTTTTCTCATCATTTACTTCTTCAATCACACCATTAAAGTCGTTGAAAGGTCCGTCAATAATTTTAATTGTCTCGCCGATAATAAATGGCTCACTCATCTTAATTCCACTTGCATCAGCCATTTCATCTGCCTTGCCAAGCATTTTATTTACCTCAGCTTTGCGAAGAGATATAATTTGTCCTTTTGAACCTTTACCATCTGTTAAAAAGTGCATCACATTACTGATGTTACTTAGATGCTGAACCATTTCATCGGAAAGTTTTCCATTTTCCACTTCTATCATTATATAGCCGGGATAAAAATTTCTTTCTCTCATTACTTTTTTACCATTCTGCACTTTATAAACTTTTTCAACAGGTAAAAATATTTGTTTTACTATTTTATCCCAACCATTACGGATAACATCTTTGTCTAAATACTCTTTTACCTTACGCTCCTTTCCGCTAACAACTCTAAGCACATACCATTTACTTTCCTTTTCTGAAACAGCCTGTGTTTCGAGGGGTACCTGCTCTACAATTTCCTTACCTTCTGATAAGTTATCATCTACTTTCGTTTCTTCTATGTTAGTTGTTTCCATCTTACTTAAATAAAGAATAAATAAATTTTAATACACCGTTTATTCCAAAATCCATAACACCAACGATTGCTGTTATAAAAAGAGTTGCCACTAAAACAATCATTGTAGATTGTTGCAATTGCTCCCAATTTGGCCAGGTTACTTTTTCCCCCATTTCTTTATAGGAGTCCCTGATGTATGCTGATATTTTATTCATATAAAAAGTTTATTGGTTAATCTGTTAATTGGTTAATCCGGATAAACTGATAAACTAATTAACCCCCATCCTTGCACGGGCACAAGGATTCGAACCCTGATCAAAGGTTTTGGAGACCTCTATTCTACCATTGAACTATGCCCGTAAGAATCAAAAGTCACTGGTCAAAGGGAAAATCCTTCTAACCAATGACTTCTGAAAATCAAAGATACTATATTATTTTAAAATTTCTGTAACCTGTCCTGCACCTACTGTACGGCCACCTTCACGAATTGCAAATTTCAATCCTTTTTCCATTGCAATTGGTTGAATCAACTTAACAGTAAGGTTTGTATTATCACCCGGCATTACCATTTCAGTTCCTGCTGCTAATTCAACTTCGCCAGTAACGTCGGTAGTTCTGAAATAAAATTGAGGACGGTACTTTTGGAAGAATGGAGTATGACGTCCGCCTTCTTCTTTGCTCAATACATAAACCTCACCTTTAAATTCAGTATGCGGTGTAATTGACCCTGGCTTACAAAGTACCATACCACGACGGATCTGATTCTTTTCAATACCACGTAATAATAAACCTGCATTATCACCTGCTTCTCCTTCGTCCAATAGTTTCTTAAACATCTCTACACCGGTAACAACAGATTGCAATGGCTTTTCCATTAAACCTACAATTTCAACTGCCTCACCTACTTTAATTCTACCTCTTTCAATACGGCCTGTGGCAACTGTACCACGACCTGTAATAGAGAAAACGTCCTCAACACTCATAAGGAAAGGCTGATCAACCGGGCGTGGAGGTAATGGAATATATGTATCAACAGCTTCCATTAATTCATCAATTTTTGCAGTCCACTTGGGATCACCTGCCAAAGCACCGGTTGCAGAACCCTGAATGATGGGAGTATTATCGCCATCAAATCCATAAGAAGTCAACAATTCCCGAATTTCCATTTCTACTAATTCCAATAATTCAGGATCATCAACAAGATCCACTTTATTCATAAAAACTACAATCCTTGGAACACCAACCTGGCGGGCCAACAGAATATGTTCTTTAGTTTGTGGCATGGGACCATCAGTAGCAGCAACCACCAAGATTGCACCATCCATTTGAGCAGCACCTGTGATCATGTTCTTCACATAATCGGCGTGACCAGGACAATCAACGTGTGCATAGTGGCGGTTAACCGTTGCATATTCCACGTGAGCAGTATTAATAGTGATACCCCTTTCTTTTTCTTCAGGCGCACCATCAATCTCATCATAGTTTTTCTTTTCCGCCAAACCTTTTTTAGACAAAATATCGGTTATAGCGGCTGTTAATGTTGTTTTACCGTGATCCACGTGACCAATAGTACCAACGTTAACGTGGGGTTTATCCCTTTTAAAGTTCTCTTTTGCCATTTTATTTTTGTTTTATAATTGTTTATTAAAAATTAATTTTTCTTAAGAGCTGTTGATGAGAATTGAACTCACGACCTCTTCCTTACCAAGGAAGTGCTCTACCCCTGAGCTACAACAGCTGGTATTCATTTTAGCTGTTGATGAGAATTGAACTCTCGGACCTTCCCGATTATCATCGGGATGCTCTACCCCTGAGCTACAACAGCTTTTAGAAAGTCATTGAGCCAGTGAGTCATTAAGTCAATAAGCAAAAGATAATTGGCAATAAGCAATAACCTAATTGACCAATGACCTAATGACCATTGACTTTTTTGAGCGGAAGACCGGGCTCGAACCGGCCACCTGAAGCTTGGAAGGCTACCGCTCTACCAAATGAGCTACTTCCGCTTATTTAATTTGCTGATGTGATAATTTAGCTAATATGCTAATGTTAGACACATCAATATTTAAAAGAACTTTCAATTAGCAAATCAGCATATTAGCATATTAGCTAATTGATTGTGGGCAGAGTAGGGTTCGAACCTACGTACACTTACGTGAACAGATTTACAGTCTGTCGCCTTTAACCACTCGGCCATCTGCCCAACTTTTGAGCCAGTGGAGGGATTCGAACCCCCGACCAGCTGATTACAAATCAGCTGCTCTGGCCAACTGAGCTACACTGGCAGTTATATCAAACCCGCTGCTATAAAGAACTTCCTTAGAAACCACACTTTTAAAGGCAGTTTTTTAGGAATGCAAAGGTAATGGAAAATGTTTAATGCAAAAATTTTGAAAAAGAAAATTTATAGCATTTTGGTCAGAAGAAATTCAATTTAAAAAAGATAAGATTATCATTAAAAAAATCCCCCGGATTCGGGGGATAAATTATAATTTAAGCGGCTAACTTTTCTTTCTTTCGTTTTATTTGAGTGATAACAGAATCGAGAGCCGTATCAAAACTTTCTTCAAAAGATTTAGAAGAATGCTTTACAAAAAAATCGTGACGGGGAACATGTACTTTAATTTCTGCAATTTTGTCCTTGATGTTGTGAACAACATTGTCCAGTTTTAAAAACACATCAACTTTTGTAATTCTTTCATGAAACTGGCCAAGCTTCGAAAGCTTTTTCTCTACATACGATACCAATTTTGTGTCTGCGTCAAAATGCAGGGTTTGAATGTTTACGTTCATAGTAATCTTAAATTTTATCAGTGAACAATATAAATGAGAAGATAATATTTGAGAGGTCATAGGCAAAAGCAAATTTGGATATAATCTTAGAATGAAGTTAGCATATTGATCGGTTTTTTCAAAACATTCTTTTCAAATAAATTTTTTTTTAAGCTTTAGGGTGCGATTTTTTATGAATATCCTTTAGCTTTTCAATACTGTTATGCGTATAGATTTGTGTAGCGGCCAGGCTGCTGTGGCCTAACAGTTCTTTTACGGCATTGATATCAGCCCCATTATTGGTTAAATGCGTAGCAAAGCTATGCCTTAAAATATGTGGACTTTTCCTTTCGTTAGTAGTTACATAACTTAGGTACTCCTTTACTTTAGTATATACATACCTGGGCTGAAGCTTTTTCCCCTTCTCATTTATCAATAAATGAATTGTGTCAACATTTTCAATTCCGGTTTTCTTTTCATTTATATAATTAAAGATATCGGTTAATAATTCATTACTTACCGGGATAATCCTTTCTTTGTTCCCTTTGCCTACAACCTTTATATTCCTATTACTTCTATCAATTTGCGATACTTTTAAATTTATCAATTCGCTCAAACGCATGCCTGTTTGATAAAAGATTTGCAGTAACAACCGGTTTGTTTTCCCTTCCCATGTATCCGGAAACTCAACATGATGAAATAAAGTATCAATCTCTTTCTCCTCAATAAAAGATGGCAGCCGTCTACTTACTTTAAGAGAAACAATAGTGGCCATAGGGCTTACAGAGATAGTTTCTTTTCGCAATTGATATTTAAAAAAAGATTTTAGCGTAGATATTTTCCGGTTGATACTTTTAGAAGCCATCTTATTTTGCTTTAAACCTGCCAGCCAGGTTCGAATTAATGTGGCAGATATTTCAGCTAAAGAAAGATCGCCATATTTTATCTCAATAAAATCAAAAAAATCTTTCAGATCATTTTCATAAGAAATTATAGTATGCTGCGAATATCTCTTTTGAAATTTGAGGTAATTTAAAAATGTTTGTATATAGATTTGGCTTGCCTGCATAAAAAAACCGGGAGCTTAAAGTTAAAACTTAAAAGCTACCGGCAGTTAATCGCTGGTTAAAATATTGTAATATTAAATTTCTATTTTTCCGCTTGCTATTTGCTGCTTGTACACAGCTTTTAAAACCTGCCCACGACGCCTGATAGATGGCTTAATAAAAGCCTGGCGCTCTCTCAGCTGTAATAAAACCTTACTCTTCTCAAATTTCTTTTTGTACTTTTTAAGCGCCTTATCTATGTTTTCGCAGTCTTTAGAATCAATAATGAGCATAAATTATTTTGTTTTATTATTATTTTTTGGAGGACAAAGGTAATTGTAAATTTTTAATTATGGAAATTCTAAAGATGAAATACGAAATTCGTATAAATAAATTAACATGTTTACGGGAATTATTGAATGCTTAGGTACAATAAGAGATATAAAAACAGATGGTTCCAATAAAACCTTTTGGATAGAAAGTGGTATATCTACGGAATTAAAAGTTGATGAGAGTGTAACCCATGATGGGGTTTGCCTTACGATAGAAGAAGTTAAAGACAAAACTCATAAAGTAACCGCCATTAAAGAAACGTTAGATAAAACTAATTTAGATGATTGGAAAACCGGAGATCTTGTAAATCTTGAAAGATCCCTGCAGATGAATGGCCGGATAGACGGCCATATAGTTCAGGGACATGTAGATACGACGGCAGTCTGCATTGATAAAAAAATATTGGAAGGGAGCACAGAATTTACTTTTGAATTTAAAAAAAGATTTACCAAATTAATTATTGAAAAAGGTTCCATTTGTGTAAATGGCATTAGCCTTACTGCTTTTAAAGTGCGTAAAAAGAAATTTACTGTTGCTATTATACCCTATAGTTTAGAGCACACCAACCTGTCATTTATTAAAGAAGGTTCTAAAGTTAATATTGAATTTGATATGCTTGGAAAGTATGTTAACCGGATAATCCAGAGAAAAGATTCAAATGCCTAGGTATTATAAAACAATACCTATTAGAAATAATGAATTATAAACATTTACTTTTCTTTATAGGCGGCTATATTATTTTATTTTTTTTACTTTTCCCGGGATATCGTTTCGTTATGGACCCTGATGCTACAGGCTATTTTAGTGTGGCAGAACATTTAGCGAAAGGTGATTTTTATAATTCAATTAATGGAATATGGAGCCCATTAGGTTCCTGGATATTGGCACCTTTCTTAAAATTTGGTTTTGATGCCGTTGTTACTGAGAAGTATTTAAACGGGCTTTATGGTTTAATTAGTTTAATTGCTTTTTTCTATTTTATTAAAAAATTCCGGATCGATTTTTTTAATGAAATAGCAATTATAGCTACGGCCTTACTCCTAATTCTATACTTTGTTTTTAGCCGCCAATTTGGAGATTTGTTGCAAGTGCAGTTTCTATTATTGTATTTAAATATTATCTGCTCCAAAAATTTTAATAAAAATTATACAGGGATAATTTTAGCAGCAGTTATAGGAGGAATTGGCTTTTACGCAAAAGCATATATCTTTTATTTTACGCTTGTGCACTTATCATTGGCAATATATTTATCAGAAGAAAATTTCTCGGAAAAAATAATCACTAAACAAATCATACAAAAAATATTAATTGCCATTGCAGTATTATTTTTTGTTTCCTCTTTTTGGATACTTACTTTACAATCAAAATATGGGCATTTTGTAATTGGAGAGAAGCAGATCACCGGAACGCTTTCGGCACAATATAGTCAGCAACGGGTTATAATTTATCCGCCGCCCTATAAAGATTCCTACTCAGTTTTTGATGATATTTCTTTTTTTAAATTCAAGACCATTACTCCTTTCACCAGCGTTAAACTTTTTACCAATCAATGCAAACTCATTTTTTTTAATTTTTTAAGTTTAATTAAATGTCTTAACGAATTTTCTTTTGCTTCCATAATCATTATTCTAACCGGCTTCTTTTTATTTTTTAAGAAAAGGGTATTTATGAATAAAACAACTCTGCTGCTACTAAGCTTTATCGCTGTATGGCCCTCAGGTTTTTTATTATTTCATGTTGAATCCCGTTTTTTATGGATAATAGCTTTGTGCATTTTGGCATTGGCCGGAATTATCTTCACCCCTGTATTAAATAGCTCAAAAGAAAAAATTTACTATTTATTTTTCTTTTTAATTGCGGGTAGCTTTTGTTTGTATGCAATAACTGAATTGCAGGTGCAATATGGAACCGGCAAAAATTATTTTGAAATCGCAGATGCCTTTAAAAAAAATAATATAAAAGGAAATATTCTTACTGCCAATCAAAGTGATCAGGATCTATCTAAATCAATTGTAATAAATTATTTGGCCAAATGCAGACATTACGGGCCTTTCGTGCGTGACTACACCACCGAAGAAATCCTTGAAGCCGTAAAAACTTATAACATAAATTACTTTATCTCATATTACGCAACACCTTATCAAAAACAACTGCTCTTAACAAGCAACCTGGCATTAAATGCCACCTACGTTTACAAGGATATTTATCCTGGAATAATAGTACTATCATTCAACAAATAAAATAATTTTCCTTTTTAACTACAGATAAAACTGTTAATGAAAAATATCGAAAGGTTTACTTCTCAAAAAAAATATATACCACAATTAGATGGAATAAGAGGATTAGCCATTTTATTGGTAGTAACATTTCATTACTTTGGATTTTTAAAAACTTTTTCATTTGGCTGGACAGGAGTTGATCTCTTTTTTGTTCTTTCCGGATATCTCATTACATCAAGATTATATGCATATAAAAATGAAAAAAATTACTTCTCCAGATTTTATATAAACAGGGCTTTAAGAATTCTGCCTGTTTATTATGTAACGCTAATATTTTTTTATGCAGGATTCAATTTGCTGTTAAATTCAGAAAATGTAGCCGCCCTGAGTTTTTATAACACAAACTGGTGGAGCTTTTTACTTTTTTTTGAAAACTGGTCATTCATTTATGCGCCTCAATACACCAACCATTTGCAGCATTTTTGGACACTGGCTGTAGAGGAACAATTTTATATAATCTGGCCTTTATTTTTCTTTATTTTCTCACAAAAAACATCTTTTTATAAAATAATTATTTTAATACTTATCGCAATAATAATTATGCGCTGCATTATCTATCTGCATTATCCCAGGTTTGAAGATTGCCCACACTTTTTTTATAATACTTTTTGCCGGATGGATAGCTTTATAATTGGTAGTTGCCTGTTTTTACTTCGGGATAAAAAAATGGTGCGTG
>JAYVEA010000099.1:0-15312 GCA_043749085.1 Chitinophagales bacterium
ATGGCAGTTCATTATTTGTACATGCGCAGCTTTTTCCCTGAGTATGCAATTGCTAAAGAATCCACTGCCTATAATTATTATCGTGATCAGTCAAAAAAATATTGGCTCAGCCAAAGTAAATACATGCAGGCAATGATCGCATTATCATTGCAGAGAACAAATGATAATACCACAGCAAAAGCAATAACAAGATCATTAAAAGAGAACTCCATTAACAATGAAGAGCTGGGAATGTACTGGAAAGAATGGGATAACCATGGCTGGTGGTGGTACCAGGCGCCTATCGAATCGCAAGCAATGATGATTGAAGCTTTTAACGAAATTGACAAAGACAATAAAGTAGTTGATGATCTTAAAACATGGCTGCTGAAAAATAAGCAAACCAATAACTGGAGAACCACCAAAGCCACTGCAGAGGCATGTTACGCATTGCTATTGCAAGGCACTGATTGGTTAAGTGAAGAAAAAAATGTTACTATTAAATTAGGCAACACAATCATCAACAGCAAAGATGAAAAACAGGAAGCAGGCACAGGATACTTCAAAACAAAAATTGAAGGCGACAAAGTAAAACCTGAAATGGGAAATATTTCTGTAACACTATCTAATAAAGAAACTTCCAAAGTTCCCCCTTCAGGGGGCGGAGGGGGTTGGGGCGCCGTTTACTGGCAATACTTCGAAAACCTTGATAAAATAACTTTTGCCGAAACACCTCTTAAGCTCAACAAAAAATTATTCATTGAAAAAAATTCTGACAGAGGTCCTGTCCTCATACCTGTAAATGATGGAACGCAACTAAAAGTCGGCGATAAAATAAAAGTGCGTATAGAGTTAAGAGTAGATCGTGACATGGAATATGTTCACATGAAAGACATGAGAGCTTCCTGCATGGAACCTGTAAATGTTATCAGCCAATATAAATACCAGGGTGGCCTTGGCTATTATGAAAGCACTAAAGATGCAAGCACCAATTTCTTTTTTAATTATTTAAACAAAGGCACTTACGTTTTTGAATATACCATGTTTGTAACACATAGCGGTAATTTCAGCAATGGCATTACAACCATTCAATGCATGTACGCTCCTGAATTTACATCACACAGCGAAGGTGTACGTTTGAATGTTGCGAAGTAAGATTTTTCTATTATTTTGGGAGTTACAAAAAACTTCCATGGATAATCAACCAACATACAGCATCCCTATCCGCTACCGGAAAATGGAAAACCTGCACATCGTGTTTTGGCTTTTTAAAGACATCAGCTGGTGTATGATCTGGCGCCCATTGGGCATTGCAATGATCTTCCCTACACTTATCATTGCCATAATTATTGCGATCCGCACACGGCAATACATGAGCGAAGTATGCCATAACGTTGCTATTGTATTCTGGATAACCGCAAACGCATACTGGATGGTGAGTGAATTTTTTCACTTTGATGCACTGCCTGTTTACGGAGATATAACTTACAAATACCTGGCAATAATTCCATTTAGCATCGGCATTCTCATTTTATCATATTACTATTTAATGTGGAAACCAACGCATAAACACGCTATTGAAACCATGTAATCATCCTTTGATTGTTTATTATATTTGCGTTCATTTATTTTTGGTAGCCGGCATTTGTTTATTAATTAAACATCGTTGTGTCACTCACTTCATCGGCATACCAACAGGCATCTTTTAAACCTTGCCACAAAGACACAAAGCACTAAGAAACACAAAGAATTTCTTTGTGAAACTTTCAGCCTTCGTGCCTTCGTGGCAAAAACACAGTAATTAAATGTACAGAACTCATACCTGCGGCGAATTAACCATTGCAGACATAAATAAAGAAGTTTCACTTGCCGGCTGGGTACAAACCGTTCGCAAATTCGGCAGCATCACATTTGTTGATCTGCGGGATCGCTATGGCATCACCCAATTATTATTTTCAGAAACATTAAATGCTGACCTTGATGCAAATCCCTTAGGAAGAGAATTTGTTCTGCAGGTAAAAGGAAAAGTAAATGAGCGCAGCAATAAAAATAAAAACATTCCTACAGGCGATATTGAAATTATTGTTTCAGAATTTACTGTTTTAAATAAATCAGCAGTTCCCCCATTCACCATACAGGATGATACAGACGGTGGCGATGATATAAGAATGAAATATCGTTTTCTTGATCTCAGGAGAAATGCAGTTAAAAAAAATTTAGAACTACGTTATGCAGTAAACCGTGCTGCAAGAAATTATTTACATAAGAATAATTTCATTGATATAGAAACACCATTCTTAATTAAATCAACCCCGGAAGGTGCAAGAGATTTTGTAGTTCCTTCACGGATGAATCCCGGGGAGTTTTATGCCCTCCCGCAATCACCGCAAACGTTTAAACAATTATTGATGGTAAGTGGCTATGATAGATACTATCAAATTGTAAAATGCTTTCGTGATGAAGATCTTAGAGCAGACCGCCAGCCTGAGTTTACACAGATTGATTGCGAAATGGCATTTGTAGAACAGGAAGATATTTTGCAGATGTTTGAAGGCATGGTAAAATCAATTTTTAAAGAAGTAAAAGAAATTGATTACAACGAAAAGGTACAACGGATGACATGGGAAGATGCTATGTGGAATTATGGAAACGACAAACCCGATATCAGGTTTGATATGAAGGTTGCAAATCTAAAATTCCCGATAACAAGTTTTCCAAACAGAAAAGAAGTTTTGGAAGCCTCCCCTTTGGGAGGAGGTTTGGAGGGGGCCACAGAGTTCGCTGTTTTTAATAATGCAGAAACGATTGTTGCCATAGCAGTTCCTGGTTGCAGTGATTATTCAAGAAAACAAACGGATGAATTAATAGAGTGGGTTAAGCGTCCGCAAATTGGTATGGGTGGGCTGGCTTTCGTTAAAGTAAATACTGACGGAACTTTAAAAAGCAGCTTTGATAAATTCTTTAATGAAGAACAATTAAAAGAACTTGTTTCTTACTGCAATGCAAATCCGGGTGATCTTATTTTAATATTAGCCGGCAAAGAAGAACGCACAAGAAAAGCAATAAGCGATCTGCGTTTGTACATGGGCGAAAGATTAGGCTTACGCAAGCCTGAAGAGTTCAGGCTTTTGTGGGTTACCGATTTTCCTTTATTTGAATATGATGAAGAAGGCAATCGCTGGGTAGCACGTCATCATCCATTTACTTCGCCTAAGCCAGAGCACATTGAAGTGATGATAAATAATGATCCTCAAATAAAAGATGCCGATAAATATTTGGAACATCCTTATGCAAATATTAAAGCGAATGCTTATGATATGGTGTTGAATGGAAATGAGATCGGCGGCGGTTCTATAAGAATTTTTCAAAGGGACCTGCAGGAAAAAATGTTTGCTGCACTCGGCATGAGCAAAGAAGAAGCACAACATAAATTCGGATTTCTTCTTGGCGCATTTGAATACGGCGCACCACCACATGGCGGTATTGCATTTGGCTTCGACAGGCTTTGTGCTATTCTTGGCGGCAGCGAATCGATCCGTGACTTTATTGCCTTTCCAAAAAATAATTCAGGCAGAGATGTTATGATCGATGCTCCATCAACAATTGATGATAAACAATTTGAAGAATTGCAGATAAAACTTGATTTGAAATAAACCTTTCACTTACTTTACTGTTACTTCAGTTCAAACCTCTTTGGCATAACTATGAATACGACCAACAAATATTTTATCTTTTTAATCTTATTATTTCTTCAGCAAAATAGTATCGCACAGGATAATTTATTTGCCCGTTTTACAACTAAGGAAAGCCAGGATAAAATTTATCAAAATCTCCTTAATAATACTATCAACAAAAACCTTTCTCTTTCTTTGAATGATTCAACAGAAGCCAATTGGGAAGATGCTTTTGGAGCATTGGAATTACTGCTGTATAGAAACAAATTGGTTGATAAAAAAATTGATGGGGTATTTGAAATTATTGGATCAAGGAGCAATAGCTTTCAAAGAGCTTTGCTGGAACTGGCTTATACAAATTATCCGTCCAAATATTTTATTGAGGCACTTTCTTTATTACAAACTACTGAGGATGTAAAGATCTTTGCCATGTGTGTGGAATATCTCTTACAGCAAGATCCTGACAGGTTAATTGTTGCCGGTATAAAAGATATGATGATCAAAAAATTTCCTGATGACTTAGCGAATCCTGTTATTGTTATGCTAAGTGAGCACATCTCACAAATAAATTCGCCTTCTATATCATTCATACAAAATAAATTCTTCACAGATGTCTTAAATAAAAATTTTCTTCCGGGCAACATCATTATGTACAGCTTTCAAAGGAAAGACCGCAACTATCCAGGGCTTGTAGTAATAAGAAACCGGGAGGGGATATTTATAAGAGATTCAGGAGAAATTATTTTTAATGTGCCTCAACTGGCACGCAGCATTTCAAATCTTCCCGATTATTTAACCAATGGTAATACACCGCAAGGCATTTTCAGGATGCAGGGGTTTGATGTATCTACCAGTATTTTTATCGGTCCAAGTCCTAACATTCAATTATCCATGCCGGGAGAAACTTCTCTTAAAAAATTCTTTAATGACAGTACCATACAGGACACTGTTTGGACAAAAGAATATTATGCAAAACTGCTTCCTAAAAGTCTGCAAAACTATGCTCCTCTTTATCACACTTATTATGCAGGCCTTGCAGGGCGGACTGAAATAATTTCACATGGCACCACCATTAATCCTGAATATTATAAAGGCAAACCTTATTATCCTCATACACCCACACAAGGGTGCTTATGCACAAAGGAGATATGGGATGGGAGAAGATTGGAAAGCAATCAGAAAAAACTAATTGATGCTTTACTTAAAGCCGGCGGAGCAGAAGGATATTGTGTAGTGATAGAATTGGATAATAAAAAAGCTTCCGTGACAATTGATGAAATACTGCCACATCTTTTAAAAGCCGAATCCCTTAAATAATTTTTTAACTTCACAGGCTAAAGAAAAATTATTGTGGCACAAACACCTTTAGCAGAAAGGCTTCGTCCTGATACATTGAACGATCTTGTGGGACAGGAGCATCTTACAGGGCAAGGAAGTATTTTGCGTACTGCAATTGAGCAGGGGAAAATTCCATCAATGATACTCTGGGGGCCACCCGGGGTTGGCAAAACAACAATAGCAAATATCATTGCACATACATTACAGGTTCCTTTTTATACACTAAGCGCTATCTCTTCCGGAGTTAAAGAGGTTAGAGAAGTGATCGAAGAATCCAGGAAAACAGAAAGATCAATTTTATTTATTGATGAGATACATCGCTTTAATAAAGGGCAGCAGGATGCATTGCTTGGTGCTGTAGAAAAAGGCATTATCACTTTAATAGGCGCTACTACAGAAAATCCTTCCTTTGAAGTTAACAGCGCTTTGCTAAGCCGTTGCCAGGTATATGTTTTAAAGCCATTGAATGAAAAAGATCTTATTAAACTTTTGAAAGAGGCAATTGAAAAAGATACTGCTCTCAAACAAAAAAAGATAGAATTAAAAGAGACAGAAGCATTGCTGAATCTTTCCGGAGGTGATGCAAGAAAATTATACAATTTACTGGAACTCGTTACTGATTCGATGGGAAAAAATGTGGTGATAACAGATGATAAAGTAATGCAGATAGCACAAAAGAAAATTGCACTCTATGATAAAAAAGGTGAGCAGCATTATGATATTATTTCAGCATTTATAAAAAGTATGAGGGGCAGCGATCCCAATGGCGCTGTATATTGGCTGGCACGAATGATAGAAGGTGGAGAAGATGTAAAATTTATTGCCCGCCGTATGGTAATATTTGCCAGTGAAGATGTAGGCAATGCTAATCCTAATGCTTTACTTCTTGCCAATGCTTCCTTTGAAGCCGTTAATAAAATTGGCTACCCTGAAGCAAGAATTATCTTATCCCAGTGCGCTACCTACCTGGCTTCATCAGTAAAAAGTAATGCAAGTTATATGGCCATTGGTGAGGCATTGAATGCAGTTAAACAACATGGCGATCTCCCTGTGCCTCTTCAAATTCGCAACGCTCCTACAAAACTTATGAAGAATCTTGATTATGGAAAAGATTATAAATACTCTCACCTTGGGGAAGGCAATTTTATAGAGCAGGAATATCTTCCGGAGAAAATTAAGGGCTCAAAATTTTATGACCCCGGAAATAATGCAAGAGAAAATGAGCTGAGAAAATTTTTAAAAGAGCGATGGAAAGATAAATATGGATATTAATGTGCATATGCTTACCAATTATGTTTATTTCACGCCTGTAGCTTGTTAATAACTAGGTTAAAAACAGGTGTACATTAAAACACAAAAATATTTGGAAACCGGTAATCAGTGTCGCTATCTTGTGTATGCAATTAGGGAAACGGGAATTTGTCAAAAGAAACTCGGAGAACTAAAAGCAAAAGCATCGGGTTAGTAAGTGTATGAGCTTCGGCAAGTATATAAACAAAAATCTGGTGCTTTTTTTATGCCCATAACTCTCCTGATTTTTCTATCTGCATTTTGTCCAATTACTTCATCCAATAGTTAATTTGCAGCATGAATATTAACTGGTCATGCAAAGCATTTGATTCCTTAACTCCCTTCGAATTATATTCCATCTTACAATTGAGAAATGAAGTTTTTGTGGTGGAACAAAATTGTGTTTACCAGGACTGTGATGATAAAGATCAACGATCATATCACTTTATGGGATGGAAGCAAAATAAGTTGGTAGCTTATACCCGCTTACTGCCTGCAGGACTTTCTTATGAAGAAATTTCTGTCGGAAGAGTGGTAACATCCCCATCAATAAGGCGTATTAAAATCGGTAAGGAACTGATGATTAGATCCATTGATAAGCTTCATGAATTATTTGGGAAATCAACTATTAAAATAGGCGCACAACTATACTTAAAACATTTTTACGAATCACTCGGTTTTATTCAAAACAGTGATGTTTATTTAGAAGATGGTATTGAACACATAAAAATGATTCGAAATTGATCTGATTTCAAGCAATAAAAAGTCAAAATGCTGCGTTATCTCAGCACTGTATGGTAAGTTATAAGAATAAGTGGCTAAAGTACAGGAATTTAGTTATCCAAATCTGTAGAAAGACAAATCTGATTTCTTATGAAAAAACGTCTACAAACCGTTTTTAAACATACGTGTTTCATATTCCTTCTTAGCTTTTTATTTTCTGTAAAGAGTTACTCACAAAGCATAATCTTTCAAACAGGCAAAGTAATATGGGAAGCCGGCCTTAATGTAGGTCCCTCTTTCTTTTTAGGAGATCTTGGAGGTAATGCCGGTAAGGGAACAAGATTTATAAAGGATGTAAACCTGCAGTTCACTAACATAATGAAAGGCGTTTATATAGCTGCCTATCCTGCAGATTGGTTTGGCTTTCGGGTAGCTATTCAAACAGGATCTTTACAGGCTGATGATGCCGCCGTTAATACAAAAGGAGTTGATGAATTATGGCGTAAACAAAGAAATCTTGATTTCAGATCAAACATTTCTGAAATTTATGCTGCCGCTGAAATATTTCCTTTAATGATATTTCCTGTAATTGCCGAAATGAATCCACGTATGCGGCCTTATGGAGTAATAGGGATAGGGATGTTTCACTTTAATCCGCAGGGATCTTTAACTGATGCTAATGGAACTAAAACATGGTATGATCTTCATCCTTTGCGTACCGAAGGAGAAGGAATGACAGAGTACCCCAATAAAAAACCATATTCTCTGACGCAGTATAATATACCAATGGGTGCAGGTATAAAATATTTTCTTTCTGACAGGTTTAATATCAGCACCGAAGTTTTATATCGCAAATCTTTTACAGATTATATTGATGATGTAAGCACTGAATATATTGATCCTGCCTTATTTGACAAATACCTTTCTGCAAGCGATGCAGCAATTGCACGTCAGATACATGATAAAGTTTATGGAATTGTAACACCCGGGGTTACAAGGTATGCCCCCGGAACACAACGCGGTAATCCAAAGCAGGATGATGCCTATTTTTCTTTCCTTATGAAATTTGGAGTTAGGTTAGGCGGTATTTATGAAAATGATATTCAAAGAAAAGCAGCACATCAATTAAGATGTCCTGCTAAATTTTAAAAACTTATAATGAAACTGATTATTGATATAAAATATTTTTTAGCGAAAGGTGTAGTGTTATGCGCCTGTTTCTTTTTATCAACAGGATTCATACATAAAAACGGTAAAGAAATTTTAAATGGAGATACCATGGTAAGCATTGTACAGGAAAATAATGACCTGACTGTATCTGTAAGAACCACGAAAAATATTAATATCCGCTTTTATATGTTTACTGTAGAAGGAAGGCTGATAAAAGAATTGAATATTTATGGATCAAAAAAAATAAGCATTACACAATTGGAAAAAGGCATTTACATCTATGACTTTTTCAGTAATGATGAAAGATTAAAAAACGGAAAAATAGAATTAAGATAATTAAAAAATGTTGTTCATCTATGAGTAACACCCGGCAAAGTATATAATAAAAGTTAAGCCCTGGAAAACAAGACACATTCATGTGTTATGTAAACCCCTGAAACCACATTCTTTTAACTTTGTTACCATGCTTTGCCTTTTTTATCTTCTGTTAGTAATTAATTTAATTCCGCTTTTAAAAATTGAGCAGTATAGCTCTCCCTGTTCTTAATAAGATCTTCGGGCTTTCCTTCAAATAAAATTCTTCCCCCATCATCTCCTCCTTCAGGGCCCATATCAATTATATGATCTGCAATTTTTATAATGTCCATATTATGTTCTATCACTAAAACTGTATTACCCCTGTCTACTAATTTATTCAACACATCAGCAAGGTGTTCAATATCCTGGAAATGCAAACCGGTTGTTGGTTCATCTAAAATATAAAAGGTTTTACCGGTATCTCTTTTCCCCAATTCTGTTGAAAGCTTTACACGTTGTGCTTCGCCACCACTAAGGGTTACAGCACTTTGGCCTAATGTAATATATCCTAATCCCACATCCTGCAACACTTTTATTTTACGATAAATGTAAGGTACATTTTGAAAAAATTCTACCGCTTCATCCACCGTCATGTCCAATACATCACTGATAGATTTTCCTTTATAACGTATCTCCAGCGTTTCACGGTTATATCTTTTGCCGTTGCACTTTTCACAATGAACATAAACATCAGGTAAAAAATTCATTTCGATAATTCTCATTCCGCCACCTTCGCATACATCGCATCTTCCGCTTTTTACATTAAAAGAAAAACGACCCGGTGTATATCCCCGAATTTTTGCCTCCGGCACCGCAGCAAATAAGCTTCTGATATCAGTAAAAAATCCGCAATAAGTTGCCGGGTTACTTCTGGGTGTTCTTCCGATCGGTGACTGATTAATTTCGATCACCTTATCAATATTTTCGAGACCATCAATAGTTTTAAATTCCAAAGCAGTCATCTTACTATTATAAGCATGCTTACTTAAAAGAGGATAAAGTGTTTCATTTATCAAAGTTGATTTTCCACTACCGCTTACACCGGTGATACAAATAAATTTTCCTAATGGGAATGATACAGTCACTTCTTTTAAATTATTTCCTGAAGCACCTTTTAATTTTAAAACTTTTCCATTGCCTTTTCTTCTTTCTGCAGGTACAGGGATTTTTCTATGCCCGTTGAGATAAGAAGAGGTCACCGTATCTAATTTCAAAAGGTCTTTGGGGATACCTGCTGCAACAATTTCTCCTCCATGCTTACCTGCATCCGGACCAATATCTATTAAGTAATCAGCAGCAAGCATAATGTCTTTATCATGCTCAACAACTATTACACTGTTGCCAATATCCCGTAAATTATTTAAAGCATCTATCAGCCGATGATTATCTCTCTGATGCAATCCTATGCTTGGCTCATCCAGAATATAAGTGATCCCCTGCAGTTGCGACCCAATCTGTGTAGCTAGTCTTATCCGCTGAGATTCGCCACCGCTAAGACTTTTAGAAGAACGGTTCATGCTCAGATAATTCAATCCCACATCTAATAAAAATTTCAGCCGATCTCTGATTTCTTTTAAAATATCTTTTGCTATCTGGTTCTGCCGGTTGTTTAAGCGATCTTCAATATCATCAAACCAAAGAATTAATTTATCAAGATTTAGTTCACTTAGCTCTGCAATATCTCTTCCATCGATCTTAAACCATAAACTTTCCTTTCTTAATCTTTTTCCATTGCAGGTTGTGCAGGTTTTTAGTTGGAAATATTTTTCTACCCATGCTCTCATACCTTCACTGGTTGTGCTGGCGCTGAACCATCTTTTAAGCATATTTATTATTCCTTCGTATTCTGTTGTGTAGTATGCTTTCGCTCCACCAGTTTCTTCATTCTCATCTTCCGTAATAATTGTTTCATTAAGATCAAACTCAACAGTATCATCACCATTAACTTCCTCTTTGCCATATAAAAGAATATTTAATGATCTTGGAGGTAATTCTTTTATTGGTTTATCTAAATTGATCCTGTGCTTTTTTGCAACCTGCTGAACCTGTTTAAAAACATATGCCTGCCGCTCTTCTCCCAAAGGAGTAATTCCACCTTCATTAATACTTAATTTCCAGTCAGGGATTATTGCATCAGGATTTATTTTGTAAACACTGCCAAGGCCTTTGCACGTAGGACATGCACCATATGGCGAATTAAAAGAAAAACTGTTTGGTGAGGGCTCTTCATAACTGATTCCGGTATCTTCACACATTAATTGTTTACTGTATTGAATTAAAGTTTCATCTTCATTAATTAAGATAAACATTAAGTCTTTCCCAAGCTGCAAAGATTTCTGTACACTTTGACTAAGACGAACTTTCATATCATCATTAACCTGTAAGCGATCTACCACTAATTCTATATCATGGATTTTATAACGGTCAAGCTGCATCTTTGCAACAAGATCTTTTACTTCACCATCAACTCTTACTTTTAAAAATCCTTTTTTCCTTACATCTTCAAATAGTTCACGGTAATGACCTTTGCGGCCACGCACCAACGGCGCCAGCAATGAAATCTTTTTATTCTTACATCTTTTAAAAATATTGTTTACGATTTCTTCCTCACTCCACTTAACCATTTTTTTACCGCTATTGTAACTATAGGCCTCTCCAATTCTTGCGAAAAGCAGCCTGAAAAAATCATATACTTCGGTAACAGTACCAACAGTACTCCGCGGATTTTTATTTGTAGTTTTTTGCTCGATGGAAATAACCGGTGAAAGCCCTGTTATCTTATCTACATCAGGACGTTCCATATCTCCAATAAATTGCCGTGCATAGGCAGAAAAACTTTCCATGTAACGCCGTTGCCCTTCGGCATAAATTGTATCAAATGCCAATGAGGATTTGCCGCTTCCGCTTATACCAGTAATAACTACCAGTTTATTTTTAGGAATTGTTATATCAATATTCTTAAGATTATGAACCCTTGCTCCAAAAACTTCAATATTATCATCAACCAATATATCCTGTACTTCTTCCTTTTTTTTCGGCATAGTAACCTGCAAAGATAAAACACTAAAAACACACTTAACTAATATATTAAGAAGTCATAATCCTGTTTTTTTACTTTTCTAAAACCGCATCCTTTGTTTGTTCGTAGATGAAAATGAGTTAGTCATTTTAGCTCAGAAAATAATTTTTATAATTCAAAATCTCTTATTTATGCAAACAACAAAAACATCCGATGAACAGGTTGCATTAAATGATGAGCGTATTGTTCAACCGTTTTCAAGAAGAAAATTTTTGGGATATGTTGGTGCTACCTCAGCATTACTGGCAACCGCTGCATCCTGCAAAAAAGACAATAATAACACTAATAACAGTGGGGTTGACCTTGGAAGCGGTGATGTAGGAATTTTAAATTATGCTTATGCACTGGAGCAATTAGAGGCAGCCTTTTATATTCAAGTGGTTTTAAACGGAAGTTTCAACACGACTTTTACCGCAGACGAACGCATTTTTCTAACTGATATTCGTGATCATGAAATAGCACATAGAGAATTTTTTAAAAATGCAATAACTGCGGCAGCTCCATCCAGCGTTATACCTCCTTTAGAAGTAGATTTTTCTTCAATTAACTTTAGCAGTAAAGCCAGCGTACTCGGTACAGCTATGGCATTTGAAGATCTGGGTGTAACAGCTTACGACGGAGCAGGGTATCTTCTTAAGAATGCCACTTATTTATTACTGGCAGGTAAAATTGTTTCAGTAGAAGCCCGTCACGCTGCATTGATTCGTGAACTTATAACTGCAAACACTTTTCTAGGCGACCAGGTTGACGCTAACTCAGTTAACATTTCCCGCACGCCTCCTGAAGTATTAGCAATTGCAGGTACATATATCAAAACAAAAATCAACGCAAGTAATTTACCAACCTCATAAATCAAATAATTATGAAATTTGCAAATATATTAGAAGAAATAGAAAAAGTAGATGGCGACATCTACGAGCGCCTGAGTCCGCGTAGAATAGCTATGAAGAACTTTTTTAATATGGGTTCAAAAGTAGCACTTACAGCAATGCCTTTTGCTATAGGCTCTATGTTTAATAAAGCTTATGGGCAAACGGTTCCCTCAGGTGTAATTGCAGTATTGCAATATGCTTTAACATTAGAGCATTTTGAAGCCCGCTTTTATAAAGATGGCTATACGGCTTTAGGGGCTCTAATTCCGTCTGCTACAGATAATACGGCTATCCAGATTATTCGTGATAGTGAAGCCAAACACGTTACTTTTCTTCAACAGGTAATTACATCTACTGGCAATACTCCTGTTGCTGCAAAAGCAACATATGATTTTACGGCAGGCGGTACTTTTCCCACTGTGTTTACTAGTTATGCAACATTTTTAGCTGTTGCCCAGGTATTGGAAGATACAGGAGTAAGAGCTTATAAAGGCCGGGCTGGTGAATTATTGGGTCAGAAAGTATTTCTAACAGCGGCTCTGGGTATACATGCTGTTGAAGCTAGGCACGCATCTAAAATAAGATACATGAGAAGAGTTAACGGACATGTACCAAACCTTAAATCCTATATTACAGGTGGCAATGATAGTGGGGTAGCAGCGGCGGCCGGTAATTACGGTGGTGCAACTCCGGAGAGTAATGTGGTACAGGCAGGTATTACAATCACAGGAATTAACGGAATGGCGATTTCAGCAAATGCAGCTACAGAAGCATTTGATGAACCGTTAACTGCTGCTGAAGTTTTAGCGTTGGTAGCACCTTTTGGAGTGTCATAAAATTATCTCAGTTTTGGTTATATAGAAAAATGGTTATGTATTAAATTAAATACATAGCCATTTTTTTTTAATTGTATATAACCACCAGAAATTTAATCTCTACCATAAATAAAAATATCCCTGAATTCTCAGAGATATTTATTTTTTCCAATGGGAAAATACTTTACAATGTTTGTGCAGGAATAGCTTGAACAGGTGTTACAAGAACTTCTTTTTCTTTCATTCCTTCATTAATTTCATTTTTCACGTGGCCCTTAGCATCATCAAATTCCCTTACCCCCTTCCCAATCCCTTTCATAAGATCAGGTATTTTTTTACCACCGAAAAATAATAAGATCACGACAAGAATTAATATCCATTCAGACCCGCCTGGCATTGCAAGAAGGAGTTCTGTGTTTAATAAAGTAGATAGCATTTTAAAAAATTAAGTTTTGAAAAATATGTAGAGTTTAAATTAAATACGAATAAAGCACATAAGTGGATTTTATTTATGCATCAATAAAGTGAATTATATAAATGCCATCCATCATTACAAAATTTATTTCGCCTCTAAACTCAAAGTTTTTCATCTTCATGTTAGTTTAAGAGTTTGCACTAAATCTTTCTGCAGGAGTAAATATGATCATAAATTCTTTTAGTAGATTTTGAAAAAAATCCAACCATACGTTAAAATTATTCGTAAATAAAAAAATAATGCGTGTTTATACACATTAAATCTTTACATAAAACAATCAACAATGAAGAAATTAATCATTACACCTATTATCGTTTTTATTTGGGCAACCTCAATTATTACATTAACCTCGTGTAACCAGGGCGCCAAAAACAACAGTGATTCATTAACCACTAATACAAATACTACCGATATGAAAGCATTAACGCCAAAAGGGCCAAAACCAGTATGGGCACCTAATATAACTGCTGAAATGCAAACTGTGATAGAGAAACTGGAAAGTTTTGGTACGCCGCCACTTCCAACATTAACCTCACAGGAAGCCCGTACAAAACCTTCACCTGCAGATGCAGCAATGGGAGTAATTAAAGATAATAATATTCCAATGCCTGCACCACAGTGTGATACTTCGGGAAAAGATATCCCGGTAAATGGTGGAACAATACATCTTAGAATATATACCCCAAAAGCAAAAATGGATTCTTTCCCGGTGATTGTTTATTATCATGGCGGTGGCTGGGTAATCGCAAATCTTGATACATATGATGCCTCGGCAAAAGCATTATGTGAGCAAACAGGTACAGTAGTAGTATCAGTTGCATACAGGCAGGCTCCGGAATTTAAATTTCCTACAGCTCATAACGATTCTTACGCAGCATATTTATGGGTCTTAAAAAATGCAGCATCAATAAAAGCAGATAGTAAAAAAATAGCATTGGTTGGAGAAAGCGCCGGCGGCAATCTTGCAGCAGCAGTAAGCATGATGGCAAGAGATAATCGTGTTGCAATGCCTGTATATCAAGTACTGGTATATCCAATTGCGGGCTATGATATGAATACCGGATCTTATCAAAAAAATGTGGATACAAAACCTTTGAACAAAAGACTTATGAAATGGTTTTTTGATAATTACCTGCCTAACCCTGCTGCGGGAAATGACCCAAAAATTTCTTTGGTAAAGGCTAATTTAAAGGGAATGCCAGCTACCACAATCATTGGTGCTGAGTATGACCCTTTGCAAAGTGAAGGACAAATGCTTGCTGACGAATTAAAAAAAGCCGGAGTTGCTGTTAATTACAAAAATTACAATGGTGTTACACACGAGTTTTTTGGTATGGCAGCAGTAATACCTGAAGCAAAGCAGGCGCAGGCTGTAGTGAGTGATGATTTAAAAAATGCTTTGAAATAGAATATTTTAAAAGCAAATTACAAATAAAAAAGCCTCTGAAATTTCAGAGGCTTTTGTCGGGGCGGCAAGATTCGAACTTGCGACCTCCACATCCCAAATGTGGCGCGATAACCGGGCTACGCTACGCCCCGA
>JAYVEA010000100.1:0-5045 GCA_043749085.1 Chitinophagales bacterium
GCCGATAGATCAGCAGGTGTATATAAAAGTTCGCGATAAATTATTAATTGCCAAAGTGGTTAAAATGCCATTTGAATAACGAGATCATTTTGAAAACACAACCTTCACTCCATACCTGCCTGTCCCCTGCTCTTTTAAATTTATATGAAGTTAGCAGCAGCATAGTTGTAATTATTGATGTGCTTAGGGCCACTTCAACCATTGCCGCCGCATTACATAATGGCGCAAAAAGTATAATTCCTGTTGACAGCGTAGCAGAATGTATAAAGCTTGGCAAACAAATGGAAGTAATAACCGCCGGCGAACGGGATGGAAAAATTGCAGAAGGTTTATTGTATGGCAATTCTCCATTTACATATCCTAAAGAATTTATTAAAGGAAAAACCCTGGTGCTCACCACAACCAATGGAACAAAACTTATTCATATGGCGCTGGGAGAAAATGCTAAGGCAATTGTTACAGGATCTTTCCCAAATTTATCAGCAATCTGCAATTACCTGGTAGAGCAAAAACAAAACGTTATCCTTGCCTGTGCCGCCTGGAAAGACAAAATAAATTTAGAAGATACCTTATTTGCAGGCGCAGTTATCAATCGTATAAAAGAAAATTTTATTATCAATTGCGATGCATCTAAAATTGCTGAAACATTATACAGTGAGGCAAAAGATGATCTGTATGAATTTATGAAGAAGAAACAGGCATCACATTATTTGAGATTAACAAATTTTGGATTAGAAAAAGATATCCGGTATTGTTTTACTGAAGATGTTGATAACGTTTTACCAATATATGATAGCGGAAGGTTGATTGCAAAAACTAAGTAGAAACTTTCCTCTGCCAAAGGATGTGGTTCATTATTTGCCTATTGCAAAAGTTACATGAAAAAACTTTATTGGATCATTGCTGTATTAATCACTGTATTTATTGGCGGGTATATTTTTATACGGGTTTCTGTATTAAAAACAAAAGCGATTGAACCTGATAATACAAAAGCAAGGTCTCTTATAGATCTTCGGCCGGCAATAATTGCAAAGCTTCAGGAACTGGTTAAATATGGTTCAAACGGTTTGTATAACTTATTAATAGATAGAATTGATCCACATGTTCTTGAATCAAAATTAGATGTTTTTAAAGCGACACTTACTACCGATACTATAGCTTTAAAAAAATTGAATGATATTGACATGGCACCTGATGATGTCTTTAAGATTTCTTTTGATTCTCTTCACATTGATGGTTTTGGAATAGAAGACCTGCTTCATAAAGACAGATTGGATATAGCTTCTGTTTTTATTACCGCTCCTGTGATAAATATGTATCATAAAAAAAGAGCGTATAATAAAGAGAAGAGAAAAGAAGATGAGAATTCGACCCTTTATCAGCGGCTGATGAAAAAAATAAAAAGCATTAGTGTGGATAAAATAGCTATTAAGCATGGCACATTCATTAACCACGATCTTTCTCAAAAAAATAAAATGACCAGATTTAATGATGTGTCAATAAATATAAACAACGTACTTATCGATTCATCAACTCAATACGATAAAAGTCGTTTCTTATTTGCTAAAAACGCACTGCTCTCAACAACTGATTATTTGTTACCCACACCAGACAGCCTTTATTTTTTTAAAGCAGGAACAATTTCAGTTTCAGGTGAACAGCATACACTAACCGCACTTAATGTGCGTCTGCAGCCACGGGGTAACAGGGACCAATTTCTGAAAAAATTATCACACCAGGAAGAGCGGTACGATCTTAAGATCCCAAAGCTTACTTTAGATAATGTTGATTGGTATGATCTTATAAACTGGGAAAAACTATTTGCAAAAGAAGCGGATATTTATGATGCAGATCTCAATGTATATTTTGACAGATCATTGCCGGCCAGGCCACATTTTGATATGAAAAATTTTCCCAGCCAGGTGATAATCAAAATTCCTTTGCCTCTGTCAGTGAATAAAATAAATCTTCATCACTTTGATCTTGTTTACGGCAAATTTAATAAGCTCCTTTCTAAAGCAGGAACTGTATATTTTGATGATATAAACAGCAGCATTACCAATGTTACTAATATGCATGAATGGATAAAACGTAATAATTTTATGACTGTGAAGGCAACAGCATTGTTCATGCACAAAATACCTGCAACCGTCCTTATCCAATTTGATATGTCAAAATATAAAACAGGAAATTTTACAGCAGATGTGCATATGGTTAATTTAGATAGTGCGACCATAAATCCTATTGCAGCACATTGGGAGGATTTACTGTGAAGAGGGGATTTATGACTGACGGAACTGCGCATGTTGAAGGCGATAATTACAATTCAACAGCAAATGGCATAATAATTTATAATGATCTAAGATTAACACCGCTAAAAAAAGATACAGATAAGCCTGGCGGTGTAAAAAAGAAAACCGTTACCGGTTTTATTGCCAGTACATTTTTAATAAAAACTAATAATCCATCAAAAGGAGAAGCGGCAAGAGTTGCCGAGGTATCTCATAAAAGAAAAGATAAGACCTCATTTTTTTCTTTTATATGGAAATCTATTCTTGCAGCTATTTTAAAAACTATTGGGTTGCCTCTTAAGCTTGCAGATCAATAATATCATTGGCAGGGTTACACACCTCATCTTCGTGTATTTTTGATTTCGATGAATCTGAAAAAAGCATTTTATGTTTTAACGCATTGGGAAAAATGGCATTACCATATAAAGTATATTCCTTTATATCCTTTATGGCTTTGGTATTGCTTAAAGGCACGGTCTATGTGGTTCTTCACATCATCAAATCCTACATTAACATTCGGAGGATTTGAAGGCGAAAGAAAAAAAGAAATGTATGAGCAGTTGCCAATCGCCTGTTATCCTAAAACTATTTATATCTCTGCTTCATTTTCTTTTGTAGAAGTAGAAAAATTATTTTATGAAAATGATTTTGAATATCCGGTTGCTGTAAAACCTGATGTAGGTATGATGGGTTTTATGTTCCGAAAGATTGATGATGCAGCGGAATTAAAAAGGTATCATCAAAAGATACAGTGTGATTATTTAATTCAGGAACTGATAAAATATCCTATGGAAGTAAGTGTATTCTATTATCGTTTTCCAAATCAGCAAAAAGGAGCCATTACAGGATTTTTAAAAAAAGAAGTACCTGAAGTAATCGGGGATGGAAAAAATTCTTTGAGAGAACTAATAGAAGGTTTAGCGTTACGCCCGGGTTTTAATGTTGCCGAATGGAAAACAAAACATCAAAACAGATTAAACGAAATTATTTCCGAAGGAGATATTTATCATCTGTCTTTTGTTGCCAACCTTAGTCGTGGCGGTAGATTGATAAGCCTTGCTGATGAAAAAGATGAAAGGCTGTTAAAAGTATTTGATGATCTAAGTCATTATACCAGGCATTTTTATTATGGTCGATACGATGTAAAATGCACTTCAATAGAAGATCTTAAAAATGGAAATTTTTCTATTCTTGAATATAACGGTAGTGGCGCAGAGCCACATCACATCTATGGTGCAGGTAACACTTTGCTGCAGGCTTACAAAATAATTTTACACCACTGGAAGGTGCTGTATAAAATTTCTACGTACAATCATAAACAGGGAATTCCTTATTGGAAGTTTCTGGACGGATGGAAGTTTTTAAGATCAGCAAAAAAACATTTCAAAAAACTAAAAAAGCTTGATGTTGAATACGCCTGAATTTATTTTGTTATTATTGAACAAAATTTAACTGCATGAGTACGGCCACCCTTAACAGATCCCTGGGACTTAAACTTGTAGTAGTAGTTGTTATCGGAAATATTATTGGCTCCGGCGTTTATAAAAAAGTTGCGCCGATGGCGGCAGAGTTGCACTCTTCAGGCTGGGTATTAATAGCATGGGTGTTGGCAGGTATCATAAGTTTATTCGGAGCACTATGCAATGCAGAAGTTGCAGGTATTTTAGCAGATACCGGTGGTGAATATGTTTATTATAAAAAAATATACAATCATTTTTTTGCATTTATGTTTGGATGGAGTTTGTTTACTGTGATACAAACAGCAGCTATCTCGGCATTGGCATATTTATTTGCGCAATCACTAAACAGCATTATTCATTTACCTCAATTACTACCCTCTTTGGCCCAAATGAATATAGGCGAAGTTTTTTATCCTTTTGCCGATCTTAATGTAAAGCTTACTGCTATTGTTCTTATCATTATTCTTACATGGATAAATACAAAGGGAATAAAAACCGGTGCAGGCATGAGCATGGCAATATTGCTATTGGTATTTGCTGGAATATTTACCATAATTGCTTTTGGCTTAAGCAGTGGAAGTGCACACATCAGTAATATACAATTACAAACTACTGATAATTCCCCCATTACTGTCAGCGCTGTATTTACTGCAATGCTTGCGGCGTTTTGGGCTTACCAGGGATGGGCTGCCGTTGGCTATGTTGGTGGAGAAATTAAAAATGCTCACCACAATATTCCCAAAGGAATTGCTATTGGTATTCTAACAGTAATTGCAATATATCTTTTGGTGAACACGACTTATCTTTCATTGTTATCCACGCAGGAACTTGATGCAATAAATCATTCAGGAAATAAAATAGCAGCAGTTGAAGCCGTAAGAAGTTTTTTGGGAAAAAATGGTGCAATGTTTATTTCTCTACTTATTTTAGTTACAACACTTGGCTGTTGTAATGCAACTGTATTTTCTTCCGCACGTCCATATTATGCAATGGCAAAAGAAGGATTGTTTTTTAAAAACGTTGCTAAGCTGAATGATAAGCATGTTCCTGCCAACTCATTGTTGTATCAATGTATTTGGGCCTGCCTGTTAGTACTCTCAGGTACATTTGACCAACTGACAGACATGATCATCTTTGCTGTATTTATTTATTATGGCGCAACTACCTTAGGCGTTTTTATTCTGCGTAAAAAAATGCCCGATACGGATCGGCCATACAAAGTTTGGGGATATCCTGTAGTTCCGGCAATTGTTATTTTGTTTTGTGCATGTCTTGTTTTTAATACAATATTCAG
>JAYVEA010000101.1:0-5037 GCA_043749085.1 Chitinophagales bacterium
CCGACAAGAGTGGCAACCGGGTTTTTAACCGTTGACAGAAGTGATAAGAACAAAGGCTGGTATTGGTTTTATGAAGACCAGGCACATGCGTGGACAGAAGTCTATTTCCCGGGTTATGGCTGGATAGATTTTGATACAACAGTACCCAGTACTGAACAGCAACAATCTCCTGCTCCTGATGGAACTCCACCCATTACAGTACAATCTGCACAGTTTGTTTCCTTTGGAAAAGTGGTCACTATAGATACAACAAAGAAGAGAGTTGAGATGCAGGTAAACAAAATGATCTTTCATGATAAAGTTTTTGAGTTGAAAGAACCTGTAAATCTTGATATGGATGTGTCCATCGCAACAATAAATAAAGACACAGGAATAGTTTCTCTTACTGAGTTAAAAAAAGGAATGGAAATATCTGCTATATCTTTTTCAGAGCAGATAAAAAATATTATTCCTGTTGATAGCAACAGCTCACAGGAAATATTTTTAAAACTTCCAAAGCCCACTCCCATTGATGAGATAACAATACTTGATACTGAAAAGGAAAAACAACAAAAGAAAGAAATAAAAAAAGAAAAAGAACCTTTCAATCTTTTTAAAGCATTATGGATATCGCTTGCATTTATTGGTGCAATAGGTCTGTTGGTATTAAGCCTGCCATGGTTCATCTATCGCTGGTTCAGATTTAAAGCATTACAGAATTCAAACCTTAAGCAAAAGGCTTACTGGTCATATACTTCAGCCATGTATCTTTTACATCAACTAGGTTTTAGAAGAAATGACCTTTCACCTTTGCAGTTTGCGCAGCAAAAAATTGATCTACATTTTAAAACCAACTTTTCATCTTTTATACAGGTCTATTTAAAAACAAAATATTCAACACAATCACTAACAGCTTCAGAAAAAAAGATTATCGGTGATTTTTATTCTCCATTCGATAAAACAATTAAAAATCAAATTCCTTTTAAACAACGCCTTAATAAATTTTTAAACTTCTACCGAACAATAAATTATTTTACCAAACCAAAGGTGTAAAAATTGACAATATGCAACGGACAATAAGCAACAAATGCATTACTATTAAACCAATAAACCAATAAACCAATAAACTATTTTTATGGAACAGCAGGTAAACACTGAAACAGCTTTGCAAAATATTCAGCGATTAACTGATAACATTGAAACAGTTATTAAAGGCAAACGCAATCAAATAAAATTTGTACTTACTGCCTTACTCGCCAAAGGACACATTCTTATGGAAGATAATCCGGGGACAGGTAAAACCGTTATGGCTAAGACTCTGGCGCAAAGCATTTCAGGAGGTCATGATCAGACTGTAAATTTTAAACGTATACAATTCACACCTGACTTGCTACCAATGGACCTTATTGGCTCACATATTTTTGATGATATAAAAAAAGAATTCATCTTCAAAAAAGGTCCTCTATTTTGTAATGTGTTGCTAGCCGATGAGATCAACAGGGCGTCCCCCAAAGTACAATCAGCTTTGCTGGAATGTATGGCAGAGAACCAAATCACAATGGGTGAGACAACTTATAAACTTGACAATCTATTTTTTACTATCGCCACACAAAATCCCGTGGAAATGGAAGGTACTTACCCACTTCCGGCAGCGCAATTAGACAGGTTCTTCATAAAAATAATTTTTGGCTATGTAGATGAAGAAACGGAATTGGATATTTATAAAGATTATCTCGGCATAAGCAACAATCTTAACAACATTCACCAGGTACTGGGAATTGATGAGATACTTTTCCTTCAGCAGCAAAGTGAAAATGTTTTTGTTCATGAAGAAATTATTAAAGCCGTAAGAAACATTGTTTGGTCAACAAGACGACACCAGGATATTTTATTAGGAGCAAGTACACGAAGCGGAATAACTTTTCTCAAATGTTTAAAAGCATACGGATTGGTTAATGGTAGAACATACGTCATCGAAGATGATATTAATGATCTGTGCCAACCTGTATAGGACCATCGTCTTATTTATCGCAACAAAGAAGCAAAAGCAAATGCACTCACAAATATTAAAAATGCTGAGATGGAAAGACTATCAAAACTAAAGATCAGTAATTAAATGTCAAGAATTTTCATCTATATTATTTGCCTTTTACTGCCAACTGCCATCTGTCAGCTGTCAACAGCCCAAGATGCAGCAAAACGCTACGAGATAGATGCAAAGCGCATTGGCGTACAGCCTTACGATAAAGATGCCTTGCCGAGAAGCCGTGAATTTATAAGGCTTGACAGCACTTATTATGTCGGGCATTATTATGAGGGCATTTATAAATATGAGAGAGCAGCAGACTATTTAGGTTATAAGAATTGTATCCAACCTTTAAAAAAGGCTGTCTTGCTGTTTGAAAAAGATTTTAAAAAAGATTTTGCTACACCCAATGTGTATGACATCAAGCAAATGGATATCAGGAGTATTTGCGCTACACTATATGATTGTTATTCGAATGTTGAGCAGGCTGATTCTGCAATGTGGATCCTGGAGAAAGTGCAAAGCTGGAACCTGCCTTATGATTTTATGGAATATCATATAAAAGCTGCATGGACTATCCATCGCAACAGGTATTACATTGGTAAATATCCATTTCTAAAAAATTCAGTAGAAGAAAATGAACAGCTTGCCTTAAGCCATTTATACATGGCCTTAGCACAGGGCAATACCACTGCAAACTTTTATCTCGCTATCATATATAATTATTTACAAAACATTGATTCAACAACATATTATTATAATTACCTGCTGAGAAATGGTGGAATTTCATTTAATAATTACGCACACTTTAAAAATACGTTGGGGCAATTTTCTGAAGCCATTGAAAATTTTGAAAAGGAAAAATTTTCTTTTGGTAAAAGATTGGTAGAGTCGTATTATTTTTTACCCACCTTGTATATTAACAGTGGAAGATCAATTGACGGTATTAGAACTGCCAATGAAATTATAACGCAAAATGGCTCTACGCCTGGATTTGGCTGGTATAATATTGCATTGGCAAGAAGTTATTTATACAATGGTCAACTGGATAGCTGTGAAAAGGCAATTGAGAAAGCTGCACAATTTAAGGAGCTTCATTTGGCAACAACGTTGGGGCAATCGCAATATGATTTTGCAGTGAATGTAGTTAAGCTCATGCTTGTTAATCAAAAGATAGAATGCATTAAATTTTTTAATACCGGCTGGTGGTATTCAATAACTGATCTGCTAAAGATGAGTGAATTATTCGGTGAGAAATTTTTATTACGATTTGCCATTGTAAATGAATTTGCAAATAATCCTGAACGGCAAAATGTGATATACACTTTATTCAGCAGCGAAAATGTTATTGGCTTTGATGAGATATGGAATATGCTTAAGGATATAAGTCCTGAATATTTCAGAGATTTCTTTAAACAAAAATTGGAGACAGAAAAGCGTGCAAACATAATACGGTACATACAATTCTTTTATGGAAGCTTTCTTTTTAAAACAGGAGAAAAGAGTAATGGTAAGAAAGTGTTTGAAAATATTCTTTATAACACGTTAGTTGATACAGCTCATGAAAAATTATTTTTAGGAAGAATAGCTGAAACCCTTACCAGGCAATATGATAATGATGGAGAAAAAGATAATTATAACAAAATGATCTCTTATTACTTTTCAGAATATCCGCAGCTTATACCTTTTAGCGGAATAAAAATAAAAATGAAATTAAATATAACAGGCAGCAGCGATGAGATAACTAAAAAGATCAAAAATGAACTGGAAGATTGTAATGTAAGTTGGGTTGATAATGGGGATTATGTGGCCACTGCAAATATAAATTTTGGGAAAAAGAAAGATAAGTATGAAGTATATTATTCGGTTCAGAATACTACAGGAAAAACTATTGTTCCCAATCATAGGATCCTTTTTAAATATCCAAAAGGAGTAGGAAAAGAATTGGCCTTAAGACTATTTGGAGTTAGTGGGCCGTTGGAATACGAAGTAATAAATAACTGATCTATTTTATTTATGGTAAGTCGCTTTTGCAGAATCGACAACAAAATGATTTTGATTTCCTATAGAAGAACCTGATAACTTATGATCTTTAAAATTATAAAATAAAAATACTGCCCCAATTGCAAAAAGTATCAATGCCCAGAGCCCCCAGTAAGACCTTTCAATAACAACTTTCTGCTCTTCTTTATATTCATTTGTTTCTTCCAATACTGGCTCCCTTTCAACAGATACAGGCTGATCAGTTCTCTGGTAAACATTTGCAACCGGAATTGGTTGAAGAAAATTAATGTTATTTTCTCTTTCAAAAATTATTATACCATCAGCGTTCTTTTGTATTGATCCAATAGTTTCAAAAGTTAACTTCTCTCCTGCATTGATCTTTTCTTTACATTCCTTGCAAAAATTATCCAGCAGTTCATCCGCTTCAGCTAAATCAGTATTTTTTTTAGCGGCAATGTATCTTACAAAACCCGGAGAGTTTGAATGATCTTCCTTTTTAAAAATGACTTCTTCAAAGGGTGGTAATATGCGGTTGTTCGCAGCATCAGTTGAGGCAGGCGTATGTATAACTTGTAAAACACCAATCCCCGGCAAAATACATTCTTTGCTTTGCAGTAAATAAGATGTAATAAGTGAATGCATATTCACGTGCAAAATACACCATGCAATTTATATCCTGATATAAGTTGTCTGACACTTAAAAATGTGTTTGACACCTACGCAATTAAAAATGAGCAATTATTCCCCCTATAATATTTAAACCATAAACCGGGTAATTATTAAAGCGCTGGTATTTATTATCAAGAATATTATTAAAGTCTAACCACACACTGAATTTTTTATTGATCTTAAATTCTGCACCGGCGCTAAGATCATTGCCTTTTAGCTTTATCTCTGTATTGTTTTTTAAGAGTGCAGGTGCACCGGCAAATGAAAATATATCGGCCTTTAACAAAACCTGCTTAAATGCATTCCATCTAAAAGAACCTGTAAATGAAATCGGGATCAAATGCCATGCATTGGCATTG
>JAYVEA010000102.1:0-5009 GCA_043749085.1 Chitinophagales bacterium
AAAATGCATGATCTTCAGGAGCGTTACCTAAATGAGTGGTTTGTTTCACGTGAAACTTCAATTGGAGGATAAAATCGCTTCCTGTAATTTTGCCCGATGTTTCCATCATACGATATTATTGTTGTAGGCGCCGGCCATGCCGGATGTGAAGCCGCCTGTTCTGCAGCCAACCTTGGTTCCAGGGTTTTAATAGTAACAATGAATCTTCAAACCATTGGTGAAATGAGTTGTAATCCTGCAATGGGTGGAATCGCTAAGGGTCAGTTAATTAGAGAAATAGATGCTATGGGAGGCTATAGTGGTATAGTTACTGATGAAACTATGATTCAATTCAGAATGCTTAATAAAAGCAAGGGGCCTGCTATGTGGAGCCCCAGGGCACAAAGCGACAGATCTCTTTTTTCAATAAAATGGAGACGAATTTTGGAGTCACATGTTAATATAGATTTTTATCAGGATACGGTAGTGGCTTTAGAAAAAAGTGGAGATAAAATCACAGGGGTTAAAACAAGATTAGGAAACGTAATTACAGCTAAATCTGTAATATTAACAAACGGCACTTTCTTAAATGGTACCATTCATATTGGCGAAAAACAAATGGGAGGCGGTAGAGTAGCTGAAAAAAATTCTATAGGAATAACAGAGCAATTGGTAAGTTGGGGCTTTCAAAGTGATCGGCTTAAAACCGGAACACCTCCAAGAATAGATGGAAGAAGTATAGATTATAAAAAATTAGATATTCAGGAGGGAGATAAAGAAATAAAGGGGTTTTCTTATACGAACACTAATAAACCATCACATCAAAGAAATTGTTGGATCGCTTATACCAACAAAAAAGTACATGAGGTATTGGAAACCGGGTTTCATAAAAGTCCAATGTTCCAAGGCCGGATTCAGGGGGTTGGACCCAGATATTGCCCTAGTATAGAGGATAAAATAACGCGATTTTCGGAAAGGGAACGACATCAATTATTTATAGAGCCGGAAGGCTGGGATACAATTGAAATTTATGTTAATGGATTTTCTTCTTCGTTACCAGAAATAACTCAGTTACAAGCACTTAGAGAAATATACGGCTTTGAGAATTGTAAAATGTTTCGTCCTGGTTATGCAATTGAGTACGATTATTTCCCCCCGACACAGTTAAAAGCTACTCTTGAAACGAAGTTTATAAAAAATTTATTTTTTGCCGGACAAATAAATGGTACTACGGGATATGAAGAAGCGGCTTGCCAGGGATTAATGGCAGGAATTAATGCTCATCAAAAAATTAATGAATTTGAGCCACTTATTTTAAAAAGAAATGAGGCATATATAGGAGTTTTAATAGATGATCTTATAAATAAAGGCACCGATGAGCCTTATAGAATGTTTACAAGCCGGGCAGAATTTAGAACCCTTTTGCGACAGGATAACGCTGATATAAGACTGACAGAAAAAAGTTATCGAATAGGTTTAGCTTCTCAGGAAAGAATGGATACTGTAAAAACCAAAATAGAAAATGTTTCTAAAATCAAGGAAGTACTAAATGATTTTGTGTTTAACAACAATGAAATTAATCCATATTTAGAAAAAATAAGATCATCGTCTTTGAATAAAAAACAAAATGCTTCTCAGTTAATATTAAGACCCTCAGTAAGCCTTAATGATATGATGAGTGAAGTTCCATCTTTAAACTCTCAACTAAAAGATTACTCTCCCGAAACCCTTGAGCAGGCCGAAATTCAATTAAAATATGATATATACATTGAAAAGGAAAAAGAGCTTGTGAAACGAATGACTACTCTTGAGGAACAGGTAATACCGGAAACCTTTAATTATGATAAAATACTTTCTCTCTCTAATGAAGCCAGGCAAAAATTTAATAAAATCAGGCCACAAACTTTAGGACAGGCCAGCCGTATTAGCGGTGTAAATCCAAGTGACGTACAAATTCTCATGGTTTATATGGGACGATAATTACTTTAAATAATCCATGCATGAAATTATCTTTCTCTTCTGAAATAAGTAAGACTTTGGTTTTCGAGACAATCGAAAAATATTTAGAACCCAAATTTTCTGTTATTAGTAAAGATTTTAACAGGCCCTGGGGCGGCTTCTTTGTGATAAATGAAAGTAATGCAGATGCATTCATAAAGGAATATTTCCCTTCTTTAAATGCAGATGATATATCAATGGGCAATAAGTTAAGTCCTAAAATACTTGTTGTAGAACCTGGTAAAAGATTAAGCTGGCAATATCATTTCCGCAGAGCAGAATTATGGAAAATTATTGGCGGAGAAGTTGGAGTAGCCACAAGCGAAACGAATGAAGAGACTGAAATGAAAATATATAGCACCGGTTCAATTATTAAATTAAAACGGGGAGAGCGCCATAGATTAATAGGGTTAGATGAATGGGGGGTTATAGCTGAGATATGGCAACACATAGATAATGATGCCCCAAGTGATGAAGAAGATATTATTAGGTTACAAGATGATTATGGAAGATAATTTGCTTTATAATATTCATGAAAGTTTTATATAAAACCCTTGAAACTCTTTTTGAAAGATTTAGCCTGACTGCAACAAGGGTGTTAGGAAATTCAATAACTTTTATTATTGCTTTAATATTAGTAATACGATATTTCACTGACCCAAGAGTACACATGAAACCGAGAAGTGAGATTATTATGGATATAATATTTTCCGTTACTTTTCTAAGCATCTTTATTATTCAAAAATCTGTAAATCGTTTTTCGGCAGCGTTGCATTTAAAGATGAATGAGTTAGTGGCATCGCATGATACAGCAAGCAATAGAATAATTAATGTAGAAGAAAAATCTGAAGAAGAAATAAGATCGCTGGCAAAACATTATACAAAGATTGCAGAAAAAGTTAAGGACTCAGATACAATGCAAACCTCTGAATCAATAGAACATATTATTGATGAGGTTGAGAAAGATATTAAAAAAGAGGAATAAAAAAAGCCACAATAGTGGCTTTTAGAAATACTGTTTCGTGGTGTGGGGCGGGATCGAACCGCCGACACAAGGATTTTCAGTCCTTTGCTCTACCGACTGAGCTACCGCACCAGCATACTTAATTCGGGCAGCAAATATAGGATTTTACTCCTAGTTGCCGTATTCGCACAAAAACTTTATTCGCATTATTTTTAACTGCTCCCAGCTATAATTTCCATCTGCTAACTCTTCCTTTGCTATATCCAAACTGGAGGTTTGACAACCTTTAAAATAATCGATGATCTCTTCTCTTTCGTATTCTTCAACAAGATCTTCTATAGCATAATCAAGGTTTAACTTTGTTCCGCTGGCAACAATAGTTTCCATCTCCTCTAAAAGCTCTTCAAGTTTTAAAGTTTTATTTCTTGCAATAAGTTCTAAAGGCATTTTTTTGTCAACATTCTGAATAATAAAAACTTTGTTGTTGTTCTTATTCAAAACGCTTTTCATCACAAACTCATCCGGTTTCTCTATTTCATTTTCTTCTACATATTTATTTATCAATGCTGCGAAAGGCTTTCCAAATTTTAATGCCTTACCCTTGCTTATACCCTGGCATTTTTCAAGTTCCTGTACCGTAGTTGGATAAAGGGTTGCCATATCCTGTAAACTGTTTTCAAGGAATAAAACAAATGGCGGGAGATTATGTTTTTTTGCTTCTTCCTGCCGAAGTTTTTTCAGCATTTCGAATAATGCCTCATCGGCTGCGCTACCACTAACTCCTGGATTATTCTCACCTTCGTCATCGTCTGCATTTGCTTCTTCAAATTTATTATTAAGAGCAATTTTGAAGGATGTTGGTTTCTTTAAAAATGCTTCCCCCTTTTTTGTGATCTTCAACACGCCATACTCTTCAATATCTTTTTGAATAATATTTTCCAACATCATTTTACGTAAAAGCGAGTTCCAAAAGTGATCACCTTTGTCTTTACCAATTCCAAACACCTCTAATTCATCATGCCTATACATTTTTATCTGGGGGTTTGGATTACCGGTTAATACACATACTGTATAGTCCATTACAAAACCTTCATTCAACGCTTTAATAACCTTAAGTGCTTGTTGTGTTTCTGTTTTAGCTTCCATTAGCTCCTTGGGGTTTCGGCAATTATCACACATGTCACCACAATTATCTTTCTCATATTCTTCTCCAAAATAACTAAGTAAAATTTTTCTTCTGCAGACAGCGCTTTCTGAATAAGCAACTGTTTCATTTATTAATTGAGCTCCAACTTCTCTTTCACTCAAAGCTTTGTCTCTCATTAAATGTTCAAGCTTGGCAACATCTTTATGAGAATAATATAAAATACATTTTCCCTCAAGGCCATCCCTGCCTGCTCTTCCCGTTTCCTGGTAATAATTTTCTATAGACTTCGGGATATTGTAGTGTATAACAAAACGAACATCCGGTTTGTCAATACCCATTCCGAATGCAATAGTGGCAACAATTACCTGCACTTCTTCATTTAAAAACTGATCCTGGCGTCTTGCTCTTAACTTAGAGTCTAACCCGGCGTGATAGGCCACCGCTTTTATTCCATTTGCCATAAGCATTTCTGCCAACTCTTCTGTTGTCTTTCTGTTGAGCGTGTAAATTATCCCGCTCTTTCCCATATTTTGGGAAATAAACTTTACTATGCTTTTTATTGCCTGGTCTTTATTTATTTTAGGTAAAACTTCATAATGAAGATTAGGCCTGTTAAAGGAAGAAATAAAAATATTTGGGGTACGCAATCCAAGATTTTTCACAATATCGCTTTGCACCTTGGGTGTTGCTGTAGCAGTTAATGCAATTACGGGAATGTCTTTATTTATCTGGTCCATTATCTCTCTAAGCCTGCGGTACTCAGGCCTGAAATCATGTCCCCATTCACTAATACAATGTGCTTCATCAACTGCAAAAAAAGAAACATCAAGATCTTTAAAGAACTCAACATTATCTTCCCGGGTAAGGGTTTCAGGTGCTACATAAAGCATTTTGGTTTTTCCGGAAACCAGATCTTCTTTT
>JAYVEA010000103.1:0-4947 GCA_043749085.1 Chitinophagales bacterium
TTCACCTTTTTCTAATTGGCGAACCACCATCAATATTCCGTGTAGCAAGTCTATGGGTTCAAAACCCGTTACTACAATAGGCACTTTGTATTTTTCTACAATAGGATAATATTCGCTGTTACCCATGATGGTGCATACATGACCTGCAGCCAAAAATGCCTGCACTACTGTTTCGGGGTCACTTAATAAGGCTTCCATCGCTGGCGGTACCAACACATGCGAAGCAATGATTGAATAATTTTTTAATCCCAATTGATGTGCCTGTATAACCGATAAAGCATTTGCAGGAGCTGTGGTTTCAAAACCAACAGCAAAAAATACTACTTCCTTATCGGGGTTTTGTTGCGCCAGTTTTACCGCTTCTAATGGTGAATATAAAATGCGTACATCAGCGCCTTCTGCTTTTGCCTGTAATAAACTTTTTTCCGAGCCGGGTACACGAAGCATATCACCAAACGAACACATGATAACATTGCATTCTTTAGCCAGGTAAATAGCCCGGTCAATTAAATGAGTGGGTGTAACACAAACCGGGCAACCCGGACCATGCACCATAGTAATTTCTTTTGGAAGCATTTGCAGCAAACCATACTTTACCAAACTATGTGTTTGCCCGCCGCAGACTTCCATGATGGTCCATGGGCGGGTGACTGTTTTTTTTATTTCACCCAGGTATTGTGCGGCCAGTACCGGATCACGATATTCGGTTAAGTATTTCATGAATTCATTTTTGAAATGATGGCGTCTCCCTGTTTCACTCTTTCTTCTTGTGTCATTCTGAGCTTGTCGAAGGACTCTTCTCCCGGCGAGTTATACAATTCATCCAGTTCGTTCATTTGTTTTAAAAATTCAAGAGAACTTTTAGCTTCTTCTTCATCTACTATACTGATGGCTACGCCAACATGCACAAGCACATAATCATTTTCTTTAGCATCGGGTACCAGTTGCAGGTTGATTTCTTTTACTATGCCGCCAAGCTCCACTTTACCCATTCGCATATAGCCTTCTTTATGTTCTTCAATTGATTTTATTCTTCCGGGGATGGCTAAACACATAATTCATTTATTAAGTAAGAAAAATTTTAATTAGTTGCAGTCCAAATATAAATTTACAATATTTTATTTATGGGATTATGTTTCGATTTTCCCCGGTCAAATTTCTGGTCTGCTCTTTGTAAGTATTTATTTAAGTAACTAATTAAATAATAAAACAATTATATCATGAAAACAGAAATCAAAGACCCCTCCGGGAAAGTATTATTTTCCGCAGAAGCATCCGGCAACAAATTAAATATCAACGATCAACAGGGTAAAAAACTTTGTTGTTTAGAGCATGATGGTAAGAAGCTGCAATTAAAAGATGCACAGGATAAAGTAATTACCGATGTACCCCAAAAATAAAAATTAATTTTAAAGACTTTTAACTTATTTAAGCATTTGCTTAAATTAAAAACTACTTATCTTTGAGAAAATTAAAAAAATGAATAATCAAGAATGTATTCGGCTTTATGCTGATCCCGTTTTAATAAAGGAATGTAAACGCAAACTTACAGCTGCTGAAATTTCTTTTAACCGTTTAAGTCAAATCTTAAGCCTTGCGGGCAATGAGGTGCGGTTAAAAATTTTATACCTTCTGGAAGAAGAAGAACAATTATGCCCATGCGATATAAGTGACATTTTAGACATGAGCGTTCCTGCTATTTCGCAGCATCTGAGAAAATTAAAAGATGCCAATATCGTTCAGCCACGCAGAGAAGGGCAAACCATTTTTTATTCAATGAAGCAGGAACATTTAGAAATAATTAAGCCGCTTTTTGAACATATCACGTTAGTGAATAGAAGAAAACAAAAAATATGAAAGCAACTAATTCAAAAGCCGTAACCGGTGTAGGTATTTTTGCTGCTCTTGCAGCTTCACTTTGTTGTATAACACCCCTGTTAGCTTTACTTGCAGGCGCAAGTGGCGCAGCCTCTGCCTTTTCATGGTTAGAACCGGCACGTCCTTTTTTAATAGGATTGGCAGTTATCACTTTAGGCTATGCATGGTATAAATCTTTAAGTACAGGCTATAGTGCAGCATGTGGTCCTGATGGTGTGTGTAAAGTAGAAAAGAAAAGTTTTCTTGCTTCCAGAACATTCTTAGTTATTATCACGATTGCAGCAATAGTGCTTATGGCTTTCCCGTATTATGGTAAATTTTTATATCCTAAACCCGAAAAGCAAAATGTAGTAATTGTAAATAGTAATAATGTGCAAACAGCATCTTTCAAAATAAAAGGTATGAGTTGTGCTGCCTGCGAACAGGAGGTTAATAATGAATTGTATAAGGTGAATGGTGTTATAGATGCAAAAACCTTTTATGGCAAAGGCTTAAGCACTGTAAAGTTTGACAGTTCTAAAGCAACAATTGAACAGTTGAAAAATGCAATAGACGCAACGGGTTATAAAGTTGTATCAGCAAATTTTGAAAATCAATCAGTAATACGTAATAAATAAATCAAGAGATAAGAATTAAAAATAATCAATCATGGAATGTTGTAGTGGCAACGTAGATAATCAATACGATTTAATAATAGTAGGTGGAGGTTCAGCAGCTTTTGCAGCAGCTATCAAAGCTAATGGGCAGGAGGTAAAGACTTTAATTGTAAATGGCCGACTTCCTTTAGGTGGTACCTGCGTTAATGTGGGTTGTATTCCTTCAAAGATTTTAATAAGAGCAGGTGAATCTGTTCACAAAGCATCTCACTCCCCTTTTCGCGGAGTAACGCCCAATAAACCACAGGTTAACTTCAAAGAAATTATCCTGCAAACAAAGGAACTGGTTGCTGATATGCAACAACGAAAATATTTAGACCTTTTGGCAGGACTTCCTTATGTAAAAGTTATAGAAGGTTTTGCAAAGTTTATTGGTGACAGAACTATAGAAGTGGAAGGCGAACAATATGAAGGACTGAAAGTAATTATTGCTACCGGCGCTTCTACATCCATCCCACCTATTGAAGGTTTGGATACAGTTCCCTATCTCACCAATATAAGTTTATTTGAATTGGAAGAACAGCCGCAATCATTAGTTGTTTTAGGTGCCGGTTACATTGCGTTAGAAATTGCACAGGCATATAACAGGTTTGGCACCGGGGTTACTATCCTGCAACGTTCTTCAACTATTTTATCTAAACAACCAAAGGATGTATCAGATGAAATAACAAAGCATCTTGCAGATGATGGCATTACCATCTTAACTGAAACATCAATCAATAAAGTTTGGAAAGATGGAGAAATGATAAAAATAAATTATAACCATAACGGTACGAATGATACTATTACTGCATCACATATTTTAGTGGCAACAGGTACAAAAGCAAATACAGACAAATTAGATTTAGAAAAGGTTGGTGTTAAGACAGATGATAAGGGTCACATAATAGTAGACAATTATTTAACCACAAGCAACCCCGATATTTATGCAGTAGGTGATGTAACAAGGCTTCCGGCTTATGTTTATACAGCTGCATACGAAGGGGGCATTGCTTTGCAAAATGCTTTTTATAATCCAAAACAAAAAGTAGATTTTACCGGGCTTCCCTGGGTTGTGTTTACCGATCCGCAGGTAGCAGGTGTAGGTATGGACGAAAAAGAAGCAGAAGAAAAAGGAATACCTTTTCAGGCAACTACATTACCATTATCTGAAGTTCCAAGAAGTATAGCAGCCTTAGATACCAGAGGGTTTATAAAGCTGATTAGAAACACAGAAACAGATTTATTGATCGGTGCAAGGATAGTTGCGCCGGAAGGCAGTGAACTGGCAATGGAAATTAGTTTGGCAATCAAATATAAAATACCGGTGAAGGAATTAGTTAGCATGTTCCATCCTTATTTAACGCTGAGCGAAGGAATAAAACTTGCCGCTTTATCCTTTACAATGGATGTACATAAAATGAGTTGCTGTGCAAGCTGATAGCAATTTTAAGTTATTGTAAACCAGATTAATTGACCAAAAGAAATATTTTCATCATTGGGTGAAAGATCTTTGTTGAAGTACAATTTATATTTCTCTCCCAATATTTTTATTGCAAGATCGATTAATAAACCGTTTTGAAAAACGCCACCGCTAAAACAAATTTTATTGCAGTTATGTTGAGATGCTTCAAGTTGAATTATTAAAACAAGTTGTAAATGAAACCAGGCAGCTGTTTCTGATTTACTTATTCCTTCTTTAATCTTCTTAATTATTTCATTCATAAAAGATTGAGGTGATAGGAAATTTTCCAAAGAATCATTTTCCAACCATCCATCAGGAATATTTAAATCAGTTTTAAAATAACGACGTGCTTCTTCTTCCAGCAACATGGCAGCTTCTCCTTCATAACTTGATTTATCGATCAAACCAAGCAAAGAAGCAACAGCGTCAAACATTCTTCCCACGCTGGAAGTTTTTAATTTATTGCTTGATATTAATTTTTGATAATTACTCCATTCGGTTGCAGTAAATTTTGGTTGAAGGATAGATACAGCTTCTTCTATTTTATTACAAAGAGAAAAAGCGGAGAGCCGTGGTTCGATTGCCATTTTATCACCCAGGAAAGAATCAAAATACTCAAAATGATTAACCCGTAAAAAGGTACGTTGATGATAAACAAAAAATTCTCCTCCCCATATTTGCCCATCGTCGCCAAAGCCTGTACCATCCCACACTATACCAAGTATTGGTTCCTGCACATCTGATAAATTGTGCTCACCTAATACCGAAGCAAAATGTGCTTTATGATGTTGAACCTTTATTAATTCACTACCCCACTTTATTGCAAGTTGTTCACCCAATTGTGAAGTGAAATAACCGGGATGTTTATCTACAAGAATTACTGCGGGTTTCGCATGAAAGAGATGTAAAAAATTATTGAGGGTTTTATTATAAGTTTTTTGTGCATCATAATTATCAGTATCACCCAAA
>JAYVEA010000104.1:0-4918 GCA_043749085.1 Chitinophagales bacterium
ATAGAAAAAGGTAAACACAATAATTTAAATGACTTTCCATTATTTCATCACAAGCTTGATTCATTATTTAGATGATTCCTTAAGTGATACAATCCCATCAACTGTCAATGTATATTTTACTCCGATCTTCAAGGCATAATTTTCTTTTTCATGACTTACAGGGAAATTAAAGCAAACAGGATAATCATATTCTTTTACAGCATCTCTTATAACTTCTTCAGCAGTTTGTCCAAAAGGACGTTCGGTATCTTTCATGTCAGAGAATTTTCCTACTATCAGCCCGGAAAGTTTTTTTAGTTTGCCGCTGCGTTTTAACTGATACATCATCCTGTCAACATTATAAATGTATTCACCAACGTCTTCAATAAATAAGATTTTATTTTTTGTATTGATATCAGAAGCGGTTCCAATTAAATGCGCAAGCAGTGCAAGGTTGCCGCCAATTAATCTTCCTTTTGCCACGCCTGTATTATTGAATTCATGTGCTTCACATTTATAATTTGCTTCTGTTCCAACTAAAGCCATGTAAAGGATTTGCACGTATTCATTTTTATATTCCTCATCATTAAAAGCTGCAGCCATTGGTGCATGCAGTGAAGCAATTTTGTAATTAGAGAATAGATGAGAATGTAAAACAGTTATGTCGCTAAAGCCAATTATCCATTTAGGATTCTTCTTAAATTTCTTAAAAATAAGCTTATCAATTATCCTTCCCGTACCATAACCCCCTCTTGCGCACATGATAGCTTTTATATTTTTATCATCCATCATTTCCTGCAGATCATTCAACCGTTCTTCATCACTTTCGGAAAAATAATTTTTTGACCCGCCACCAATCGTTATTCCGATTTTTACTGTAAAGCCCCACTGCTGCAATGTATCAATGGCAGTCTGTACTTTTTCTAAAGGCATAAATCCTGCAGGGCAAACCAATCCTATGGTATCTCCTTTTTTTAAATATGGGGGTATTGTCATTGTTTATTGGTTTAGAGATTAGAATGTTTAGAAGTTTAGTGGTATTGTCTAAACTTCTAAACATTCTAATCTTCTTTAAGTGTTACTGAATCATTAGATACTGTCAACCTATGCTTTACTCCACACTTCAATGCATAATTATTTTTTTGATGACCGACAGGAAAATCAAAACAAACAGGGTAGGTAAATTCTTTTACAACTTCTGTAACTATATCATACACTGTTCTTCCAAATTCTTCCCCGGCATCATCTGGCTTTGTTTTGAAACCGCCGATTATTAAACCGTTTAGTCTATCCAGTTTTCTGGAACGTTTTAAATTCCGGAACATCCTGTCAATACTGTAAAGATATTCGCCGGTGTCTTCAACAAATAAAATTTTATTTTTAGTATGAATATCAGAATCTGTTCCTGCAAGATTTTGAAGGATAGATAAATTACCCCCGATCAATTTTCCCTCATTTATTCCTATCCGATTTTTTTCATTTGCAGCAACGGTGTATACCATCTTTTCTCCTGTCAAACATTTTCTTATTGAATTTATTGTTTCAATTTGCGATGGCTCTGCTTTACTCCAGTCTGCAGGAAAACTATTGCACATTTTTGAGTGAATAGAAGCGATGCCAAAATTCCGGTTTATATGACAATGAAATACAGTGGCATCACTAAACCCTATCAGCCATTTAGGATGTTTTTTAAAAGTTGAAAAATCAATCTTCTCAATAATTCTAACCGCCCCATAGCCGCCTCTCCCAAATAAAACTGCATCAATGTCCCTGTCATCAAGCATTTGCTGAAGGTCTTTTGTCCTCAATTCATCACTACCTCCAAAAGTAAAATCTCTTTCGCCAACTGTTTTCCCTATTCTTATCTTAAAACCCCATTCTTCCAGTTTTGAAACTGCAGGTTGTATCTCTTCTCTTGTTATATAACCTGATGGACAGGTGATCCCGATTATGTCTCCCACTTTTAAATATGCCGGAATTTTTAATGAGTCTTCTTCATTTACTTTTTTTGTTGCCGCAACAGCAGTTGCAACGGTTGCTAAAGGAACAACTGTAGAAAGAAAATCTTTGCGGTTCATGCATTAAAGTTATTTAAAATTGGATTGTTTGGGAGATGGAAGTGATTAAGGTATTTTTGCGAACCTATCTCCTGAAGGGGAATGCGGACATTAAATAATTTTGACAATAGGAAATTTTTAAAAGCCCCTTTAGAGGTTTGGGATATGAAAGAATTCAAACGATACTTGTTAACTGCTGCATTACCTTATGCAAATGGCCCTGTACATATTGGGCATTTGGCGGGTTGTTATCTACCGGCAGATATTTATGCACGTTATTTGAGAACACAAAAAAAAGATGTAAAGTTTGTTTGCGGCAGCGATGAACATGGTGTGCCTATTACCATACGTGCAATGAAGGAAGGAATACAACCACAGGAAGTGGTTGATAAATATCATGCTATAATTAAAGATAGTTTTCAGCAGATGGGAATATCGTTTGATATTTATTCAAGAACATCAAACGCTGTTCATCATAAAACCGCAAGTGATTTTTTCACCAATTTATATGCGAAAGGATTGTTTGAAGAGAAGGAAACAGAGCAATATTATGATGAGGAAAAGAAAACATTTCTTGCCGATAGATATATTGTTGGTACCTGCCCTGTTTGCGGAAATGAAAATGCTTATGGCGATCAATGTGAAAGATGCGGTTCTTCTTTAAGTCCTGAGCAATTGATAAATCCTAAGAGCGCTTTAAGCGATGCAGTGCCTGTAAAGAAGAAAACAAAACATTGGTATTTTCCTTTGCAGAATTATGAGCCATTTTTAAAACAATGGATACTTGAAGAACATAAAGACTGGAAGAATAATGTTTATGGGCAGTGTAAAAGCTGGCTGGACAATGGTTTGCAGCCACGTGCAATGACGAGGGATAGTAACTGGGGAGTTAAAGTTCCGTTGCCGGATGCAGAAGGAAAAGTTTTATATGTGTGGTTTGATGCACCGATCGGTTATATATCTGCGACAAAAGAATTGACAAAAAACTGGGCAGATTACTGGTGTAAAGAAGACACAAAACTTGTTCATTTTATTGGTAAGGATAACATCGTTTTTCATTGCATTATTTTTCCTGCAATGTTGAAAGCCCATGGTAATTTTGTGTTGCCTGATAACGTACCTGCCAATGAATTTTTAAATATTGAAGGCGACAAAGTTTCAACCAGCCGTAACTGGGCAGTTTGGGTTGATGAATATTTAAAAGATTTTCCTGACCAGCAGGATGTGTTGCGATATGTTTTATGCGCTAATGCTCCTGAAACAAAAGACAATGATTTTACATGGAAAGATTTCCAGGACAGGACAAACAGTGAACTCGTTTCTATCTTCGGAAATTTTGTGAACAGAACATTTGTATTGATGCATAAACTTTGCAAAGGAAAAGTTCCAAAGCTGCATCAAGATATTTTAGATGATGCAGATAAAAACTTATTTGAAGAGATCAGCACAACAAAAACTAAGATCGAAAGTCTTTTGGAACAATATAAATTTCGTGATGCATTATTTGAGGTAATTGATCTTGCAAGAAAAGGAAATAAATATTTACAGGATAAACAACCATGGATCGTTGCAAGGCAAACAGGAGACGATGGACAACCCAATGCTCAAGCGCAGAAACAAATTGATAATACACTTCACATTTGTTTACAGCTAACAGCAAACCTGGCCATCTTTATAAATCCATTTCTTCCCTTCACAGCAAAAAAATTGATCCACATGATGAAAGTGGTTGATAAAATGCTGGATTGGGAAAATGCAGGAAAGACAAAGCTTTTAAGCATTGGCTATAGTTTAAGAGCTCCTGAATTATTATTTAGAAAAATTGAAGATGAAGAGGTTGCTGCGCAGATCCAGAAGCTGAAAGCCGCAAGTAGTAAGATTCAAAGTAAAAATATAAACTCACAAAAAATGGATGAAGGAAATAAAAGAGAAGGATCTTCGGAAGTCTCCCCAACCGGGGAAGATTTAAAGGGGGCTTTAAAATCTGAAATCATATATGATGATTTTGCAAAGCTTGATCTGAAAGTAGGAACTATCCTCTTTGCAGAAAAAGTAGAAAAAGCTGATAAGCTTTTAAAACTTGAGATTGATCTTGGTTTTGAAAAAAGAACAGTCGTTTCAGGAATTGCATTGCATTTTAAACCCGAAGATCTCATAAGTAAGCAGGTTGTAGTTGTGGCTAATCTTGCGCCAAGGAAAATGAGAGGCATTGAAAGCAATGGGATGATCTTAATGGCAGAAGATAAGGCAGGAAAACTCTATTTTGTAACTCCTGATCAAAAGATAGATGAAGGAAGTTCTGTTACATAATTAATTGTTTATGCAAAAAAGAATAATAAAAAAAGTTGCGGTACTCGGCAGCGGAGTTATGGGAAGTCGTATCGCCTGTCACTTTGCAGGGATTGGTTTACAGGTATTGTTACTTGATATTGCATTAAAAGAGGCCACAGATGAAAAGAGCCGCAACAAAATAGTGAATGAAGCTTTGGCTGCTGCTCTTAAATCAAATCCTTCTCCTGTATTTACAAAAGATGTTGTAAAGAAAATAAAGACAGGAAATTTTACAGACAATATGAAGGACATTGGAGATTGCGATTGGGTGATAGAAGTTGTAATTGAAAGATTGGATATCAAACAATCTGTTTTTACTGAAGTTGAAAAATACAGGAAGCAGGGAACTTTGATCACTTCAAATACTTCGGGCATTCCCATCCACATGATGGCAGAAGGAAGAAGCGATGATTTTAAAAAGCATTTCTGCGGAACGCATTTTTTTAATCCTCCAAGATATTTGCGGCTGCTGGAAATAATCCCTACTCAATACACAGATAAAGAAGTGGTGGATTTTTTAATGCATTATGGTGATCTGTATCTTGGTAAAA
>JAYVEA010000105.1:0-4903 GCA_043749085.1 Chitinophagales bacterium
ACAAAATCGAGCCAGGCTCTGTTATTATTCTAAAGGAAATGTTACGATTTATGCGGAAGAATAAGCATGAGTTGAGATTTTAATATTTCTGCCTTTACATTAATAACCCTGCCAAGATACTCTCCATCCACCTGGAAGTGAGTTTTTTTTGCTGTTGTAATAACAGCTGATTCTGCCTGGAACAATTCAACTTTTTTTGGATTAAATCTTTTAAATTTTAAAAACATTTTGAGTATGGAAAAGAGATTGATCCGTCGCACTACCACAATTTCAAAAAGCCCGTCATCCAGATTTCCTTCAGGATTAATTAATGCACCTGTACCATATTTGCTTGCATTAGCTATCACCACCATAAAAGCCCGCCGTTTAATTTCTTCTTTATTGGTTTGTATAGTAACATCCATTAAGCGTTTTCGCCAAAGTACTTTAAATATCTTTAAGAAGTACCCAAGTTTTCCCCTAAGGTTTCCCTGGTCAAAATATTTTATCAGTTGTGCATTAAATCCCAGGTCACTTAAATGAAGACAAATTTCTTCATCATTAATTCTTATAGCATCGCATTTTTTTATTTGCCCGTTTACAATAATATCCAAGGCTTCGTTTACATCCACCGGTATATTTAATTCCTTTGCCATACCATTTGCTGAGCCTGCCGGTAAAATACCCATCGCTATGTTCGTGCGCAATAATTGCTCTGCAACTAAGGATACCGTTCCATCACCGCCAACTGCAATAACTCTTTCGGGCTGCAATTTTTCTATCCAGTATTTTAAAGAAGTAGCATCATCTTTGCCATCTAATAAAAAAAAATCAAAATTGTGCTGGAGGTTCAAAAAATATTTACGGATAGCGGGCTCCCATGCAATTTTTGCTTTAGTGCCTGATATAGGATTAATAACAAATAATATCTTTAAATTAGAAGCGGACATAATTTTCATTACTCTGCAATTGCCATGCAAATATTAGCCTATACAAATAAAAAAGAAAAACTTTCTTTTTTTCAGAGAATAAAAAGAAAGATCCTTTTCTGGTTTCATATTACCAATAAGCCTGTAATAAAATTATATTATGGATACGGCAACGGGGAAAAAGTAATTGTATTCGGGCATGTATTAAAACTAAGCCCACTGCCAAGGAAGCATTTCAGAAAAAATATAATTAATAACACCTATGGTTTACTCCGCATGTTTATGGTGAAACCTTTTATTGGCGCTGATTTGCAATTAAAATGGGATGAAATAACCTATACCGCCAAAACGGAAAGTGATGGATTTTTTAAATTTGAATGGCAGCCCGTTGTAAAATTATTACCCGGATGGCATCCTGTAAAAGTTACACTTATATCTGTTTACCCGGGAGATCATCCGGTTGAAGTAAGAGGAGAATTTTTTATCCCACATGCCTACCAGTTTGCTTTTATTTCTGATATTGATGATACATTTCTTGTGTCACATTCTTCTAATTTGCGAAAGCGGTTGTATGTTTTATTCACTAAAAATGCACGAAGCCGCAAACCATTTGAGGGAGTTGTAAATCATTACCAGTTGCTTGCAAGTACGGGTGCATCAAGAGATACGTTCAATTTATTTTTCTATGTATCAAGCAGCGAGTGGAACTTATATGATTACATTGTTGAGTTTGCCAGGAAAAATAAGCTGCCAAAAGGAATTTATCTTCTTAACCAGATAAAAGAATTTCAACAGGTTTTTAAAACCGGCCAAAACAACCACAAGACAAAGTTTATGCGTATAAGCAGGATAATGGAAGCTTATCCAACGCAAAAATTTATTTTATTAGGAGATGACTCCCAGGAAGATCCTAATATTTATTCGGCCGTAGTGGAACATTTTCCGCAAAATGTTCATGCTATTTATTTAAGGCATGTTGTAAAATCACATCATGGAAGGGTAACAGAAATTGTGGAAAAAATTAAGGCAACCGGTATACAGTGCTGTTATTTTACTCATAGTTCAGAAGCAGTTATACATTCAAAACAGATAAAGTTAGTTCCTGCGGATTAGCCGGAGTTTATAATGGTATAATTATTGAATACCGTGTTTAAACTAAAAATTTAATCATGAAAAAGCAATTTTTTTTAATGGGTGCCGCAGCAATTTTAGGTTTTGCTGCATGTAATGACAACGGTACTTCAAATACTACGAAAACTGATACTACAACAACAAATCCCGGGGATACTACTATCCAAACAACAACAACCACTACAACAACAACTAAAACTGTTCATCCTATTGCAAATTTCGAGCACAGAACATTTTATAGTGTAGCAACTCGTAAACCTGTAAAGTTGAGGATGGATACTGTTTTACATTATTATGTAGATGTATCAACTAATAAGGAGCCGGATTATTATTACTATGATCCTTCTACAAAAGACACTTTTGATTATTGGGGACGTATATTGAATAATGCTTTGATAGATAATAATGGTACATGGACTGTAGATGAATCAAGACTTAACAGTACAAGTACAATGTCTAACATGGATACATCTACAATGAGTACAGGTAAGATGAGCAGCGAAAGCAAAACAAAAATGAAACAAAAGGATGATGTAACAAAAACCAAGACAAAGAGTAAATAATTTGTCTTGCATAAAAATAAAGGATCCATTCGGAGCCTTTATTTTTTTTTAATTGATATTTCAATTAAGAAATATCAATTAACCGGGCAGGTTTTTGCTTTGCCTCTTCTCTTTTAGGGATTTCTAACTGCAATAATCCATTTTCATATTTTGCTTTGATCTTATCAGCATCTACAACATCCTTTGGTAAATGGAATGTTCTGTAAAATGACTGGTAGCTGAATTCTTTCCTGTTATAAGATTCACCCTCGTTTTCTTCACGCTGATCCTGCTTTTCAGAGCTGATGGTTAATGTATGCCCATCCAGTTCAATTTTAAAATCTTTCTTTTCCATGCCTGGTGCCGCCATTTCAACATTAAAACTTTCAGCAGTTTCCTTAATGTTTACGGCCGGCATACTGTTACCGGTATTTGCATAATTACTTCCCCAGTTAAAAACGTCCCTGTTAAAAAAATCATCCAGAACAGATGGCATAGAATAATTGGAAACCCTGTCATTATTTCTTTTTACAATTGACATAATTATGAGATTTTAAGGTTAATAATTTTGTTTACTAACACTCAAAATCAAACAAAATGCCATAGCATTTTATATTATTTCCAACTGAAAAAAAATCAGTTTTTAAGAAAAGAAGGCAGAAATATTTGCTATCAAAATATAAAAATGTCAGTTGAATATTTGGAAATCTTCTCCTTGTTTCCCCTTCGGGGGATAGGGGGCTTATTCAGGCTCACCCGTGTTAGCCTGAATAGGAACATCTTTGTTTAATCCTCTTCCTGTTTTATGTTGCAATTCCTCAATGCGTTTAGAGGCTTCAGCCTTTGTAAGACTTTCATTCAATTCCTCTCCGGCTTCATCCGATAAAGTCTTTAAATAAGATTTTTGTGCACCTGTCATAGGTTCGTTGCCTGTTGTCCATTCATCAGGATTTTTTACAGTATTGTCGCCTTGTATATTTTGATTTTGATTTTCAGCCTGCTGATTGGTAGCAGCATTTTGCTCCTGGCTGTTTGTTATATTATTATCAATTGGCATGATATAAAATTTATTTGGTAAGAAAATTCAGTTTCGATGCTGAAAATTCTATGCCATTAAATTTTTTATCACAATTTTTTGAATTTCACTACACAAGCCATTGGAAAATATTTCAAAAAGATTCCCTTATTCTTTGCTATTTAGTTTCATCCCCTTACCTTTGCACTCCCAAATAAAAATGGGGAAATTTAAAGTTCTTTCAATATGTCTCAGAGAATAAGGATCAAACTTCAGTCTTACGACCATAATCTGGTAGATAAATCTGCAGAGAAGATCGTTAAGACCGTACGCAGCACCGGTGCAGTAGTAACAGGACCAATTCCTTTACCTACTCATAAAAAAATATTTACCGTATTGCGTTCTCCCCACGTAAATAAAAAAGCACGTGAGCAGTTCCAGTTGTGTACGCACAAGCGTTTGTTAGATATTTACACCAGCAGTTCACGGACTGTGGATGCATTGTCAAAGTTAGACTTGCCTTCAGGTGTTGACGTAGAGATCAAAGCATAAAAAATAATAACTGAACCTCTCGCCACAGGCGGAGCAGCAGAAAGTTCTTATATAAGATTAAACGAAACATCCATCTGTTCTGAAAATTCGGAATAGCGCTGGATATAATAAAATAGAAATGAAAAGTATTATTGGAAAGAAAGTTGGCATGACCAGCATCTTCGATACTAATGGAAAGCAGACCTGCGTAACCATTATTGAGGCTGGACCATGCGTAGTTACTCAAAAGAAAACTACAGAAACTGACGGTTACAATGCCCTCCAGATTGCTTTCGGCGATAAAAAAGAAAAGCACATACTGCGTTCTGAAAAAAATCACTTCGCCAAAGCAAATACCACTACAAAAAATCACATAAAAGAAATACGCGATAGCGAATCAGATAAAAATGTTGGCGACACCATTACTGTGGATATTTTTACCGAAGGCGACAAAGTAGATGTTGTTGGTACCACAAAAGGTAAAGGTTTCCAGGGTGTTGTTAAGCGCCATGGCTTTCATGGTGTAGGTGGTCAGTCTCATGGTCAGCACGACCGTTCAAGAGCTCCGGGTTCAATCGGTGGTTCATCTTATCCTGCAAGAGTATTTAAAGGTATGCGAATGGCCGGCAGAATGGGGCAGGATAAAGTACAGATAAAAGGTTTGAAAATCGTAAAGATATTTCCTGAAAAAAATTATTTATTAATAAGTGGTTCGGTTCCGGGTCACAATGGTTCAATCGTTTTAATCCAGAAATAATGCAACTAGATATATTAAA
>JAYVEA010000106.1:0-14857 GCA_043749085.1 Chitinophagales bacterium
ATTCTGGAATTACGCCATAATAAGCGCCTATTTCGTTTTTATTTGAAACAGCAACAAACCCCATAAACTCACCTGCAGGATTATCAAGATATTTCCATTTAAAATAGTTAATATCTACGTCCATTCCGAAACAATCCATCATCAATGGAATTAATAAATCAAATTCTGAGTTATTAAATTTTCGAAAAGTATATTCTTCCATTGAAATATTTATTTATTCTTTATCGACCTAAAATTTTTTCAATAAGGCTGATCGTTCCATTTATTCTCGATTTACTTTTAAGCCAGGATTCGTTATAAAGCTCAATTCTTGGCACTTCAAAAAGGTCATTTTTTGCAGGGTTATATAATTGGCGGTTAACGGCAAGCCCTGCTTTATAACCTGCATCTTTTGTAAATTCTTTTACTCTTTTATTATAGCTGCCACAGGGATATGAAAATACAGTTGGGTCAATGCCTGCTTTTTCTTTTAATTGTTTTTTTGATTCCAGCAGCTCATATTTTAGTTCGTTGTCATCTTCAACTGTTGCAAGTGTTACATGGGTTACTGAATGTGATCCAACATCAAAGCCTGCTGATTTTATTTGTTTTATATCGTTCCATGTAAGCATCATCCCTGCCGGGCTGGATGTATCATCGAAATTAGAAAGCAAATTTTGAATGATTGCACTGCGGGTAGTGGATGGTATCCCTTTTAAATATTGTTTAAATTTTTTTCCATAAGTGATCCTGTCTTCATTATTTATCCATTTTGTTTTTTGAAATTCTTTATTGAGAGAAGGATAATTGAAATCTTTAAGTTCTAAATTTTTTGTATGCTCAAAAACATAGTCAATTATATAAGTCCATGTTGGTAAATTTTTTTCAATGCAATCTGTTACAATGAACATACTAGAAGGCATTGAATATTTATGCAGGATTGGGATTGAGTAGTCTATAAAGTCTTTATATCCATCATCGAAAGTTATTGCTGCCAAAGGCTTTGAAGAATGTGCCGGTGGATGAAACAGAACTTCATTTAAAGGAAGCGTGTGAAATTTTCTTTGTACATATTTAAGGATATTCTCAAATAAACCGGGATCCATTGGGTCCCACATTTTATCTCTTACATGCATAACCCTGTGGAACAGTAAAATAGCGCTTTTTTGTTTTGATAAAAATATCATGGTATTCTTACTATTAGGAATCAAGTGCCTCTGAATAAATTTTCCTTAAACCCTGCATATGGTGCTCCAGGGTAAAGTTATTAATTACTCTTTCATACGCAGATGAGCTCAACGCGTTTACATTAAGCGTATCTGCCTGGATGGTTTGAAGTTTTTCTACAAAGCTATTTACATTACCCAGGTTAAAATAGTGCGCTGTATTTTCACCTTGCTCTCTAAAAGATTTTATATCGCTTAAGAGAAGCGGCAACTTCATTGCCATAGCTTCTAAAACACTCAATGAAAATCCCTCAAAGGTTGATGACATAACAAAAAGATCATACTGGCTTATTATGTTTTGAATATTTTTAACCTCTCCCATTAAATTTATATTGAGATTATTGTTCTTTATAAATTTTTCTAATTCTTTTTGCAGAGGACCTTCGCCGTAGATATCTAATTGAAATTTTTTATTGTCAAGCAGTTTAAAAGCTTCTAAAAGATATTTATGATTTTTTTGTTTTCGCAATGCCCCAACAGTAATAAGTTTAAAAATATTTTCATTTTGCTTCTTTGGAATGATATTATTGTTTTTAAAGATCTTTACATCTACAAAAGTGTGAAGTGCATAAGATTTATAGGATCTTATTTTCAAAAAGCTAAAATATTCGTCCAGCGCTCCCCGGGCAACAGTTACAATGATGGATTTACGAAGCTTATAAGTAAGCCTGTCAAAAAATTTAATATATCGAATTTTATATTCAACAGAAGTTGCGATGAATGCATGTATTGTAGTAATTAAGGGAATATTTTTTGGTGTTCCTATTCTTGCCAGGATAGTTGGCCAGTACAAATGCGAATGAACAATATCTACGTTATTTTCTTTTATAATTTTTTTTAATCGGCTGGCTGCAAAAGGCAATTGTAAAATCGATTTTAGACTGAGACAATAATATTTATCGCATACTAATTCATCTTTAAAGTGATTTTTTGGAAATAATGTTACTATAATATTATTATAATCTGATAACTCTTTAACTACAGTTACCAACATGGTTTCTGCGCCGCCCCGGCCAAGATTATTGATAATATGTAGGATGGTTTTTTTCATTCTTATAAAATACTATGCAATTAGTACCGAAACTTTAGCTTTATCTTAAATGGGCTTTCACGTCTAATCATAATTAATTATTATATTTTTCAGCGCTTAAATATCTTGAAAAGATAATCAAAAGTACCAGCCAATATAAAAGGTACTCTGCAAAAAATCCAATGGTAACACCTTTAAAACCAAATAGTGAAATACAACTATAAGTTATTACGATATATAGGATAAAAAATATACTGTCCAGGATTAAATATGTTTTAGTCATTGCTTTTGCCCATAGCAGGCTGCTTAAAAGCCAGGCCATAACTTTAAATACGTCGCCTAACATTTGAAAACCAAATAATTCTCCGGAGGCTAAAAATTTTTCTGTAAGTAATGTTCTTATTATAAAGTAACGCATAAGCCAAATACCAAGGGCCATTATAGAAACAACTGGGATTAAATATTTATAGGCATTTAATACCTCTGTTTTTAAACTGGTTTTATTTATTATCTCAGAAAATCTTGGTAAATAGTATACGCCTAATACAGATAGAACAAAGCCTAAATAAAAGTCAGATATTCTGGAAACCGCCTGCCATTGGCCAGCCATTTCAATTCCGAATACGGAAATTAGTTTATTGCGTATCAATAACTGGCAAAATGGTAATCCAAACCCTGCTAAAAACCCCATAGATGAGAATTTTAGCAGTGCAATTAAAATGGGTTTGTCAATACCAAATTTTAAAGATGAAAAAGAGAAAGGCCGGTATTTATTAAACATGAATAAATTAAAGAAGAATAAAAAAAAGTTTACAAAATTTGTGCTTATTAAAACTCCATATACACCTAATTTATTTGCCAGAATAATAGTGATGACCAAATTAATAACGGAAGCGATAATATTTACTAAAGTAAAATAGGAGATATATTTAAGGCCATTAAGTACAAAATTTGCGAATGCATTGAAACTTACTAACGGAAGAAATATACTAAACAGCAGGTAAACAGAAGTATAATCAGAACGCTTAAAGGAATATATTGAAAGCGCCTTGCTGGATAATAAATTTATTGCTGCTACTATTAAAGAACTGACAATAACCATCCATAAACCCGTTTTAATTACAAGCTGTTGTTTCGTTTTATCATAACTATATTCAGCTAAATATTTAATAACTCCCTGGCCAATTGCCAGTGTGGCTATTAGCACCATGATAGCAGTAATATTTTGAAACTGCCCTACCAATGATAAGCCTTCAGGGCCTATTTTAGAGGCTATAACCTTTACGGTAATTATTCCTGATAGGATAGTAATAACCTGCGAAAAGGATGTATATATAGTTGTTTTAACTAATTTCATTTACCTGAATTGCTGCTCATTCTGCCTGTTTTTTTTTCTGTAATATTTACACGGCTTTTTAGTATTTGCGCAGGTAATAAAAATTTATACCTGCCCCATACCGGAAATGCAGTGGAATTCATTTTGATTATCCTGAAAAAATTTTTAAAAAAGAACTTTAATTTTTTTAAGTAATTATAATTATAAAAATTAACGCCAAATGATAGAGCAAAAATTTTTTCCTTAATTTCTTTTGAAAACTTATAGCCTGAATATTCATCAAAAAGTTTTAAATGCTTTTCAAAGTTTTTATTTATTCCAGTAAGGCTAAAATAATTTGATATACTGGTATTGTTGTACCTGTAAACGGACATAGGTTTATTTAAGTAAGTAATTTTTCCTTCCATGGCCAGGAGCATAACCAAAAATCCATCACCCGAAAAAACATTTTTATACCAATCAGGAAAGGGTTTTAACATACTTCTGCGAAAAACAATTGAGGATGAGTGACAGAAAAAATTTTGTATATAATCCGAGATTGTAAATGTATTATGCAATTTTTTTTTTGCAAGCGGAACATTAGGAGGGTATAAATACTGCTTTTCATTATTAAGCACTATTGTGCTGTGTGAAGAAATCACATGATCTTTATGGGCGTCTAAAAGATCAACTTGTTTCTGCAACTTCAAATTGTCAGTCCAATAATCATCACCATCGCATATAGCAATATATTCACCCGTACAATTATTTAGTGCCTGGATAAAATTTGGTATCATTTGTATATTCACCTCATTTAGTAACAGTTTAATTTTATCGGGATATTTTTTTTTATACTCTGTCAATATCCTGCGGGTATCATCCTGCGAATTGTCATCGCTAACAATTATTTCATAATTAAAAGTCGTTTTCTGCATTAGAAAACTATCAAGTGCTGTTGCTATAAATGTTTCATGATTATATGTTATACAGCAGATACTTACTTTCATTGCAGAATATTAAATCTCCAGCGAAGGAATTTCTTTTTTTATAACTGCAGGCACACCGGCTACCATTACATTATCGCCCACATCTTTAGTAACAACTGAACCGGCTGCAACAATTACATTTTTACCAATAGTTATTTTAGGTAAAATAGCAGCATTAGTACCTATAATTGAATAATTACCAATTGTACAATTGCCGGATACATGCACACCGGGCGACATTTCAACGAACTCGCCTATAATGGAATCGTGGCCCACTGTACAATTTAAATTAATAAGCGTACCCTTTTTTATTGCAATAGAATTTGTAATTACCGTACCCGTCATAATATTGCAGCCATCTTCAATAATATTGTCAAACCGTCCTATGTGCGCAAATGGGCTTATTGTAGAAGTAAAAATTCCGCCAATGCCCGTAAACTTAAGCATCATCTTATATCTTAAAACAGGATTGCCGATACCTAATGTAAACCTGTTCCCTGCCTGAGAAAAATAATTCTTTGCATCATTTAAGTTCCTGATCACTTTGTACCTATCATACAAAGTATCGTCAACATCTGATGATAGGTCATCAAAAAAGGCAACTTCGGCTTCATTCTTTTTTTGACATATTACCTCTAAAACTTCTTTGGCAAATCCTTTGGCACCTATTATCAGCATTATGGAGCTATTAATTTTTTTAAAAGATTGGTAATAGTTTCAACCTGTAAAAGTTCTAACCCGCAATATAAGGGCAATGCTAAAACTCTTTCCGCTATGCTTTCTGAAACAGGACATGGTTTTCCATTTGCAAATGCAAGTGCATTAAGTGAAGGATAAAAATAGCGACGGGTAAAAATGCTGCAATTTGCCAGGTATTCTTTCGCTTTAATTAATGTTGTTTCGTCTTTAAAGATTACAGGATAATAAGCATAATTATAAGCTACATTCTTTATTGGCTTTGGTATTTGTAAATTTAATCCTTCAATACCTTCGTCATATTTTTTACAGATCAATTTTCTTTCTTCAATTATTTTATTTATCTGGGGTAATATACACAAGCCCATAGCAGCATGTACTTCAGAGCTTTTTCCATTTATTCCAATCGTAAAATATTCATCTCCAATATGGCCAAATTGCCTGTATAACATTATTTTTTCAGCCAGTTCATCATCATTTGTAATTACTGCGCCTCCCTCAATTGTATGAAATAATTTGGTTGCATGAAAACTACAGGTGCTTATATCGCCGAAAGAAAATACAGACTTATTATGAATTGTAGTGCCAAAAGCATGAGCGCCATCATAAATTATTTTCAGGTTATACGCTTTTGCTATCTTTTCAATAGCATTTATATCGCATGGATTACCATATACATGGGTTGCCATTATTGCGGAAGTGTTTTTATTTATTAAGGGGATAATTTTTTCGGGATCAATATTAAAGTCAGTCTCATTAATATCAGCGAAAACCGGAGTGCAGCCTTCCCACAAAATTGAATTAGTGGTGGCTACATATGAGAATGGGGTAGTGATAACTTCACCTTTTAGATCAAGAACTTTAATTGCTATTTGAAGTGCAATGGTGCCGTTATTGGTATAAAATAAATGTTTAACTCCTAAATAATCTTTTAATTTTTTTTCCAGTTCCTGAACCATTAAACCATTATTAGTTAGCCAGCCGGTCGACCATATCTTTTTTAGATGGCTCTCATATTCATTATAATCCGGTAAATATGCTTTGGTTACAGTTATCATTATTTTGCTATTTGCATTGTATCACTGTTTTATACCTTTTACAACGGCGGCTTTATAGTTTTCGTATTTTATCATACCTCCCCAAACATCTTTTATATTATATTTTTTAAACTGGTTAACCACTGTACTTATTTTTTGCGGCTGATCATACTCAGGAGAAAACATATCAAATGTATCCAGTAAACACAAAGCCCGCAATTGCTCGTATGGTATATCTTTCGGAAAAGTACCATCAATATCGCAAATTGGTAAGAAACGATTTAGCTTATTCAATTTTAATTTTGAAAAAAAGCGTGACGTTCTTATCAGCCACTCAATATTATTATCAATTATTTTATATAATTTTTTGTGATCCATTTCTTTTGTAAAAGGACGCAGTAAATATTTAGCCTGCAGTTTTGTCCACCAGCCTCTTATAGGGTAAAAGTCAACAATTACTTCTCCGCCTGGTTTAGTCATATCAATCAGTGCCTTTATCGACCTTTCTATATCAGGTGTATGTTGTAATACCCCCAAACAAAATACCTTATCAAACTGTGCAGGTGCAAATGGCAATTCATAAATACTTGCCTGAAATAATTTTAGCCTGCTATTTGGGCCATTATTTTTATAATTAGCTTCAACGGCATTGGAATAATCAACGCTATATAAATTGGCATTTGTAAAATCCAATACTATCTGGGAAAACCTTCCTGCTCCTGAGCCAACTTCCAAAATATTCATCCCGGTGAGGTCTTTTTTATCCCAGCCGGTTTCTGCAAAAAATCTTTTTTTAGAAATATCAAGATTAGTGATCTTATCTATCTGTGTTGCGGCAAACCTGTTCCATTGAAATCCAAAGTTATCAGTATAGTTATCATCAGTTACAACACGATAAGCGCCATTTATTATTGGAAACACTATTTCACCACTATCTTTCAAGCCATCATCAGACTCTATGAGAGGGTGTTGTGTAAAAGGGTTTATAAATTGAATTTGCATATAACTCAGCAATAGCTAAAACGTTGATTCAATATTATTATTTTTAGCGTCACTTGGAGAACTTCGATCTGAAAACAAGATTTTCTTAAATTGATCTACAATTCTGGTAATATCAAAATCCTTTGCTCTTTCATAAGCGTTTGTATGTAAGGTATTACGTAAATGGCTATTTGTATAAATTAATCTCATAGCCTGCGAAAGCAATTCAGCGTTATTTACGGGTACTAATATTCCATATTTTGCAATTTCAATATCACTTTTTAAAATATTATGAACATCTGTTTCGGGTGCCAGTATTTCCCTGGGGCCTGACTGGCAATCGGTTGATATAACAGGTAAACTGCATGCCAATGCCTCCTGGATTGAATTTGGAAAACCTTCAAAATCTGATGATAAAACAAAGCAGTTTGCTTTTGATAAATATTTGTAAGGGTTAGTATCAAACCTCAGGAAATGAACCGTTGATTCAAGACCCATTTGACCGGCCTTCTTTTTTAGTTTTATTTCTTCTTCTCCTTTGCCAATTAATACCAGCTTACAATTTAGATCCTTTATTTTATCAAAAGCGTCTATAAGCAGTCCATAATTCTTCTCAGCTCTAAAGCCGCCCACGCTTATAAATGTAAAGGTTTCAAATAGAGAGGTATCAACATTTTCTGCGCTTAGCCGTTGAATAACTTTTAAATTTACCGGGTTATTAATAACTGTAAATTTTGTATGAATATTAAAATTTTTTTCAAGGTCCGTTTGTATTAATGATGAATTTGGAATGATCAGATCCGCTTTGGGATATAATTTTTTAGTTAAAATTTTACCGGTCAGTCTTCCTGTTTTTCCAATAAATTTTAAATAGTTTGATAAGTATGTCCTTTCACTTATAATAATTGTGCATCTCAAACCGTATAGCCTGCTTAAACAGTTTATGTAATTAGCTCTTTTTAAAAATGAAAGACTTGTTTCAATATTATTTTTTTTGCAAAACCTTTTATACCGGATAGCCAGGATGGGCAACTTAATAAGTTTAAGCAAGCCGTTTTCATTTGCAGGTTGATTTAAGCAGAATATTTTTTGTGCTTCAGGAAGATCATAATCAATATTATTATTCAGCAGAACAAGATAAATATCGAAATCATTTTTCAGATAGTTCAAAAGCAGCGAAACAACACGTTCTGCGCCACCAGCAGCAACAGAATTAATAAAAATTGAAATTTTCTTTCTCATTAAACAATTAAACGTTCACTTTACATGTTAAGACCTAACTCACGAGTACCAAAATTAGCCGAATAAAAGAACGTTTATACATAAAGATTCTTACTTTAATAAAATGAATTTTACTCCTCAGCTTCAATATATATTAACATGGGATGATCTTTACCTTACCCCGCTTTATTTTTTACTGATCTTTTTTATTATCAGGAAATGGCGAAAACGGTATTCTGACCCTGCTATTAAAAAATATATTTATCCTGCTCTCTTGTGCAGGCTCGTGGGATGTATTTTTTTAGCTCTGATAATTAATTTTTATTATGGCTATGGAGATACTTTTTCATATTACACAGGGGCACATGAAATATGGAATGCATTTATTAAAAGTCCAAAAACAGCATGGGAGATCATTGTAAATCACCCCAGAAATTATTCTTCCAATGCATTGGAATATGCGATGCATTCCGGTTTTACAGGGTTTGCCACTTCTTATTATGCCATGTTTAAAATTGCCGGCGTAACAAGCCTGTTTTGCTTCGGAAGTTATCTTCCTATCGCTCTTATTTTTTCCTTGTTTTCGTTTTGGGGAACATGGATGATTTTTTTGGTTTTTAATGAGCGGTATCCTCATTTAAGAAAATATATTGCAATCACTACTTTATTTATTCCTTCAGTTATTATATGGACAACAGGAGTTATTAAAGAACCACTTTGCATGTTTGCTTTGGGACTATGCTTTTATACTTTTAATAATATTTTACATAGAAGAAGGATAATTAAAAACATTATTCTTTTTCTGTCAGGCGCTATTATTTTACTTACCATTAAAGATTATATTTTTTACTTTTTTATTGTTGCTGCCTGTATATGGAGTTATAAATCATTTATTGGATATGTATCCTCTCCGTTCTTTAAATTAATGATCAAGGGTACAATATATCTTGCGATATTGGGAATGATCATTTACTTTTTTATTGATGACAGTAATTTTATCCAGGTCGCCTTTACAAATTATTTTGGTAAAGCGGAAAATCTGCAGACAGTGATGACAACAATTAATATTGATTATAACAGTGGGTCAGGATATACGCTTCCAACAAATGACCTTTCAGGATTTGGATTAATTACAGCTTTTTTATTATCAATAAATGTATCCCTTTTCCGCCCCTATGTTTGGGAATGCAGCAATGTATTTATGATACTTAATTTTTTAGAAAGCTTTGCTACAATGCTTCTTGTTATTATTTTGATATTTAAAACCGGACTGATAAAGATATACCGCAATTTGAAAGATCCTGTTCTGCTTTTTAGCCTTATTTTTAGTTTAATGATGGCTGCGCTGGTAGGCTTTGTGTCTTTTAATTTTGGAACGCTTATCAGGTATAAAGCTCCATTTGAACCTTTTTTTTATACGTTGTTGGTAATACTTTTATTTAATAAAGTATCCGCTGCAAAAAAGAAATCTATTTAAATTGAAATAAAGTTTTTACATCCACCTGTTCCACCACATCTGGAACATTAGTAGAAGCCATATTTGATTTTCATTATTATGTTTTCCTGCAAGAAAGCCGTCCCTTAACATTATAGCATTTTGCACATTTATAAAATTATGCTTAGCCAGCTGCTCTTCATTTAAATAATAGAACAGAAGATGTTTAAGATCTGTTTTAAGCCATTCATAAACGGGTAAGCCAAAGCCGCTTTTAGGCCTGTCAAGTAATTGTTTGGGGATATATTTATGAGCAATTTTTTTAAGAAGATATTTTTTAGTACCGTTTTTATATTTTAAGTCAGAGGGAAGCTGAGCTACAAATTCAATTATCCGCTGATCCAGAAAGGGTTCTCTTCCTTCAAGGCCAACACTCATGGTAGCCCTGTCAACTTTTACAAGTATATCATCCACCATATAGGTTTTATAGTCCAGGGCAAGCAGTGTATTAATAAAATCATTTTGATTATTTATTTTCCCAATATCATTATATAAGTTAATGCCTGGGCTAAACCGCTGTAAAAGTTTAGTTAGCTGCCTGTTAGTGTATTGCTTACTTAGCGTATCAGCAATTGAAAGTTGATCACCTGATATTAATATTTCTTCCAGCTTGTTAAAAGCATGTGCCTTATGTTTTAATCGTGGAAGATATTTAAAAGGCACTGCTGGTAAAATGTTTGCAATAGCAGTCCGGAATATTTCCGGAGTTTTATTATATACCTGGTTAATTTTATTTGACTGCGAGTAACGATTATAACCCGCAAAAATTTCATCACCTCCATCTGCAGAAAGAGCAACGGTTACCTGCTTTCGGGCGAAGCGGCTAACCAATGTAGTAGGTATGCCGGAGCTATCTCCAAAAGGCTCATCATAAATATCCGCCATCATAGGGAAGATATCCTGTGCTTCTTTGATAGTGCAATAGTATTCATGATGATCGGTGCCAATGTATTCTGCTACCTTTTTTGCATGCGGTGCTTCATTATATTTTTCTTCATGAAAACCAATAGTGAATGTTTTTATTTTTTGTGAATTATTTTTTTGCAGAATTGCTGCAACAACTGAGCTGTCATATCCCCCGCTTAAAAACACACCCACAGGAACATCACTAACCATGCGGTATTGAAAAGCTGAAGTGAATAACTTTTCAACTTCTGCTGAAGCCTCTTCTTCAGAGATTGTAAGCTTGGGCTTATTGTAATAATCAAGAACATCGTAATATTTTACCTCATCTACTTTTTTATTCTCTACATCTATTTTAATATAATGCCCGGGCTGTACCTTATAAGTATTTTTAAAAATGGTATGGGGTGCCCTTATGTATCCATATTTAAAAAATAGTGATACTGCTTCTTCATTAATATTTTTTTCAAATACCGGGTATGTATAAATAGATTTTAATTCAGAGGCAAAAAGAAGACAATCATTTTTAAAATAATAGTGTAATGGCTTTACGCCGGCCCTATCTCTTAAAAGATAAACAGTTTGTTTTTTAATATCATATAAAGCAAAAGCAAACATGCCAATGAATCTGTGCACAGCCTCAATACCATATTGCAGATAAGCTTTAATAATAACTTCTGTGTCAGAATTTGAATGGAATGAATGACCTAAAGATTCAAGCTCTCTTCGGATCTCTATAAAATTATATACTTCGCCATTAAGTATTATAGCTATGCTTTTGTCATCGCTATACATGGGCTGACTGCCTTGTGCGCTAAGATCCAGAATGGATAATCTCCTATGGCCTAATCCAATATTAGCTTGTGAGGTTGTAAAAATAGCAGTGCCGTTATCATCCGGTCCACGATGAAGGAGACAATCGTTGCCTTTTTGTAGATCCTTTAAAGAAAGCTGTTTATTAAAATCACAAAAGCCGGTTAAGCCGCACATATTATTAAGTATTACCTAAAAACGAATTTATAAAAGTAATATTTTAAAAGTGTCTACCGGGTATTTAGGCTGAATAAGTTATTATATCAAACTATACATTTCTTTAATTGCGGCTTTATATTTTTCTTCTGAAAATGTATTTTTAATTTTCTCTTCCGCAGCAACAGATAAGCGGTTATATTCCTCATCGCTTAAATTAAATGCTTTTAAAATTGCTGCTTCAAAATGGTTTTTATTATGATCAAAAATAAAACCGTTCTTTCCATTATCAATGATTAGTGATGAACCCGTCTGATCCGAAACGAGTGGTACAACTCCATAGCTCATCGCCTCTAGCAGTGCATGATTAGCAAATACGACTTTCGCAGGCAGTACAAAAAATTTTGATCTTTTATAGAATTGTTCTGGGTTTACAGTAAAATCGGCAATTGATAAGTTAGCCGGTTTATTTTTTAATATATATTCCTGTACATTTTTATAAGCAGAAGCAGCTGTAATACCTACAAGGTAGTTTTTAGTTTCTTTTAATTGAGGGTGTGCTAATGTTTCTATATACCAATCTCCTTTTCTTTCAGGAATAATCCTGTTGAGCCATAAAAATGTAATATCTCTTTCTGAAGCGTTAACAGGTTCATTATTTAATTTAACAGCATTATGAAGGAAAAATAAATTTTTATTATACTTTTCCAATATTGACTTCATGTAAGGTTCCCTGTACCAAACTAAATTTGAATATTTATAACAAAACCACATAGAGAATCTAACGGATTTTGGATAACCCTTTTTGTGAAAGTAAAGTAGGTCACCTCTTTCTGCACAAATAGATTTAATGCTGTATACTCGTGCAAGTAAAACGTATAAAAAAGCAAAACGTCCCCCGGGATACACCTCGATATGATGAATGGATTTCTTATTTTTTTTAAAGTAAGTATTTACATGGTGTAATCTTTTTAAAAATCCGGTTTTTAAAATTGACTGTGAACCCGGTTGTTTAAAAAAATGCGCTGAGTGAATGTTATATGTTGAAACAAAATAGGTAGGCTCGTATCCCAGTTCAATTATCACTTCTGTCTGAAGAAAATTTTTAGGTGCTGCCACATCAATAAAAATCAATACTTTATTCTTCATTCTAATATTATTTACGGGATAAGATACCCCGCCATTAGATGTTTCCAGCTGCTATCTGCTTTTTCCCTGGCTGTGCTTACGCCTGTTTTTTTATTTAGAATATGTTTATCAAGAATACCTGCATTCATCAGTTTTTTTCGTGATTCTATTATGCGGTCGTTAATTACCTTATTTTCCATCCATTTTTTTTGCGGGGGTTCGTAGCCTATTTTATCTAGGCGCCAACATATTTTATCTGGTAAAATGCCGGAGAAGCTTTCTCTCATGATCCATTTTGTCCAACCTTTATGAATTTTATATTCAGAAGGGAGAGAGAATAAAAATTTTACAAGATCATGTGAAAGAAATGGCAAACGTACTTCACGTGAGAAAGCCATGCTGTTTCTATCAGCATAGCGTAATAAGATTTGAAGATCACCATTCATGGTACTGTTATGCAGGGTTTTGTTGAGATCGCTAAAGGCTGTTTGCGTATTAAATAATCCTTTAGATTGTTCAGCAAAGAAATCCTTATTAAACGTACGGTTTACTTTTTGATCATACCAGGCACTCGATTTTTTAATGGAATGAATTTTATTGGGAATTATTTTTCGTAAAAAATATTCAAGATCTTTTTTTTGCTCTCTGTTAACGGGGTTATGTTTATGTAATAGTTTATAAGATTCGTATTCTTTTTTAAAGCTGCCATTTTTATATGCTTCCATTTGCCTGAAAAAAACATTAAAATACCAGTGGTAGCCTGCTAATATTTCATCGGCACCCTGCCCATCAAGCAATACAGTTACATCATTTTCTTTTGCAAGTTTCATAACCTCATGTTGTACCAAAATACTTGCACCGCCAAAAGGTTCGTCCTGAAACCAGGCTACCCTGTCAATTTCCTTCAGCAAAGTTTCCTGAGTTGGATAAGTAAAGTGAGGTTCTACATTTGTTTGCTCTATTATCATTTGTATAAATTCCCCTTCATCCCGATTAAATCCCGGGAAACGTGCACTAAATGTTTTTTGTTTAAATGCAGAATTTTCAAAGCTATGCTCGGCTTTATTTTTCTTTAAAAGATCGTCTATTATGCAAACAATGAGAGAGCTATCAATACCGCCGCTTAAACTGCTGCCAACATTAACATCGCTTCTCAGCCTTCTGTTTACCGAAGTATAAAAAAGTTCATTAAACTTTTCCTTTGCCTGTTTAACTGATAAGGAATGGTTGATCTCATCCGGATCGATCTTCCAATATTCTTTAATCTCGATCGTTACATTTTCTGTATCAATAATAAGGTAATGTGAATGTGGCAGGCTTGCGATATCCCGGTAAAATGTTTCTGAGAAATTATTTTTATTATTTAAATAACCGAAAGCAAGATAATTATAAAGCATTTGGTTATTGATGCCAGAGTTACCCGAATATGCCTTAAGCGCTTTTATTTCTGAGGCAAAAACAAATGAGCGATCTTTTTGAAACATATAAAAAAAAGGCTTTTCTCCAAATCTATCCCGGGCGCAAAAAATTTTTTTTTCTTTATTATCATAAATGGCAAATGCAAACATGCCGTCCAGTAATTGCAGGCACTTTTCTTTTTCGGAATCGTACAGCGCAAGTATCACCTCGGTCTCAGAATGATTGTTGAAAGTGTATCCTTTTTTGGATAAACTATTCTTTAATTCAATGTAATTATATATTTCTCCGTTAAATGTTATGGCATATCTATCCATATAGTGCATAGGCTGTGCTGCAGCTATGCTTAGATCAATAATTCGCAGGCGTCTGTGTCCAAAACCGGTTTTGCCATCATCACTTATCCAATGTCCTTCGCCTTCAGGGCCACGATGGGCAATGCTATCTGTCATTAATTTTAATTGTTGAACTGTTA
>JAYVEA010000107.1:0-4860 GCA_043749085.1 Chitinophagales bacterium
ATCTCCCACCCAAATACCTGTTTGCTGATCGGTTGGCCGCCTGTTGCCGCTGTTATCAACCGGCACTGCACTCTTTGCTATTTCTTCCACTGACTGGAATATACCTTCCTCAATATATCCCCTGAACAACCATGGCTCATATCCAATGGCAGCACGCTGCGTCCAGTTATTCATCCACCAAGATGATCTGTCAATAAATGCATTTTCCGAATTCAATGCAGTAATAACAGATTTGAAGTGAGACAGGTTCAGGTTCGATTCCCACCTGAAATTTTTGGTATCAATATTAGTAGTACTAAAAGTCAGGTTCCAACCTTTTGTTTGTAAAGATCCGGCATTTACTAAAGGGGCACCCACTGAGCCCGGACTGCCATTTGTACCCATATACCATGGTAAACTTGCCGGCATTATGAGATTATTGGTATGCTTTACATAATAGTCTGCTTCAATTGAAATTTTGTTTTTCAACAATCCAAGATTAAGACCAATATTATTCGTCTTTGTTTCTTCCCATTGCAATTTAGGATTGGTAAATGTTGCCGGTAAAAAACCTGTACCCCAGGGAGTAGCACCTGTATTCAATGGAGCATAAATACCCGAACCTGTTCCCTGGTTACCAGTTAAACCGGTTTCATATCTTAATTTTAATTCGCTTATGAAAGGAACAGTGAAGAATTTTTCCTGGCTCACTCTCCATGCCGCAGAAACAGAAGGAAAGTTTCCCCATCTTCTATCTGCTCCAAAATTAGGAGAACCATCTCTTCGGAAAGTCCCGGTTAATAGGTAGCGGTTATTATAGTTATAATTAACTCTGCCAAGATAAGATTCCATAGACCATGGATAAGTTCCACCACCATTTGTTGCTGAAGTAGGGTTTCCGGCATTTACATCAAATATATCATTGGTAAGAAATCCGGTTCTTCCTGCTGATAAAGCTTTCCATTCTGACTCCTGAGACTCATGGCTTGCCATCAATGTAAAATTATGTTTACCTATCTGCTTAGTGTATTCTAACAATTGGTTCCAGTTCCAGTACCAGCTTGAATAAGTTCCGCTTTGTAAGGAAGCATTTGTATTATAATGCCATTGATCAATGTTATAAGTTGGAGTATAATAAGTGGAAATACCATTGCCTACATTACCATTTATTGAACTTCTGAACACAAGCCCCTTTGTTAGGTTAATACCAAGATTTAAACCCCCTAAAAATTGTCTCTTCATGTTTTTGTTGGTAATAAGGCTGGCAAGTGCTATCGGATTTATAGGTGCATATTGGTTAGCGCCATTAACCGGATCACTTCCACCCCAGGATCCATTAAAATTCTTTACAGGTATCTGCGGAGTAAGTCTTAAGGCATTTGCAATGAGAGGGCTTTGTGCATCACCATAGTTGGTAGCCGTAAGGTTTTCATTGGTTTGATTGAAACTAATATTGGCACCCACAGTTACCCATTCCCTGGGCTTGTTATCCAGGTTTAACCTGAAGCCATACCTGTTAAAGCCGGAGCCTGCGGTTACACCTTCCTGTTTCAAATATTCCCCTGACATGTAATAGGTAGTATTGTTACTGCCACCGCTCAAACTTAATTGATGTTTATTCATTCCTGCATTATTAAATAATTCATCCTGCCAGTCAGTTCCTTCACCTAATAAGATAGGGTCTAAAAATTCTCCAGGAGTAGTTCCACCGGCAATGGTGTGATATTCCTTAACCATTTGTGCATATTCCTGCAGGTTCATCACATGCAAATGTTTTGGAGGAGTTTGAAGATTGTATTGATAAGTGTAATTTATCTTAACCTCTCCGGCTCTACCACGTTTAGTGGTAACCAGTATCACACCATTAGTGCCACGGGAACCAAAAATTGCCGTTGCAGAAGGTCCCTGCAGGATCTGTATATCCTCTATATCTGCAGGGTTTAAGCCTGCCAGCGGATTAGAGGAACTTGAAGAACCATAAGACACATCCTCATTTGATTGTATTTGAACTCCATCAATAACATATAATGGTTGCGTACGACCAAGAGAACTAATACCGCGAATGTTCACAGAAATTCCACCACCAGGCTGACCGGAATTTTGTGTAACATACACACCGGCAGCCCTTCCCTGTATAGCCTGTTCAATAGTTGTGTTTACTGTTTTTTCAATATCTTTTGCTGATACTGTTGTTTGGGCAGTTGTAAGGTTGGCCCTTCTAGATCGTCCATAACCTACAACAACTACATCACTTAAAGTTCCCGCCGAAGGAACTAAGCTTAGATTAAACGAATTATTATTTCCTATAGCAACTTCTTTTGAAGCCATACCAACATACGTAACTACTAACGTTCTCCCATTTGCCGGAGCGTCTATGGTAAATCTACCAGCCGAATTTGTTGTGGTAATAACTTTTGTGTTCTTTACAGAAACGGTAGCACCCGAAAGTGGCGCGCCATTATCATCTGAAACAGTCCCGTTAATTCTTCTTTGTTGTGAAAAGGAAAATGTAAAAAGAAACAGGCTTAAGAAAAGCGTGAAACTTTTAGAGAATAAATTTTTTCTCATATAGCAAATTATGTTTTTCCAAAAATAAATCTATGGCTGTTATTAATCTGATACTTTTTTATCTAATAGTTGTATTTTTTTATCTAAATTGGAACTTTGTAATCGGTTTCATTTTGCAAATTAAACTTCATTTTAAAAAAATCTGATAACAATATTATTTTATCTTAGTTAAACAATATTCTGTACAAATGAAATCTACACTTTTAAGAGAAATCACTCCGCTAACTCAAAACGATTGCTTTAGCCTCTTTTACAGAACAAAATCTGAATTTGACTTTCCACTTCATTATCATGAAGAGTTTGAATTAAATTTTATACAAAATGCCAAAGGTGCTAAAAGAGTAATTGGAGATCATATTGAAGAAATATCTGATCTTGAGCTTGTGCTGGTAGGTCCTAATCTTCAGCATGGCTGGTTTACACATAAATCTAAAAGTTCGGTAATAAAAGAAATTACGATACAGTTTCATAGAGATATGTTTGATGAAAAATTTTTGCAAAGAAATCAAATGAGTTTAATAAAAACAATGTTTGAACAATCTCTTCGCGGAATTTTATTTTCAAAAGAAACAACCAAAACTATTATGCACAGGCTTTTTGCGCTCACTCAAAAAAGCGGCTTTGATTCTGTACTGGAATTAATGTCTATCCTGCATGATCTTTCTGATTCGAAAAATCAAAAAACATTATCCGATATTTCGTTCAGCAATAGAGAAACTTTATCATATAACAGCAGGCGGGTGGAAAAAATTATGCAATATATTAATAACGACTTTGATACGAATATCACTTTAAATGATGCAGCAAAAATAGCAGGCATGACAGAGGTAGCGCTAAGCCGGTTTTTTAAAATAAGAACCGGTAAAACTTTTATTGATACACTAAATGAAGTAAGGCTGGGCAATGCATCAAGAATGCTGATAGATACAACCCAAAGTATTACTGAGGTTGCTTATAAATGCGGATTCAATAATATGTCAAACTTCAACAGGTTATTTAAAAAGAAGAAAGTATGTACCCCTAAAGAATTTCGCGAAACTTATAATTCTTCGGGAATCAGAACGTTTGTATAAGCAGTTAACAATAACCATGTATCCGGAAAAAATATAATTATTTTTTTACCGGAGCAGTATCTACAGGCCAGTCATCTGTTCTAAAAAGATTTACCGGCAAACCTTCTTTACTATAAAGATTTGATATAGCACTATTGCTGAATTCAAACCTAACCGCGACGGGATTCTTAACAAGTTTACTTGATACTACCACTGTATCTTTTTCAATCTTTGCATCTGCAGGAATAAAGATCTTATCTTCTCCTGCAATATAAAATTCAGTTGGAATACCACCACCTTTTACAGTAAGTCCATTATCAGCATTATTAAAAAATATACGGATCTTATCTTTTTCGATCTTCATGTTTTTATACATGGGGCTTTTATATAGTCCATTACCCTTTCCATAATTATCTGCCAGAACATAATCAGCTAATCTCAAACCAACTTCTTTTTTTCTTTGAGGATGAATGTCTTTAATATCATCTACCAGATCAGTTATAACTATCATACCTGTTTTGGGCAAGCTCAGTGTTTTTGTTTGTGCCTCTCTTATCAATGCACCTACATTATTATTACCATAAGTAAAAGGAGCAATCTGCACATAGTAAAAAGGGAAATTATTTTGCCATGATTTTCTCCAGCTGTTTATCATTGCTGTAAATATTGATTGATAAGTTTTTGATGCAGCAGTATTACCTTCTCCCTGGTACCAAATCGCACCGGCAACAGGATAATTAATAAGGGGATAGATCATTGCATTATAGGTAGATGCAGGTATTATCGGCCATCCTTTTGAAGATGGTAATAAGGTAGCTGCGTTTTTTAATACGGGGTCATTCTCAACTACTTCTTTTGGCGTCCATGCTTCTGCAGGCGTACCTCCCCAACTTGTATTTATTAATCCCACAGGAACATTTAAATTTTCCTGCAAACTCTTTCCAAAGAAATATCCAACCAGGCTAAACGGTTTTACATCTTCAGGGTTACAAACAACCCATGTTGCCTTTGTGTCTTCCTGAGGATAATCTGCTGTCAATCTTGGAATATGAAAGAATCGAATGCTTTTATTAGTTGCAGTATTTACATCATTTGTGTATTGCTTTAATCCCCAGTTATAATTCATCTCCATGTTACTTTGGCCACTGCACACCCAAACTTCTCCGATCATTACATCCTGAAGTTGAATAACATTGTAGCCACTAATTGTAATGTTATAGGGGCCGCCTGCTACAGGTGTTTTTATTTTCAAATTCCATTT
>JAYVEA010000108.1:0-14831 GCA_043749085.1 Chitinophagales bacterium
TTTATTTAAGTACGTCACTTTAAAAGATTCTATTCAGAACAAACAATTTTTACTCCGCATTTATAATTCGAAAAAAGATGCAGAAGACGAAAAGAAAAAAGCACAAGTTGGATTTTTGATGAAAGACAATAAGATCAAGCAACAACAATTAAAAGAAGAAGCCTTGTTAAAAAACTTTCTTTTTATTTTTTTAGCAGTGTTGGTTGTCGCCGGAATTTTTATTTTCAGAACCCTAACACTAAAGCGAAAGAATGACAAGCTGCAAAATCAAAAGCAGCAGGCAGAGTTGCAGGAACGGGCAATCCGCCTTGAAATGCAGGCACTGCGGGCACAGATGAATCCGCATTTTATTTTTAATTGTCTTAGCTCCATCAACTGTTTTATTTTAGAAAATAACACAGAAAAAGCTTCGGATTATCTTACCCGTTTTTCGCGGTTGATACGCATGGTGCTCACCAATTCGGAAAAGGTATTGATCACAATGGATGAAGAATTAAAGATGCTTAGATTGTACCTTGATATGGAACGATTGCGGTTTGAAAATTCATTTGACTACAATATTACCTACACCAATGATGTGGAAGCGGAATCTGTTTTAGTTCCGCCTTTGTTATTACAACCTTTTTGTGAAAATGCCATCTGGCATGGGCTTATGAACAAGGAAGGGCAGGGCCATTTAAACATAACTATTATAAAAGAAAATGAATACCTCAACTGCGTAATAACTGATGATGGAATTGGAAGAGCAAAGGCTGGAGAATTAAATACGGGATCGGCGAAGAAAGAAAAATCAATAGGACTAAAAATTACCAACGAACGGTTGTCGCTTTTCAATCATGAAAAAGAAGTGAGTAATTTTTATGAGATGGAGGATGTAATAAATGAAAGCGGCGCAGTGGCTGGCACAAAAGTGAGCATAAAGATCAGGCATAAAGATTTAATGGAAGCAGTAGCGTAAACGGGGCTGTAATATTTTGAGGTGCCGGATAAAACCTGAAGGGTTGATATTATTATAGAAACTCAGTAAATTGAGATTGCTGAACCCCGAAGGGGTGACATTTCAAACCTTCAAAAACTATCATTATGCCTGGAACATTTTATCAAATATATATTCAAATTGTTTTTGCCGTAAAAGGAAGAGAGAATCTGATTAGCAATAATTGGAAAACTGAATTACATAAATATATTGCCGGCATTGTTAAAGGTAAAGGGCAAAAGTCAATAATAGTAAACGGGATGGCCGATCATATACATGCCTTTGTTGGATTAAAGCCTGTTATGCCCATATCAGATTTGGTTAGGGATATGAAGAACAATTCATCAAATTTTATTAATGACCGGAAACTTGTGAAAGGAAAATTTCAATGGCAAGAGGGATATGGCGCATTCTCATATTCCCATTCAAATATGGGTAAAGTTTATGATTATATACTTAACCAGGAACAGCATCATAAAAAGAAAACTTTTAAAGAGGAATACTTACAATTTCTAAAGAAATTTGAAGTTGAGTATGATGAAAAATATCTCTTTGAGTGGTATGATTAACAAACATAATTTATGTCACCCCTAGGGGGTTCAACCTTGTTAAAAATTGATGATTCTATAATAATATTATCCCTTCGGGATTTTATTAAATAAGAGAGCAGTATTATTAAATGGTAGTGACCGGCACCCGGCACCCTCAAATATTATTAGCGTAAATTGATAAACAATGATAAAAGCAATTATTGTAGATGATGAACCTAATTGTTGTAAAACACTTTCCCTGCTATTGGATCGTTATTGCCCTGAGGTGCAGGTAACAAATACTTTTCATAATGGATTGGATGCTTTGGAGACTATCAATGCATCATCGCCCGATCTTGTTTTTCTGGATGTGCAAATGCCAAAAATGAATGGCTTTGAAATGCTGGAAAAATTACCTGCTGTTGATTTTCATTTGATCTTTACCACCAGCTACGATCAGTATGCTTTGAAAGCTTTTCGTTTCAGCGCAATTGATTATTTATTAAAACCTGTTGACAGGGAGGAACTGCAAAAAGCTGTGCAGAAAGTATTACAACGTTCTGAAATGCCAGCCGCAGAACAACTCCAGATACTGTTTCAAAAACTGTATCACCCTACTTCTTCCATAAATAAAATTGCATTACCTACCATGGAGGGATTGCAAATGATCCCGGTGCAATCAATCATCAGTTGCGAAGCCGATGATAATTATACAAAATTGATACTAAAAGACAACAAAAAATTAGTGGTTTCCTGCACATTAAAAGTGATAGAAGAAATGCTGGAAGATCATTCTTTCATTCGTGTACATCGTTCTTATCTCGTGAATCTTGATGAAGTTGAAAAATATGTGAAAGCTGATGGAGGGTATGTGGTGATGAGTGATGCTGAGCATATTTATATTTCGAGGAATAAAAAAGAAGAGCTGCTGAAGAAGCTGTTGCCTGGCAGGGGATAATGGTCTTATGCATATTGTATTGCTTCTGCTTTAACTTTAAATTCATTCTGCTCAATCTCCACTGCAAAATATCAGCTACATTGTTCAATGGCTAAGTCTATCTATTGCGCCTGTCAGTAACATTATAATTTAGTTTTAGAAAGCCCGGGAGTTTTTGTAATTTATCAAAGGATCTCATTAAAAACGGGTTTTCAATATTGAGTATGAAAAATTATATATTATTAACCGTTTTGATTATCTCCTGTCAATTCATGGCAAAGGCTCAAATTTCTGAATTTCAAAAAATAGAAAGTCACAGAATTGACAGCATGAAAAGGGCTTTGTCTTATTTGAAAGACACAGCCCGGGTGAATTGCTTAAATGAAATAAGCAGTAAATATGGTGTCTTTCTGAGTGCAACGGGAATGGGGCAGATAACTGATTCAATGTATCATTTTGCTGTTCAGGCAAATGATGAGGCGAACAAGATTCGATACAAATTTGGAGCTGCCTCTTCTTTGCTAAATATGGCAAGAAGCAAGCAGCTTAGTAATCAAAATGCAGCCAGTGGTAAATATGTACATCAGGCTTTACAGCTTGCAGAAGAAATGAAAAATGATCAATTGTTAGGTAGGGCTTATTATATACTTGCAAACGTTGAAAATCAGGCGGAGAATTATAAAAAAGCAATTTATTATTTTAAGAATGCAGGTGACGTGCAGCAGGAGACAGAGGTAACTACATGGTTGTGTATGTCTTACTCAAATAAAGGTGAGTATGAACAAGGGTTACCTTATTGCGACAAATGTATTCCGCTCGCCAGAAAAAATGTTCAAACTGATACCAGCCAATGGGGACATGAATTAGTGCAGTGGTCCCTGTACGATATGGCTGGCATATACAAAGCCGCAGGTGATTATGAAAGTGCGATGAATTATTTATTTCAGGGTAACAATTATGCGAAAGAAATTAATTCAGGTTGGACAATGTACCTGGATATTAGTGAGCTGTATTGCCTGATGGGTAAATATGATTCCGCTTTATATTATTGGAATATTTGGAAAAAAGATTGGAGCAAATATGCCCGGGGTCACCAGGCTTTAGGGAACACTATCTTAGGTAAAATATATATTGGAACTAACCAGTCTGAAAAAGTAATACCATTACTAAAAGATGATATTCTCTTTTTTAGAAAAAAAGGAAAAAAAAAGGGAAATGGAATAGTACAACCTCTGCTTTTTTCAGGCGAAGCTTATGCGCAAAAGAAAAATTATGATGTTGCATTAAGATATGTAAGAGAAGCTTTCGGTTATGCAAAAGAAAATAATGCACGACCTTATATGATGGATAGTTACAAATTGCTTTCGGAGTTATACCATCATTTAGGAAAAAATGACAGCGCTTATCTCTATTTAATAAAATATATAACCCTAAAAGATTCTATTTTAAACAAGCAATTTTTGTTAAGGCTAAATAATTATAAAAAAGCTGCTGAAGAAGTAAAAAAAGAATCTCAGTTAGGGTTTTTAATGAGAGATAATAAAATCAAACAACAACAACTAAAGCAACAAACCATATTTAAGAATTTTCTTTTCGCACTGCTGTTTACTTTGGTACTAATAGGAATTTTTGTTTTTAGAAATACCAGGCTTAAAAGAAAGAATGAACGATTGCAACGCCAACAACTGGAACAGCAATTAAATGTGCAGCAATTAGAAAACCAAAAGCAACATGCCGAACTCAATCAAAAAGCAACTGAGTTAGAGATGCAGGCACTGCGGGCTCAAATGAACCCGCATTTTATTTTTAATTGCCTTAGCTCTATCAACCGCTTTATTTTAAAGAATGAAACGGAAGCAGCTTCTGATTACCTCACCCGCTTTTCACGGCTTATAAGAATGGTTCTTATCAATTCTCAACAGTCTTTAATATCCGTTGAAGACGAACTGGAAATGCTGCGCCTCTACCTTGATATGGAACGGCTCCGTTTTAAAAATGCTTTTGACTACAACATTATTTTTACCAACCGGGTTGATGCAGGTTCTGTTTATATTCCCCCATTATTGCTGCAACCATTTTGTGAGAATGCCATCTGGCATGGCTTAATGCACAAAGACGAAAAGGGAAATTTAAACATTGCTTTACATATGGAAGACGGTGTATTGCACTGCAGTATATCCGATGATGGCATTGGCCGGAAAAAAGCAATGGAAATGAAAAGCAAATCGGTGGAAAAAGATAAATCACTTGGGCTAAAAATTACAACTGAACGCCTGGCATTATTGAATAGCGAAAAAGGAATATCAACCTTTTATGAGATCAACGATATATTGGATGAAGAGGACAATGTGATAGGTACAAAAGTTGACCTGAAAATAAAATGCAGGAACTCATTACAGGAATTTGTTTAAATTAAATTTTTGAAATAACTATTTATTCAATGATCAATGCCCTTATTGTAGATGACGAACCTTATAGCTGCGAAGCCCTGGCAGTTTTGCTGGCACGTTATTGTCCTGATGTAACAATAATGGGATCCTGCAGTAATGGTATGGAGGCATTAGGAGTTATACAAAAGCAATCACCCAACCTTGTCTTCCTTGATGTGGAAATGCCAAAGATGAATGGCTTCGAAATGTTGGAGCAATTGCCCTCTATCAATTTCGATCTCATCTTTACAACCAGTTATGATCAATATGCATTAAAGGCATTTCGTTTCAGCGCCATAGATTATTTATTGAAACCTATAGACCGGGAAGAACTTCAAAAAGCTGTGCAAAAAGTAGTGCAGCGTACACATGTGCCTACTGCCCAGCAACTCGAAATATTATTTCAAAAAATGCACCGTGGATCTGCAGTAGTGAGTAAGATAGCTTTGCCCACGATGGAAGGATTACAGATGGTTACAATTGATTCCATTATTAGCTGCGATTCAGATAGCAATTACACTATCATTCGATTAAAGAATAAAGAAAAACTGGTAGTGTCACGTACCTTAAAAGATGTTGAAGAATTATTGGAAGATCATGCTTTTAGCCGTGTGCATCATTCCCACCTTGTTAACCTGAATGAAGTGGTGAAATATGTAAAAGGGGAAGGCGGTTATCTTGTTATGAGCGATGGATCTGCCATAGATGTTTCCCGAAGTAAAAAGGAAATCCTGCTCAAAAGATTATTGCCCCGGTAACAATTCAAATCGGCTTACTCAATCATTCCTGTCATTTAAGTATGATACATGCATTTCACTCAATGTAGCATACATCATCCATCGCAGCAATATATATTTGGTAATCTTTACCGATGTAATAAATCAAATAGAGAATTCATCTTATTTATAATTATTTTGTCTATCTCATTACCATTTAACACAACTGCTATGAATAAGATACTTATTATTTTTATTCTACTTTCCTGTTCCAGTAATTCAGCCATATCTCAATCAAAATTTTTTGGAAGAGTAATCAATGCTGATAGCAAGCCTGTAGCACATGCAAACGTTTTATTGCTAACACCAAAAGATTCATCTCTTGTTAAAGGAATGCTTACCAGGGAAGATGGAACTTATACATTTGAAAATATTGAACCCGGTAAATATTTAATTACTTCAACCCATACCGGTTATAAAAATACATTTACGTCAGTATTTCAAATTAATGATCATGATGATTTAAAATTGGAACCTATTATTTTAAAAGACACTTTAATTCAACTTAAGGATATTAGTATAACAGTTAAGAAGCCTCTTTATGAACAAAAGATTGATCGCCTGGTAATCAATGTTGCCAGCAGTATTACATCAGCAGGCAGTACTGCTTTGGATGTGCTGGAACGATCTCCCGGTATAATAGTAGATCGTATTAATAATTCATTATCCATTAACGGAAAGAATGGCGTAATCGTAATGATGAATGGAAAAAGAAATTATATGGATATATCTTCAGTAATACAAATGCTTGCCGGTATTCCCTCCGGTAACATTGAGAGAATTGAAATTATTACCACACCGCCTGCAAATTTTGATGCTGACGGTAATGCCGGAATAATAAATATTGTACTTAAATCCAATAATCAATATGGTACTAATGGTTCTTATTCTTTATCCGCCGGATATGATAAAGGAGAGCAAAATTCAATGAGTTTAAATATTAATCATAGAAAAGGTAAGATAAATGTGTTTGGCAATTATTCATTTTCACGGACTCGTTTAAAACAATTATGGACAAATTATCATGCTGTAACATATTCAGGAAAGTTTATTGAAAATTATTCTGAAAGTAACAGGGATGCTATTGCATGGCAACACAACGCTTTGGCGGGTATTGATTATGAAATAAATAAAAAAACAATTATTGGCGCTCTTTTTTCAGCAAGTTATAGAAACTGGAATATGGAAGCAGATAATAATGCTTTCACCTCCACCAATTATAAATTAGATACAACCCTTACAATTGTAAATAATGAATTGCATACTACATCAAATTATAGCTTTAATATCAATTTGCAGCACACATTTAAACCTGATGAAAAGATCAATATAAATTTCGATTATTTCAATAACAACGACGATAATCCAAACAGATACATTAATTCTTATTTTGATAACTTAAACAATTTTGTTTATGATGAAAAGGTGAGAAGCAGTAAAGCCACTCCATTAAAATTTTGGGTTGGTGCAATTGATTATTCAAAAAAGCTATCTAAAAAAACAGATATGGAAGCAGGTATAAAAGCTGTTACCTCCAAACTTAATAATGATGTTGAGGTAGCTACCTTATTTCAAAATAACTGGCTACAGGACACCTTACTTTCAGGCTACCATAATCTTCATGAAAGTATTGGCGCCGCTTATTCTTCTTTTAGTTTTGCAATAGATTCGGCGACATCCATTAAAGCAGGTCTCCGTTATGAATACACCCGTTCCAATTTAGGCTCACCCACTCAAAAAAATATTGTTGACCGCCATTATGGAAATCTGTTTCCAAGTTTTTTTATACTACATACTATCAATAAAAACAATGCTATAAATCTTTCGTATAGCAGAAGAATATGGAGACCAAGCTTTACTGATCTGGCACCATGGGTAATTTTTTATGATCCTAAAACTTTTCAAACCGGTAACCCGGCTTTGCAACCATCAATTGCAGATGCAGTTAATGCCTCCTATACTTATAAAAATAAAATAGTTTCTATTTCTTATAGTTTCACAGCAGATCCTATTATTATGCAACCTAAAATAGTTGAAGCATTGAACAAAATGATCATCAGCCTCGCAAATGGCAAAAATATTAAAGACATTACTGTCAACCTTTCCTTACCCTTTACTGTAACAAAATGGTGGAATATGCAAAATAACATATCAGGTGGATGGCGGCAATCCAATGTTTTTTATAAAACAAGTATTAAAACAGAAAGTAAAAGTTTTTGGTTGAACACAACTCAAACCTTTGTTTTACCAAAAGATTTTTCTTTGGAATTATCTGGTTTTTATTATGCCGGTGGTTATTGGGGCTTATACAAATCTTCTCCGGCTGGTTCACTTAATTTCGGCATGCAAAAAAAGTTTATCAAGAACAGATCAACATTATCATTTAATGTCAGAAACATTTTAAATACACTCACTTTTCAATATTCTGCTAATATCCCGGAGCAAAATTTAATTCAAAAAAATATATCTGATTACAGTTATATTAATTACAGTCTTTCATTTACTCACAATTTTGGTAACGACAAGGTGAAAGGAAAACGAGAGAGATCAACAGGTGCAGAAGATGAAAAAGGAAGGGTTAATTAAAGCTGCATTCCATTTTTATTTTGCGACATTCGCACATCTCCACATGCTATTCATGCCCATAATTCTTCATTCACTCATTCTTAATTGCATTAGGCTATTTCAAACTTTAGTTTTACAAAACTGAAATGCCGTCCTTTTTTAATTCAGATTTAATTTGTAAACTTTAACCCGGCATTCATTTGTATCATGAAAAAGTTATTAATTATTTTATTGTTATGTTCTTTCCACGCCCTTGCTCAAACTAAAAAAACAAATGTTGATAGCATTAGAATTGAGAATTTAAAAAAACAACTTTTAACTGTAAAAGGGAAAGTAAGAGTTGATGTATTGAATGATTTGACCAAGGAATATATTTATCAAAAATGGTATCCCACTAATGGTTATAAGGATTCTACTATCAAATATGCCAAATGGGCTAATGAAGAAGCGGCAAAAATAAATTATAACCATGGGCTGGCACTATCTTTATTGCGACTGCAAGTTGATTCTGCAGAGAAGGAAAAGAACGTGCAAAAAGCCATTCAGATTGCAAAAGAAACAAATGATCATGAAGTGCTTGGATGGGCATATTATTTCGATTTTAAAAACTCAGTAGAAGAATTTAGGAAAGGTGGATTGGAACAGGATGAGGCAGAAGTTAGCACATGGCATACAACGATTTTAATTTACATGGGCAAATACGAAGAAGCTTTTCCTTATGCAGAGAGAAACCTCATCCTCACAAAGAAAAAACGAACCCACATGATTGGGTTGCAGGATGTTTTAGTGGAAGCTTCATACAACAATATTGCGGATTTATATAAAGTAGTTGGTGATTATCAGTCTGCACTCGGTTACCTGCACGAAGCAAGACAATACAGTTTAACTCACAAAGATGACTGGTTTATGAACAGGGTTATTGCTGAATTACATCTTAAATTAGGCAATGCTGATTCTGCATTGTATTACCTGCGGAATGAACCCGAACTGCCAAATATAATAGGGAAAAGAGGTGAAGCTTACTTTTTAAAAAATGAGTACGACCGGGCTATTGAATTTTATAATCGTGCAATTGATAGTATAATTATGCCACGGGCAAAACCTTTCTATAAAAATAATAACGGGGCTTTGTTAGATGTGTATCTAAAAAAAGCAAAAGCATTAGCTGCTAAAAAAAATTATTCAACTGCCTTACAACTGATAAGAAAGTCTGATGAATACCGAAGCACAACAATGAACGGAACCATTGATTACAACCTGAGTAGATTACAATTATACTCCGACATCTATCATGGTTTAGGTAATAATGACAGCGCCTTCCACTACTTAAAACAGTACACTATATTTAAAGATTCTGTTGACAATAAAAAAATGATTTGGCGGTTGAATATGAAATTGAGCAATATGAAAACTGCTGCAATAGATGCACAAAAAAAAGCTGATTTAGCTATTAAAGAACAAAAGTTACAGCAACAGGTAGTCATCCGGAACAGCCTGGCAGGTGGGATGATTCTATTTATGTTAACAGGTTTTTTTATTTTTAGAAACTTACAACTGAAGCGAAAAAATGAAAAACTCCATCTGCAAAAAGATTTGGAAGTACATAAACTTCAAAGTGATCAAAAACAAACAGATCTGCAACGCCAGGCGGCTGAATTAGAGATGCAGGCATTGAGGGCTCAGATGAACCCTCATTTTATTTTTAATTGCCTTAGCTCCATCAACCGCTTTATTTTAAAAAATGAAAGTAAAGCAGCTTCAAATTATCTTACCCGTTTCTCCCGCCTGATACGCATGGTACTTATCAACTCTCAAAAATCATTAGTTGCATTGGAAGATGAGTTGCAAATGCTGCGACTTTACCTTGATATGGAAAGATTACGCTTTAAAGATTCATTTGACTACAGCATTACTTTTTTAAACACAATGGATGGAGATAATATTTTTATTCCGCCTCTGCTGCTTCAGCCCTTTTGCGAAAATGCAATCTGGCACGGGTTAATGAATAAAGAAGGGAAAGGGCTTCTCAATATTGAACTGAGCATGCATGATAATATATTACATTGTACAATAAATGATAATGGTATTGGCAGGCAAAAGGCAGAGGCGATAAAAAGCAAATCAGCAGAAAATAAAAAGTCGATGGGATTAAAGATAACCACTGAACGCCTTGCTTTGCTTAACCGGGAAAAAGGCGTGAACACCTTTTATGAGATTGAAGATTTACTGGACGAAAATGAAAACATTGCAGGAACAAAAGTAAATTTAAAGATTAGCTATAAAGAATCGCTGGAAGAGCCGGCTTAAAATATTTTAATTTTAGAAACCCCTTTTAGGAATATAGGGCATGATCAAAGCAATTATTGTTGACGACGAACCTTATTGCTGCGAAACATTAGTTACGCTGCTTGAAGAGTATTGTCCGGAGATAGAAATAGCTGGAGTATTTAATAATGGCAAGGATGCAATAGTTCCTATTCGCCAGCAGAAACCTAACCTGGTTTTTTTAGATGTGGAAATGCCAAAGATGAATGGCTTTGAAATGCTGGAGCAATTGTCACCGGTTAATTTCGAAATCATTTTTACTACCAGTTACGACCAGTATGCAGTAAAGGCAATTCGTTTCAGCGCCCTTGATTATTTATTAAAGCCGGTTGACCAGGAAGAGCTGGTAACAGCTGTGCAAAAAGTTATTCATCGTTCTCAAAAACCCATTGCACAGCAGGTAGAAATTTTAATGCAAAAACTGCATCACCCTTCTACACCCATTACCAAGATTGCCTTGCCAACTATGGAGGGTTTGCAGATGATACCCGTTGATACTTTTATCAGTTGCGAATCTGACAGCAACTACACAATTCTTTTTTTGAAAAACAAGAAAAGAATAATTGTATCCTGCACTTTAAAAGAAATAGAAGAGGTATTGGAGGATCATTCCTTTGCCCGTGTACACCGTTGTTACCTCGTAAACCTTAATGAAGTTGAAAAATACGTGAAAGGAGAAGGTGGTTACCTGGTAATGAGTGATGGTTCAACTGTTGATGTTTCCCGCAGCAAAAAAGAATTGCTGATGAAGAAATTGCAACCAGGTAAATATTAGAGTTCCTGCCAGGTATGACAGGGATAATAATTGCCTCCATAAAAAATTTATTTTTGCCTTGCGTCTAATCCCCAAAACCGTCCTTCCTATGTACAAATTCAAAAATAAATATCGCATTTCTTCCGTAAGGTTAGCTACATGGGATTATAGCAATTCCGGTTTATATTTTATTACAATTTACACACAAAACCGCATAAATTTTTTAGGAGAAATTAACGAAGAAATGTACCTGAATGAAATTGGGAAAATTGCTGAACAATTTTGGGCAGACATTCCCAATCATTTTCAAAATGTTGAATTGGGTGAATTTATTATCATGCCCAATCATGTGCATGGAATAATTATTATTAACGAATCTCCCGTAGAGACAAGGCGTGCCTTGTCTCATTCCCAACAATCAACACAAACACAGAATGAGACAACGCATGCGTTGTCTCTACCAAATAAATCAACACATCCCCGGTTTCGTAATCAGGGTAAAAACACAATATCATCAATGATCGGTTCATTTAAATCAGCAGTCACAAAATTTGCCCATTCAATTAATACGGATTTTGGTTGGTAATCGAGATTTTATGATCATATCATCCGAAGCAATGATGATTATAACCGAATTTCAAATTATATATTACGCAATGCAGTAAATTGGAAAGTAGATAAATTTTATAATCAACCGTAGAGACAGGGCATGCCCTGTCTCTACGACACAAATTAATAGAAACGGGAATAGGAGACAAGGCATTGCCTTGTCTCTACGGGGAATAAATTACATTTGCGTTTTCAAAAAAAGTTCGTCATGAAAAAAGGACCTGTTTCAGAATTTATAGAACATCATTACCGTCATTTTAATGCGGCGGCATTAATAGATGCGGCTAAAGGTTATGTAACACATTTGGATGAAGGCGGTAAAATGATGATAACGCTGGCAGGCGCAATGAGCACAGCCGAGTTAGGAATATCGTTAGCAGAAATGATACGGCTGGATAAGGTTTCCATCATCAGTTGCACTGGTGCAAATCTTGAAGAAGATATAATGAACCTGGTGGCACATACAAAATATAAAAGAGTTCCCAATTACCGCGAGTTAGGACCGAAAGATGAATGGGAGCTTTTGGAACAGGGTTACAATCGTGTAACAGACACCTGTATTCCCGAAGAGGAAGCCTTTAGAAGAATTCAAAAACATGTTTATAAAATTTGGAAAGATGCTGAAGTAAAAGGTGAACGTTATTTTCCTCATGAGTATATGTATAAATTGTTGCTGAGTGAAGTGATGAAAGAAAATTATGAAATTCCTGTGGAGCATAGCTGGATGATAGCTGCAGCAGAAAAAAATCTGCCGATAATTGTTCCCGGCTGGGAAGACAGCACCATGGGAAATATTTTTGCCAGCTACATTGTGAAAGGCGAACTGAAAGCCAGTACAATGAAAAGTGGAATTGAGTACATGGTTTTCCTGAGCGACTGGTATCAAAAAAATAGTTCAGGAAAAGGAATAGGTTTTTTCCAGATAGGCGGTGGTATTGCAGGAGATTTTCCTATCTGTGTTGTACCGATGTTGTACCAGGATCTTGAAATGCATGAAATACCTTTCTGGAGCTACTTCTGCCAGATATCTGATTCAACCACTTCATATGGTTCTTATTCAGGAGCGGTACCTAATGAAAAAATTACATGGGGCAAACTCGACATTCATACACCAAAATTTGTAATTGAAAGTGATGCTACAATTGTTGCCCCGCTGATATTTGCGTGGGTAATGGGACTTTAAAATTTAAACTGAATACTTCCTAAAATTCCGAATGTTGGAATGTTTTTATTCTGCAGGTAATTTAATCTCCAGATCGCATCAATTCGCAGCAGCTTTAAAATATTTTCTATTCCAACACCGGCTTCCATGTAAGGAACTTTGTTGGGTACAGTAAAGTGATAATCTATGGTGGTATCATAATATCCATTGGCAATTTTATTTTCTTCTGTCATATTACCAATTACTCCTTTAAATGTTGCAAGCGAACGCCACTTTAATTTTTTAAGTGCAGGTACATGATTAAATGGGAAGCTCCCAAAGTTTTGCTGTAGTAAAAGGCTTGCATATTTATCCGCAACAAATTCATAACGGTTCATATTATTAAAGGCATATGAGCTACAGTAGTAAGTATCATTTCCCTTTTGCACATCTAATAATAATATCGGCAATATACCTTTTGTAATACCACCCTGCAATGTATAAGATAATTGCCCTAAACGTCCGTCAGAAAAATCATGTTGAATATTTATGTTCCATTTATTATAATTAAAATCACTTTTAAATAAACCATTATTAATTTTAAAACCTTTTGTATAAGAAAGATTGATGACGGGATAGTTACTTCCCAGGCTTCCTCTTCTGAAATGTTGCGTAATAAATTTTTCCCTGTACACATACCTTAGTGTAAATGCTACTTCATTACTTTTGTAATTGCTGTTTATCCCGGGCTTCGTTATAATGATCGGCGTAAAATTATCATGGGTATAGTAGATGTTAAAAAAAGGAGTTAAGGTTGATGACCTTGCTTCTATCTTAATGCCAAATCCATTGTCAAAAAATTTATTGTAGTAAATATCGGCCTCCCTGTTATTAACCAAACGAGTTGAGTGTTTTATCCGTTTTATTAGTGCGCCAAAAAGCGAATTCTCATCTATATCATCATCATTATTATACGATGAAAAAATATCGCTGCTGTACCGCAGATGTAGTGTGCTCCACTGTTTGCGGTTTAAAACAAAAATGCATCCAAACAGGTAGCGAAATTGTTTATCTCTTGTAGAAGTACCGATATAACTTTTAAATTGGATATTTTTATTAAAATGCCAGTTTGTTTTTGCACCCATGGTGAACCTGTTTCCTTCAACAATATTATTTGTATAAAAGCCCCAGATATAACCGATATCAATATTACCTGTGGTATAATATCCGCTGGTTAAGCCATCTATAATTTTTGTGTATTTTATTACCGCAGGAATTTTGGTAATAGTATCCATCAGCGTATAAACAAATTGTTCTGAATTACTTAATGGTTCAAACCTGTTTACTGACCAATAAGATGTATCAGTATTCATTTTTGCTATCGTAGATATATCCTGTAATTTTTTATTGAAGACCGTATCAATGGAAGAATTATTAAAACTGAAATTTTGAAAGAGGGTGGTCTTCCTTGCTATCACTCCCATTTTTTTCATTGCCGGGATATTAATATCAATGAATAAAATATTTTTTGAAGGAAGAAATCTATCATTTGCTAATTCAAAATTCTGTGTTATCTCAAATTTGTTTACAAAATTTATGGTGGCACTTTTATCCATGTGCATGGTCATAGATTTAATCTCATAAGTGGTATCAACAATCCACATGAAACCATTAAAAGTATTTGTGCCATATTGTATTTGTGAAAACTGCACCTGTATACATTGGTGACCATCAATAACCATTGTATCATTGATGTGGTAATTGTAAAGATTCAAAGCATTGTCAGCGA
>JAYVEA010000109.1:0-4849 GCA_043749085.1 Chitinophagales bacterium
AGCCAGTAACATCTTGTAAAAAGAGCAATGGTATTTTCTTTTGATTGCAATTCATTATAAAACGTGCTGCTTTATCTGCGCTGTCATTATAAATGACTCCGCCGATCTGTATTTCTCCTTTTTTATTTTTTATATTGAGCCGTTGGTTGGCAACAATACCCACAGCCCAGCCATCTATGCGTGCATATCCGCATAAAATTGTTTTGCCGTAATCCATTTTAAATTCCTCGAAGGCTGAATTATCTACAATGCATTTAATGATCTCCAGCATATCATAAGGGGAATTATTTCCTTCTGATAAAATGCCGTAAAGATTTGCAGAATTATTTTTTGGAGCTATCGACTTTATCCTGTTAAATCCTGCAGAAGGATTTTGGCCGAGCTTGCTCATTATTTTTTTTATCTGATCCAAACATTCCTTTTCGGTATCAAATTTATAATCAGCAATACCACTTATCTCTGTATGAGTTGCAGCACCGCCTAAAGTTTCACTATCAATATTTTCTCCGATAGCTGCTTTAACAAGATAAGGCCCGGCTAAATAAATAGAACCATTTCCTTCTACCATTAAAGTTTCATCACTCATTATTGGCAGGTAAGCGCCACCTGCAACACATGGACCCATAACTGCTGCAATCTGTGAGATGCCCATGGCACTCATTTTTGCATTGTTCCTGAAAATGCGGCCGAAGTGTTCCTTATCCGGAAAAATTTCATCCTGCATAGGCAGAAAAACACCTGCACTATCCACCAGATAAATGACGGGCAATTTATTTTCCATTGCAATCTCCTGCATTCTTAAATTCTTTTTCCCGGTAATAGGGAACCATGCACCTGCTTTTACTGTTTGATCATTGGCTATTATTACACATTGCTTTCCACTTATATAACTAATACCTGCTACAGTACCGCCGGCAGGGCAACCACCATATTCTTCATACATTTCATAGCCTGCAAATGCGCCAATTTCAATGAATGGTTTATCAGCATCTCTTAAATAGCCTATTCTTTCTCTGGCAGTAAGTTTATTTTTTTCTCTTTGTTTTTCAATTGCTTTTTTACCTCCGCCTTCTTCTATCTTTATTTTTTTTTGCTTTGCCTGGCTTAAGGCAAGTTTCATAGCATCTTCATTCTTATTAAATTCAATATTCATCTTATGTGATCTTTTTTTTCTTTGTTTAGCGTTCTATTAATTCAATAATTATATTATTAAAGATAAGTAGTTGCGAATAAAAATCCCGCCATGTGGCGGGACTTAAACTTAATAGTCATTTACTGGTTTTGCAGGAGGCTTAATCTGTTTTTTATTTTTATCATCAGGCCTGGTTGCCGGAGAAATAATTTTTAGATCTTTTTTGTCAGGTAATTTTGTGCTGTCTGTTTGAGTCTTATCTGTTTTTAAAACTTCTTTTTTATCCTGTTCATTCCCTCCCTTATCTTTCCCGGGTAACTGGTTAAGATCTTTAAATGCATCTTTGCTAAAATCAGATTCAACAGGCGCTGTTAATTCACTTCCTTCGTAATCGCCCTTATTGCCATTACCCTGGTCTTCAGAAAAATCTGAACCTTCGCCTTTTTGTACAAGAGCAGCAAAATTTTGATCCGCATAAATTGGATTATTATCCAGTTCAGCCGGTCTTTGAAATTCTGCTTTAGGATCAATACCTAATCTTTTATCTGCATACACTTTTTGCATAAATAAAGCATATTCAGGCATCGCCATTTCATTACCACCATATGTCCACCTTATCTTTAAAAAAGGATCATCGCAACCTACCCATGCACCTGCAAGTAATTGGGGTGTATATCCAATGAACCAACCATCTGTATTTTCATTGGTGGTTCCTGTTTTACCGCCCATTGCACTTTTTATTCCAAACCTGTCACGCATTGCATGTCCCGTTCCAAAATCAACAACTCCCTGCATCATTTTATACATTGTATAGGCATCAGCTTCACTGATAACCTGTTTTGATTCCGGCTGAAAACTTTCAAGAACATTCCCATTTTTATCTTCTATACGGGTAATAATAATTGGTTCAGTACTAAAGCCACGATTTGGAAACATACTATATGCGTGGAGCATTTCAAGTAAAGTAAGATCTGCTGCCCCTAAAGCAATTGAAGGAACAATTGGAATATCACTTTTAATTCCGCACAAATGTGCAAACTCTGCAGTTTTTTTAGCACCTATACGGCTCATCAGATCCCAGGCAGCAGCATTTAATGATTTAGCTAAGCAATATGCCATAGTTCCTCCTCCGCCGGAAATCGTTTTTCCATTAAGTGTGATAGCCCGTCCTCCAATGTAACTATCCGGCGTAAGACCTGCATCTATTAATGCCAATGTATATAATATAGGTTTGAATGTAGAACCTACCTGCCTGTTGGTAGTTACGTGATCAAACTTGAACCATTTAAAATCAATGCCTCCAACCCATGCCTTTATCTCACCTGTTACAGGGTCCATTGCTGCAAAAGAGGTTTGCATCATCTGCTTTAAATATTTGATAGAATCCATAGGGGTCATAACAGTATCCTTTTCACGCTCCCTGTTCCATGCAAATACTTTCATACGTACAGGTACATAAAAAGATTTTTTTATTTCTGCTTCGTCAATTTCATCCTCCTTCATTTGCCTCCACCGCTCACTTTCTTTCATTGCCCTCATTAAAATATCCTGGTGATTTTTCCATACATCTTTACCCAACTGGCTGTTGAATTTTTTCTGCATTGCACTCATGTGAAGTATTACTGCCTCTTCAGCATACAATTGCATTTTAGGATCGATGGTTGTGTAAATTTTAAGACCATCCCTGTACAGGTCATAAGGCTTTTCTGTTTTAGGATCTTCGTGTGTTTTACACCATTCACCTAATCGTTTACTTAATACAGCACGGAAGTAAGGAGCAATCCCCATAACCTCATCCAGCTTTTTAAATTTTATACCAAGCGGCTTTTTCTTTAATACATCAGCTTCTGATTCTTTAATTACATCGTTTGATGCCATCCTTTCCAGTACCAGGTTTCTTCTGTTAATTGCTGCGTGTGGATGTCGAACAGGGTCATATTGTCCCGGGCCATTAAGCATGCCTACTAGTAATGCAGCTTCATCTGTTGTTAATTCAGATGGCTCTTTTTGAAAATATACCCGTGAAGCATTACGAATGCCAAAAATATTACCCCAGGGAACTCTGTTTAGGTATAATGATATTATTTCCTGCTTTGTAAAATTTCTTTCCAGTTTAAGAGCAACAATCCATTCTTTTAATTTATCGATACTTCTTTTAAAAACATTTCCGCGGCCCTGGCCAAGAAGTTGTTTGGCTAATTGTTGTGTGATTGTGCTAGCACCTCCTTCACTACCTAATCCTTTAATTGCACGGGCAATTGCAATGGCATCAATACCGGAATGTTGATAAAATCGAACATCTTCTGTAGATACCAGGGCATCAAGAACATGCGGAGAAATATCTTTAAAATCTACAGGGCTTCTGTTCTCGGCATAAATTTTACCCATTAAAGAAATGCCATCATTTGCATATATCTCGGATGCAAGATTTGCCTGTGGATTTTCAAGTTCCTGCATGGAAGGTATCTTACCAAATAATCCAAGTTGTGCAAACAATAACATTAAAAGAAAAAACCCGGTTCCGCCTAAAACAGTGTACCATAAAATCTTTACCGAACGTTTCATGGTTGATGTGGTTTTGCCGGTTGTACTAGTTCGTTTTAAAGCCACAGAATTGAGATTTAAAATTTATAAGTTACCAAAGTTAGAAAAGACAATTATTCTTCAGCAAATTCTTTAGTTAAACTTTTACAGAAGGTTAAAATTTGCCGGGGTATTTGCTATTCAAAAGTTTAATATAACCGGGGAAATCTTTATTGGTTTTTAATACCTGTAGATTGGCATCAGAAATTATTAAAAAAGAATACTTATTTGCCGGTAACCACGATATTTCAGTGGGCGCATTTTTCTTTAGCCTGTCTGTATAAGTAATGGCTGCATTAGCATCAGGAAATTTACTGAATATTAAAATATTTTTATCCTTGTCGATGGCATCTCTTGTTATCTCAATGGCTTGCCCTGAAAAATTTTCACGATTGTACCTGTTGAATGCATTTCTTGCTTCGCCGATATAAACAGGATCCACTTTATCCAGTATCATTATAACATTTTGTGGCTCTTCGGTGATAAATGTGAAAGTGCCATTAGTGATCGGTGGAGGTGGAACAACCTTTGGTTGAAGAATTTCTTTTTTCGCTTCAGGTATTACTGCTTTTGGCTGCGGGAGTTTATTGGTTTGTGTTACAACCTTTGGTTGAGAAGGTACATCATCAAAAACAGTTATCGCATCTTCCTTAGCCCTTGTAATATTTAGATTGGTTAAATAACCTTCAATTTGTTTTCTTCTGTTCAATACATCTATCATTGTTGCAGCCTTGTCTTTTAATAGAGAAGTTGGATATTGCGTAATGATATTATTTAAAGTAATTATCGCCTGGCTATCCTGTTTTTGTTTTATATAATATACCGATTCAATGTACAGCAATTGCGGGCTCCAGTAATTATTTCCGTATAAACTATCTGCTGCTTTTTTATCCTGCACCGCTTTTTCAAATCGACCCTCTATAAAAAGGTTATAAATATTTTCATACCGCTTTGTAGCAGCCGGATCAATTGCTCCCTGTTTTACTGATTGGGGATTAATAATAGTTTGTGCAGATTTACTTCCTTTAAAATTGGTAGTAAGTAAATTTTTATAATAAGCGGCCTTTGACAAATTACCCAACTTTTGGTAGCAGTAAATTAAATTCAGATATAATTCTCCATTATACAAATTAT
>JAYVEA010000110.1:0-4848 GCA_043749085.1 Chitinophagales bacterium
TGGATTGAAAAAGATTAATTAGAAAAAAATACAGTTTCAAAATATGAATTTTTAATCATTCTAATCCAATAATCTCCCCAAATCATGGTTCAGACAAAAATTAAAATTTGCTGTATCAGCAGCATTGTAGAAGCGAAGATGGCTATGAAATATGGCGCTTCTGCAATTGGTTTAGTGGGCAGAATGCCCAGTGGTCCGGGACCGATTGAAGACGAACTAATAAAAAGCATTGCCATTACAATTCCGCCACCAATCGCCACTTTCCTTTTAACCTGTGAAACATCTGCAGAGCAAATTATCAGTCATCATAAAAGAACATTTACAAATACTATCCAATTGGTAGATGAATTGCGTGAAGAAGATTATGCAATAATAAAAGAAGCGATTCCTGCAATAAAACTGGTGCAGGTAATTCATGTAATTGATGAAAGCTCAGTGGGAGAAGCAATAAAAATTTCTCAACAGGTTGATGCAATTTTGCTTGACAGTGGTAATCCAAAGCTTGCAATAAAAGAGCTTGGAGGAACAGGTAGGGTGCATGACTGGAAGTTAAGCAGAAAAATAAAACAGAGTATACAGATTCCTGTTTTTCTTGCAGGCGGATTGAATGCAGAAAATGTTCGGAAGGCCATTGATGAAGTACAACCTTATGGTGTAGATGTTTGCAGTGGTGTAAGAATAAATGGTCAACTTGACGAAAATAAGTTGAAAGCATTTTTTGATGCTGTAAGAAGCTAACGTCATTGTGAAAATTTACTCAAAGCTTGTGTTTAGCAAATTTGAAGCAAACCCCTGAGGTTGTTACCAATGCTGAATTTCATTCCACAGATCATTCCACTGAGGATTCAATTTATGAATTAAATCTTCTTTACGTTTTCTATTTCCGGATTTTATTTGTTTTTCAACTGCAATCGCTTCTTTAATTCTGCTAAAACTTTGGTACCAAACCAATTTGTCACAATTATATTTTGATGTAAAACTATTTTTATATTCTTTATTTTTGTGTTGTAAAATTCTTGCTCTTAAATCGGCTGTTACTCCTACATACAAAACAGTATTATAAAAATTGGTAATTATATAAACGCATCCTCCATATTTCATAACAAATCATCGGCATTATATTCAGGGGATTGCCACGTCCCGATGCTCACACCCACATTGCCATGCATCGGGACTCGCAAAGACGCGAATTTTTTAAATTATTGATTAATATCTTTTCCTTGTTTTAAAGTGGCTATCATCTTATCAACAGCATCTTTTTGCATAGCAGGTGCTAATGGTTGTGCAAGCTGTGCATTTTTTAATGCATTTGCATAATCGCCATTTGCAGAATATCCTCTTGCTAAACCCATATAAGTTGTAAACTGGTTGGGATTTTTTTGTGCATTGAGTTTAAAAACTTCCAGCGCTTCTTTGTTTCTTTTCTGTTGTAGTAATTGTCTCCCGTATTGATGAAGCTCCTGCATATTTGCCAAAGGCATTGCGGTTTTCATGGCTGCATCAGCCTCTGCGGTTTTACCTAACTTGTTTAATACCGCAGCTTTTGTGGCATAGTTCCTGAAATTTTTTTCACCTACAAAAACACCGTTGATGGAATAATCACTCCATTGTAAAGCTTCATCCAGATTCATATTGTGATCTACAGCAAATTGTGCTGCCTGCTGCCATGCGTCTGATCGGAATCCTCTTTCACTTCTTAATTCATTTCTAAAAGATTGCATTTGTGTTTTTACATAATCAACTTCTACCTTAAAAGGTATTTTTAATTTTTCCCAGATCAAAGCAATTGTTGCACTGTTATCTGTCTCGTCCATAAATTCATATTTCAATCTCTCAACACTTTCATTTAGTGGAACAGTTTTTACAGTCACTCTTAATGCATCTTCTTTGGGATCATAAAAAAAGGATCCCCACGAAGAGTTATTGTTGCTGAATATTAATGTAGCATCTCCTGTTCCCATTGCAGCAAAAAGCGCATACGTGCCTGCTTTTAATGGCTGCCCTTCTACTTTTACATCAGTACTAAAAGTGATTGTAGTATTTTCATTTGCCCCTGCACGCCATGGGGCTGCTTTACTGGTACCAAAGCCCAGATCCTTATATCCAACATGAACTAATCCATTCCATATTTTTCCTTCACGTCCTTTTACAGCCGGCCTGTCGTAATGAATGGTTACATCCGTTATCCCGATGCGCTCGCTTACCGAAGCTTTTTTATTTCCCCCATCCGGTGGTGTGGTTAATTGTGCAGACACTGATAAAGTAAAACATAGCATTGTAAATAATGCTGAAAGTTTGCGTATCATAATAATTAGTTTAGATACTAAATATATTAAAAGCAAATACTGTTATCAAAATTTAATTGATAAGCGGCATAGATGGTGCTAAAATATATGGATAAGATAGCTGCTATTAGCACACGGATATAGTGATTGAGATTATGATCTGAATTAAAAAAAATTAGCGCATAGTAAAACCTTCCAAAAACTTGGTGGTGAAATTGCCGCTGATAAAATCTTCGTTCTTCATTAATTGCTGGTGAAAGGGAATAGTAGTTTTTACACCTTCGATAATATATTCACTTAATGCACGGCTCATCGTATTGATAGCCTCTTCTCTTGTTTGCGCTATCGAAATTAATTTAGCTATCATGCTATCATAATAAGGGGGAATTACATAACCTGAATAGGCATGGCTATCCACTCTTACGCCATGGCCGCCCGGTTGGTGAAGAACAGTTATTCTTCCGGGTGATGGACGAAAATCATTGTACGGATCTTCAGCATTTATGCGGCACTCAATTGCATGCATTTGAGGATAATGATTTTTGCCTGATATCGGTTCGCCCTGTGCAATTTTTATTTGTTCTTTGATAAGATCATAATTTATAACTTCTTCGGTTACACAATGCTCCACCTGAATCCTTGTATTCATTTCCATGAAATAAAAATTCCTGTGCTTATCTACCAGGAATTCAACCGTACCGACGCTTTCATAATTTATTGCTGATGCTGCTTTAATTGCTGCCTGCCCCATTTTTTCTCTTAACTCGGGAGTCATAAACGGAGAGGGAGATTCTTCTACAAGCTTTTGATGGCGGCGCTGAATGGAACAATCCCTTTCACTAAGATGGCAAACAGTGCCAAACTGGTCGCCTGCAATTTGTATCTCGATATGACGTGGTTCTTCCACAAATTTTTCCATGTAGATGCCATCATTTTTAAATGAGGCAGCAGCTTCGATTTTCGCTGTGTCAAAAGCCTTTTCAATTTCGCTTTCTTGCCAAACAACCCTCATCCCTTTTCCACCACCACCTGCAGTTGCTTTTAGGATTACAGGATAACCGATCTCTTTCGCTAAGCCCTTTGCTTCATCAACACCCGATAACAGGTTTTTACCTCCGGGAACAACGGGCACGCCCGCTTTTATCATTGTTTCTTTTGCTGTTATCTTATCACCCATGGAATTTATCATGTCAGGAGTTGGCCCGATAAATTTAATCTGATGATCACTGCATATCTGTGCAAACTTTGCATTCTCTGCTAAAAAACCATACCCCGGATGGATCGCATCTGCATTGGTGATTTCTGCAGCTGCCATTATATGAGGAATGTTAAGATAACTATCAACTCCCGGAGGTTTGCCAATACATACAGCTTCATCAGCAAATTTTACGTGAAGGCTATCTTTATCTGCAGTTGAATAAACAGCAACAGTTCTAATACCCATTTCTTTACAGGTACGTATAACACGCAATGCAATTTCTCCCCTGTTGGCTATTAATATTTTTTTAAACACATCTTTAAATTAAAAATGAAAAATTAAAATGTAAAATTGATGAGCTTTTCATTTTACATTTTGCATTAGGTGTTTAAGAAGGTTCAACTAAAAATAATGGCTGATCAAATTCAACAGGTGACGCATCTTCAACCAAAACCTTTACAATTTTACCTGTTACTTCACTTTCTATTTCGTTGAATAATTTCATGGCTTCAATTATACAAACAACACTGCCTTCTGTAACCTCGTCACCAACATTTACAAAAATTGGTTTACCCGGTCCTGCCTGTCGGTAAAATGTGCCGATCATCGGGCTTTTAATAGTAAGAAGGTTATCTGCTTTTGGAGGCGGTGGTTCCTGTGATGTTTCAGTTTTTGGAGGTGGCGGGGGAAGTTGTGGTGATGCCTGCTGAAATTGCGGAGCTGTAAAATTTTGTACTGCTTCCTTTTTTTGCTTGATGGTGATCTTAAAATCCTTCTCTTCTATACTAATCTCCCCAATATTGGTTTTAGTAATTAGTTTTACTAATTCCTGAATTTTTTTTATATCCATCAGTATTAATTAGGTTATAGATAAATGGGCGGCTAAGATAGGCAATCCTTTATCAAAAAATCAAAATGAGAATAATAAAAAAATAAAGAAAATGAAGAGTTTTTGGAAAGAATTAAGGAGAAAACGGTAAAATTGGAGCAAAAAATAGAAAAAAGCTTATAAAGTAAAATCTAAGTTCTTGGGGAATTACTCCTTCACCCTCTCAACATATTCACCCGTCTTTGAGTTTACTTTTATCAGCTCGCCTTCATTTACAAATAAGGGAACATTTACTGTAGCACCCGTTTCCACTGTTGCAGGTTTTAAAGTCCTGGTGGCAGTATCTCCTTTTACACCAGGCTCACTATATGTAACTCTCATGGTGATCTTATCGGGAAGTTCAACTCCCATTGGCAGATCGGTCTCTGTATTTATTAAAACTGAAACTTCCTGCCCGTCTTTTAAAAACTGAGGTGCATCAACCATCGCTTCCGGAACCGAAATCTGTTCATAGGTTTCTGTATCCATAAATGTAT
>JAYVEA010000111.1:0-4817 GCA_043749085.1 Chitinophagales bacterium
CCGGCCATATTGATGGAGATATTACAGCTGATACACTTGAAATAGAACTTGGCGCAAAATACAATGGCAAATTAAATATGCAGATGCAACAAATATTAAAGGAAGCTTCTTAGCATTGAGAACATTTGACACCTTCCAGGTCGGTAACTAAATTCAATGCTTCGTCTCACAACTCTACCCGAACTCCATACACAAAACGACCCTGATCAGGATAACTGTTTGCATTGGGAAAATTATGAAAGTAGGCTATATTTAAAGTAGCATAATACAATCCAAAGATCTTATAACGTGATACATTATTTAGCATCAACCCGGCTTCATGATAACCTCTATCGGGTACTGAAAAGATCACGTTATAATGCACAGCAGGATCTGCAAGCGTTCCGTACAAAACATTATAAGCTATCGCTGGTTTTGGAGCCATAGTTAATCGTTTGCTAAGTGGTGCACGAAACAACAAACGATTGAATTTGTGCAACCAGTAAAAGTTAATAAATCTGTCAGAATAAAACTGGTAAGGCCGCATAGTTTCCATTGCGCCGAAAGCATACACAGCAGTACCTTGCCCAAAAAAACCATTGCCGGCAAATAACTTACTTAATGGCAATGATTGCCTGCTGAATGAAATGCCACCCAATAACAAAAACCGTTCGTTACCTATCCTGTTTATATTTTTCACCCAATTAATAGCCGCAATTATTTGTGTATAATTAATGTTAGCATTTGTTATTCTGCCTGTAATAATTCTGCTATAGAAAACAGGGTACTTTGTATTACTGCTATAATATCTTCCCAAAAAGGGTGAAGATGTTTCTCCAAAAGCATAACGGAAATTAAGAGATGCTTCATTTATAGAAAACGATCGGTAAAGTTTATTACCACTATTAAAGGCATAATCATATTCAGGTTGTATCTCTTCCCTGCCTGCGACTGCTTCCAGGTTTAAATAACCAATCTTTTTTTTAACTGACACATTCCAACCTTTTACTTTATCTGCACGGCTTATTAAAAACATCCGAAGCGTATTATTGTCAATGTCTTTATGTATTTGCAATCTCCCCGGGTCTCTAACATCGTTATAGTATGATCCATTTATCATAAACTCTTTATACCTGTCTGCATACAGTTCTGCAAATGCCCCATACTTCCATTGTTTATCTCCCGTTCCGTATCCTGCCCAACCGCCTATCGAAAACATTTTTGAAAGCTTATCACTTGTTTGCATACCCCATCCTATCCTGTTTTTCTCAAATGCATTATAACTGTATATCCTGTTAAGATTAATATCAAAATATCCTGCCGGAAACTTTCCTTCCAGAATTTTAGTTGCATAAACTGTTAGCTTTTCTATCTTTTCTTTTTTAAATGTGCTATCCATATATTCATATGTTCGCTTCTCTTTTGCATCCAGTTCCCTGGGCCGTAATTTCATCCACGTACTTTCTCTTTTGTCTTCAGCATTTGCCAATAACTTTATCGTATGCGCTTTATCAAACATGAAATTTTTATCTTCTTTAAAACTTACAGAGTCAATCACTGACACTCCTCTAATGCTTGCTACAATAGAATCTTCTTTACTAACCTGCCATTGTAAAATATAATTTAACTGCTGCGGAAACCAGCGGCCTTCATACTTTGCGTATTGTTGTTCTATACCAAGATCTTTTTTAGAAGCGGTATCAATGCTATGTGCAATTATATGCGTAATGGCAAAACCATCTGAACTGATATACACAGTTCCGGCAAGATCAGCAGGATCTAATTTTGGCTTGAAATTAATGACCCAAATCGTATCAGCCTGCTGCACTATTTCATCTGTTAATTTAAATTGAAAACGCTGGTACAAACCTTTGCTGACAGGATTATAAAAGTCTTTACCGTTAAGGTTGATGAAATCATCATAAGCATGAAAAGGCAGCACATCGGTAACAAGGGTTGAAAATATTGGCTTTGTAAAACCCGACATACGGGATGCAATGATTTGTTCCTGCAGCTTCGCAGGTTTTTGCCATGTACGTTTGCTGTAGGTTTCGGTAAGCATAAAATAAGTGTTCTGCAGTATTTCCTTTATTCGTTCATTTTTCTTACTGCTATCTTTTGCAAAAACAGAATCCGGTACATTGAATTCAACAAGCATCTTATAATAAACATTGCATTGATACCAATCGTACTTATCAGGATTATGCATGCTGCGATTGGCAACTGCGCTGTTAAGTATTCGCTTTAATTTATTACGGGTAGTTCGTACTATCACTACAGGCTCCAGGTTAACCGGTGAAAGTTGAAGCGTTATTACAATCTCCTGCTTACCCGGTAAAATTTCCACTTGCTGAGTGGTATAGTTGGTGTGGGAAACCTCTATAAATTTTACCTGCCGGTTAAAAGAGAATTTTCCTTCAAGATTTGCTATCACTCCTTCTTTAGTATTGCCAAACTTAATTGTTGCAAACGATAATGGCTTACCGCCAGGCTCTATCACCTTTCCTGTAATGTTTTGCGCAAGTGTATTCGAAAAAGTATTTATAAAAATAATGAGAATAATACAACGATGATATATGCTATCCTTTAATGACATATAGAAAATTAAACAGAATTAAATTATACTGTGAATGCAAATATTGTACTCAATAAAGGCCAGCAATTAAAATGTGACAATTTAACTATGACCGGGAGAGCAGCTATAGGTAATTTTATACCTTTATTTACAACTGAATTTTAAATGAAAAAACTGATTTTATTGCTGACACTTTTTTGTGTTATAATCTCCTTTAAGAAAAAAGAAATTACATGGGTAGCTATCGGCGATTCTATTACTTATTTAAATGAACACAAAAATGAAACAGGTAACAGGACGAGGAAAGGTTATTTAACTATTGTAACAGAAAAATTAAAAAACATTCATTACATAAATAAAGGGTATAATGGATGGACATCCGGCGGCATTGCTGATGCTATTGAAAAACTTGATCTTACTAAAGCAGATGTCTATTCGGTTTTGTTGGGCACTAACGATTGGTGGCAAGGCAGGCCGGTCGGTACTTTAAACGATTATAAAAATAATGCCGGCAGTAAAACTATGTATGGTTCATTCAGAATTATTATTGATAAACTCCGCGGCCTAAACAAGGATGCGAACATCATTTTGATAACACCTATGCAGCGTGGGGATTTTGTTTACATCAACGATGCAAAAAACAATGCTTATGGTTCTTACAGGGAAAAGAATGGACAGACATTAGAACAATTTGCCAATGCCATTGACAGTATCGGGAATTATGAACATATAAAAGTTATTGACCTCTATCATAACAGTGGTATAACCCAAATGAATATTGTAAAATTTAAACGTGTTAAAGATACTGTAACCCGCATTTATAAAAATTATCATTATCCCGCCTTTATAAATATTCCTTTCAATCCTTCAACAGATGAATACCCTTATCCCAGTGACGCAATAGACATGACGTATGATGGTCTTCATCCATCTGATAAGGGGCATGCGGTAATTGCAAAAATGTTGGTAAAGATTATGAAACATTATAATTAAGGTTTATAAAACTTCACTTGCATAAATATTTTCCGTATTCCAAAAAAAATAATAGTTATAATAGTTATTTACAATCACTAACTTTTAATTTCCAATCTTTTAATATTTAAAGATGCTTATGATGAAAAATGAAACGCTTCTCATTGGTCTTTTATTTATTTCTATTGTTGCCTCTTCACAGGTTACAGTAAAAAATCTTCGTTGCGAAGATCTTAATAACCCTCTCGGAATTGATGTGATGCAGCCCCGGCTAAGCTGGCAATTAATTTCTGATAAACGAAATACAACACAAAGATCTTATGAAATAAAAGTGAGTGATAATAATAATTTGTTGACTGGTTTAGTTTGGAGCAGCGGCAAAGTAACTTCCGATCAATCAATATATGTTCCGTATGCAGGCTCTCCTTTACAATCTGCAAAAAAATATTACTGGCAGGTAAGGATTTGGGACAATACTGGCAATGCTTCTCCATGGAGCAACATTGTATCCTGGCAAATGGGATTATTAAAACCTTCAGACTGGAAGGCTAAATGGATTGAATCCACTGATCCTGCAGATTCAATCAATGCACCTGCATTATTATTTCGCATGCAATTTAATGCATCAAAAAAAATCCAGTCGGCAACAGCATTTATTACATCCCATGGAATGTATGAAGCTCAACTGAATGGGGAAAAAATTTGTGATGCTTATCTAATACCAGGCTGGACAAGCTATAATAAACGCCTTCAATACCAGGTGTATGACGTAACCTTATTATTAAAGCAAGGGGCAAATGCTATTGGTGTAACCGTTGGCAGTGGATGGTATAGAACACCGCTTGCATGGAACAATAATAAAAATATATATGGCAATAAAGTAGCTGTGTTGTGCCAGATTGAAATAACATATAGTGATGGCAGTAAGGAAACAATAGGCACAGATGAAACCTGGAGATCTTCGGATGCTGCTATACGAAATTCAGAAATTTATAACGGCGAAACGTATGATGCGAATTATGAAAAAGTAAATTGGAGTACTGCTCAATATGATGATAAAAAATGGAACCCGGTAGTTGTAAAAGACTATGATAAGAATATTTTAATTGCAACCTATAATGAGCCCGTTAAAAAACATGAGATTTTTAAACCTGTTAGGATAATAACAACACCTAAAGGCGAGCACGTTATTGACTTTGGACAAAATCTTGTGGGTTGGTCACAAATTAAAGTGAACGGAAAACAAGGTGATAAAATAATTATAAGCCACGCAGAAGTTCTTGATAAAGAG
>JAYVEA010000112.1:0-4804 GCA_043749085.1 Chitinophagales bacterium
TCAATCTTTATTTTATCTTTTTCTGTTGGCGCTATTGCGCAGGATGCAAATAAAGCATTTGCTATTACCGGCAACAGCAATGGAGACTTTCAATGGATGAGTATACGCCAGATCGATCTTTCTACAGGCGCTGTTACTAAAAATATATTTGAGAGAGGCATTACCGCTTTTCAAATGCGGGATGCTTTAGCGAATAAGGAAATACTGTTTGTAAGCAAGCAAAATTCCAAACAACTAAGTTCTCCGCAATATCCCACGGCTACAATGGTGGCTGCTGCTGCCTGCGACAAAAAACATAATAAATTATTTTTTACTCCAATGTTACTTGGCGAGTTGCGCTGGCTCGACCTTTCTTCAAACAGCGAAAGGCCTATATTCTATACTTTTTCAAGTTCATTGTTGCATATGGGTAATGATGAAGCAAATAATATTACAAGGATGACAATTGGTGCAGATGGGAACGGATATGCATTAACCAATGATGGAAATCATCTTATTAAGTTTACTACCGGTAAAAAAACTATTATAACAGATCTTGGAGGTCTAATAGACGCTTCTTCCAACAACAATATTTCAGTTCATAATAAATGCAGCTGTTGGGGTGGAGATATAGTTGCTGACGCGTTTGGTAACTTATATCTATTTACTGCCAGTAAAAATATTTTTAAGATTAATATTGATAACAGGATCGCAACACATCTTGGCAGCATTACTGGCTTAAGTGGTATTTATACTTTAAACGGAGCTGCTGTAGATAATAATGATAATGTTATCATCAGCAGTGCCAATACTTTTGAAGGTTTTTATAAAGTGAATATGAAAGATCTTACAGCAACAAAATTAAATACTTCAGGACAGGTATATAATGCATCAGACCTTGCTAACGGAAATTTATTGTTTGAAAGCCAGTTACGAAACAGCGTAGGTGTTGCACCATTAATTCAGAGGGATGTTATAGGTAATCAGTTTATATCAATCTACCCTAATCCTGTTTTTGGATCTCAGTTTAAAGTTACTTTTGATAATAAGGCAGCAGGAGAATATAATATTGCATTAACCGATATCCGCGGTAAAATTATTATGAGTAAACAGGTGTTTGTAAGATCGGCAGGACAGGTGGAAACAATTCAACTGAAAAACCAACGGGCAAACGGCATGTATTTAATTAAAGTTACCAATGCAGCTAAGAGATCTGTTTTTTCAGACAAGATAGTTTTTGAATGATTTGATTTTGATTAATCCCGAGGTTTCGGGACTTAAGCCGTTTCTGAAAAGGAGCGGCTTTTGTATTGCGAATATTTATGTAAATACTCAAGTCTGAGATATGTATTTGAGGCGAACATCCATTGATTTAAAATATTTTTCCCTACCTTACCTGAAGGTCCTTCTCTCCGGAGCATACCTTCTAAAACTGCTGTATGAATGCTGAAGTATTGTATGATCATATTATTTTTTTTCTCTGGTGAGTTGTTTGCTCAAAACCCTTCGATTGATACTACCTGCATCAAAGACATTACACCTGTAATTACTATTGCAAACAATGACTCACTTATCTGTGAAGGAGAGCTCACCTTTTTTACGTCTCAGTCTTATTATGGAAACGCAGTGCCTTCTTACCAGTGGCTGGTCAACGGGAAACTTGTAGGAACAAACAGCCCTGATTATTCAACCAAAACCTTAACCAATGGTTCACGTGTAGAATGTGTGCTAACCATCTCTAAGCCTTCCTGCCCTGGTACATCAAAATCTACAAATTCTCAAATGACAATTTATGTTTATCCAATGATTCATCCGGCTATAATAATAATACCGAGTAAAACACAAATTTGCAGGGGAGAACAGGTGACTTTTACTGCTACTGCAAATGGCGGAACTTACCCAACATTTTCATGGGAAATAAATGGCAATCCCACAGGTGATATCGGGCCATCTTTCATTACAAACATATTAAAAGATGGCGATTCTGTAAGTTGTACAATAACAATCAGTCAGGACTCAAGATGTCATACCAACACAAGTGCTCCATCAAATAAGATCGTAATGCATGTAAAGGATTATACAGATCCCACCATAACAATTGCGACACCTGGGTTGGATGTATGCCCGGATACACTCATAACTTTTAAGGCAACAGTGCAACATGCCGGAGATTATATCCTGTATCAATGGCAGGTAAATGGTAACAATGCAGGTAGCAGTTCACCCACCTTTATCAATAGCCAGTTTGTAAATGGCGACAAGGTTTCCTGCATATTATCAACAAACATTCCCGGATGCTACATCCCTGTAAATATTTCTTCTAACATTGAAGTTGTACGGATAAAAGAAGCTTCTGTTATTACGTTTTCACCCAATGAAATTACAATTCTGTCAGGCGAACAGGCACAAATAAATGCCTCTGCTTCAGGTAATATAACCTCGTTTGTGTGGAAACCTGCAGAGGCATTACTAACACCACAATACTTAATATCTTCTACTATTTCCCTTATGCACGACACAACTTTTAACCTGTCAGTTATAAATATAAATGGTTGTGAATCCAGTAAAGATCTATTCATTAAGGTGCTCCACAAACTGTACATGCCCTCTGCCTTTACGCCGAATAATGATGGGATAAATGATGTGTTTCGCATTCCCGCTGGCGCTTCTATTAGTTTACAAAATTTTTCAATTTATAATCGTTGGGGGAAAATTATTTTCAGCACTACTGATATTGCAAAAGGTTGGAATGGCAAATACTTGGGCCAGAATTTAGATGCAGGTGTATATGTTTATCTTATCAAAGGGGTTGTTCAGGACAAAGAGGTGATGATAAAGGGAACTGTAACTTTACTAAGATAAGTTTGTGCAGACGTGCTGTACTTTATTGAAAGTTGTACTGTTCTTTTTGCAACAGCAAAAGTTTTACTGTAACATTTAAAGGTGTATAATCTCTTACAGTCGATAGATGCTTTTACAATATTTTTTAATTAGAAAAAAATATTTTATACCTCTGAGAAATAATAAGTTTGTACCAAATAAAATAACTTGTTTGCAGAACATAGAACCATACGACAACTGGCGCTATCTCTATACATCTGAAGAGGATGAACGATCACCTTTTTATGGAAGGGAATACAGTGAATTCGAATTCTCTCAAACAGTTTATAATTATTATATCCATCCTCAATGGGATGAGTTTGGAAGCTCAACATTATACCTTAAAATTTTAATGGCAGATTATGCAGCAGGCTATGCAATTATTGAAATGCTGGGTGAATGGAATGATGCCATCTATAATGATATCATGACTTTGAAAAGAGATGTGATAGATCTGCTGATAAGAGAAGGGATAACAAAGTTTATTTTGATAGCAGAGAACGTTTTAAATTTTCATAGCAGCGATGATAGCTATTACGAAGAGTGGTTTGAAGAAGTAACAGATGAAGGCGGCTGGATCATTTGTCTTAATATGCCAGAGCAAACCCAGTATGATTTTAAAAAAGCAAGACTAAATCATTATATAGAATTAATGAGTGTTCCCCAATGGCGTACAATAAAACCTGATCTGTTATTTGCACAGCTGGATAATATTTTAATGAAAAGATTAGATATTTAATATTTTCAATTTTACTTTATTTACTCTATTTACTCTATTTACTTTTTTCAAACTTCCTGTAGTATTTTTGCCTATCTGAAATTTATCCAACGCTTCTTTTATGACATGGAAACAGTTTTTCACTTCATCTCTCGGTAAAAAATATGTGATGGGTTTTACCGGTTTTTTTCTTATCACTTTTTTAATTGTTCATTGCTTTATTAACGGTATGATTGTATTTAGTGATAATGGTGAAACCTTCAATCACTGGGCCTCTTTTATGGGTACCAACTGGATAGTAAGAGTAATGGAAATAGGATTGTTTACAGGATTAATTTTGCACATTGTACAGGGATTAATATTGTGGGGACAAAATAAAAAAGCACGGCCAATTAAATACCAGGTAAGCAGGTACAGAGAAGGAAAATGGTACAGCAGGAGTATGGGATTACTTGGTACCCTAATCCTGATGTTTCTCATAATTCATTTATATCATTTTTGGACACCATCCCGTTTTGGAGGATTATTAAATATTCATACGCTTGAAGAAACAAGCCTGGGAACTTACAATAGCCAGCGTGTACATAACTTATATGCAGAAATGTTGATTGTTTTTCAAAATATTTGGATAGTTGTCATTTATGTTTTAGGAATGATTTCTCTAGCCTGGCATTTGCTGCATGGTTTTCAAAGTGCATTTCAAACATTTGGAATAACGCACAAAAAATATGCACCATTTATAAAAGGATTTGGAGTTTTTTATTCAATAGTAATTTGTTTGTTGTTCGCATTAATGCCAATCTCTATCTATTTAAAATGGATTAATTAATTATCAACTATAAATTTTGCAATTATCAATTGGTATAATATGGGTTTAGATGCAAATATTCCGGAGGGTGAGCTTGAAAAAAAATGGAGTGATTATAAGAGCCATGTAAAATTGGTGAACCCTGCCAATAAAAGAAAGCTGGAAGTGATCGTGATTGGTACCGGTCTTGCCGGCGCCTCTGCTGCTGCATCTTTAGGGGAGTTGGGGTATAAAGTAAAAGCATTTTGTTTCCAGGATAGTCCGCGACGTGCACACAGCATCGCAGCGCAAGGCGGCATTAATGCGGCAAAAAATTATCAGAATGATGGAGACTCTGTTTTTCGTTTATTTTATGATACCGTAAAAGGAGGAGATTACCGTGCAAGAGAAGCTAACGTTCACCGCCTGGCAGAAGTTAG
>JAYVEA010000113.1:0-14626 GCA_043749085.1 Chitinophagales bacterium
GGCAAATATTTTTTCCAAATGTGATTATACATAGTATTTAAAAATGTTGATGTGAATTAGGGCGGAACTGTAAAGATGAGATTTTTAAGGCATACAGACAACTATTGTTATAAACTGGCATAGAATTTTATACTTTTCTTTTAAAACCTCATATATGCCTGGCACAAATAAAAACACAGCACAGCAAAACACAGCTAAGGATAAAAAAAATCTTCAAAGCGATAGGGAGAAAACAGTAACGCAGGCGCACGAACAGGCAGAAAAAGATATTGAAAAAGATCCTGATCTTCAACCTGATCCTGCAGCAGATCTTGATGAAGGCGAATTGGCAAGACTGGAGGGAGGAGATTAGTTTTAAAATGAACTCTTAAACCACAAATTAGCTTATATTCATACACACTAATCTTTCAATTTTTTGAAAAATAAATACCTAAGATACACACTTAAAGGGGTTGTAATTTTTTTAAGCTTACTGGTAATCCTATACACATTTGTATTTATTTATGTATCTCTTAATAAGAAAAAAATCATAAAGCAGGTTACGGAAGAGATCGGCAAAAAGCTAAACGGCAATGTTTCAATCGGCAATGTTGAATTAAGTTTTTTTAGTCATTTTCCAAGTATTTCTGTTGCATTGCATAATATAATGATCACCGATACAATGTATGCACAGCACCATCATCCGTTTTTTAAGGGAGAAGATGTATTTGTTAAGGTCGGTGTGTTTAAAATGATAAGTAAACAATCTTTCATTAATGGGTTCAGGATAGACAGGGGTGGCTTTTATTTATATACAGATACAAACGGGTATACAAATAAATATTTGTTTAATCCTAAAAAAGATTCTGCTGCCGGTAATAATAATAGTAACAGGCGAAACGAGTTAAAAAGTATTCTATTAAATCATGTAAGGCTAACAGATGATGATAAACAGAAGAATAAACTTTTTGATATACTTGTAAACAACCTTGATCTTGATCTTGAAGATAGGGATTCTACCGTGTTTTTATTTTCAGCAAAGGCAGATATGCTGGTTCATAGCCTTGCCTTTAACCTGGAAAGAGGAAGCTTTTTAAAAGAAAAAACCTTTCGCGGAGATTTTGATGTTAGGTATGATAAAAAAATAAAACAGATACAACTGGATAATGCTGATATAAACTTAGGAGGCCAGCTGTTTAATTTTACCGCACGCTTTGATATGGCTGGGGATAACCGCCAATTCAGCATTAAAGTAAAAACAAAAGATATTCATTATGGGATGGCAAAATCTTTATTAACGCATAAAATTGACAGTGCCTTATCTATTGCAGATGTAGAGAAACCGCTTGATGTAGATGCATCTTTAATAGGTCCGCTTAAAGGTGGCGATCCATTAATAACCATAAATTTTTCAACTAAAAAAACATTTCTTAAAACGCCTTTCATTGATTTTGACAATGCAAGCTTTAAAGGATCTTTTACCAATGAAGTAGTTGCAGGCTTACCAAGAAAAGATCCGAATTCAAAAATCGTTCTTACTGATTTTTCAGCAACATGGCACGACCTTCCGCTAACATCTGATAAAATAGAAGTAATTAATTTAGTAATGCCACTTGTTTCCTGCGATCTTCAAACACACTTTCTGTTAAGAACGTTGAATGATATTATCGGGAGCAACACTTTGCAGTTAACATCAGGTGATGGTACTGCAAACATCACTTACAAAGGACCCATACAAAAAAACAATAACACCAATTCATTTGTGAACGGCTTTATTTCTTTTAAGAATGGGACAATATTATACCGTCCACGTGATGTTGAGTTAAAAAATGTGAATGGCAGGATCGTTTTCAAAAGTTCCAATGTATTTGTAGAGAACCTGCAATGCGAGGTAATGAATAATAAAGTAGTTATGCAAGGCAGAGCGCTTAATCTGTTAACCCTTATTGATGCTGAGCCTAACAAAGTAAATATTGACTGGAACATTTATACACCCTTACTTAATCTTAACCAATTTACTTTTTTATTAAAAGCAAGAAAAAAAGTTGTTGCTGAAAATGGCAAGGGAAAGCTTGTAAAAATGGCAGGAAAGATAGACCAGGTGCTTGATCAGGGAAGTTTAGTTGTTAATTTAAAGGCGGGTAGGCTTACCTACAAAAAGTTTGAGGCTATTAATTTATTAGCCAATGTTTCGCTGTTGCAGGATCGCTATTTAATTAATAATGTAAGCATGGAACATGCCGGCGGACGCATGGATCTAAAAGGTTCTTTAATTGCCCAACGGCAAAATTATCACCAGGCAAAAATAAATGTAACCTTGAGCAATGTTGATGTAAGTAAAACCCTTGCAGCCTTCGACAACTTTGGGCAGGATGGCATAACAGCGCAAAGTTTACAAGGGAAACTTTCCGCCAAAATAGATGCATCACTTAACATTGACAATGAAGGAAAAGCCGACCCTGCCAGTATTGAAAGTATAGTGGACTTTTCACTTAAAGACGGCGCATTAAATAATTATGAACCGGTAAAAAAATTGCAGAGTTTTATATTTAAGAACAGGAACTTTGAAAACATCCGGTTTGCTGAATTGAAAGACCGTTTCGAAATTAAGAATGGTGATATAAAGATCAACCGGATGGAGATACATTCCAGTGTAATGTCAATGTTTGTAGAAGGAGTATTTAATAAAAAAGGAACAACAGATATAAGCATAGAAGTGCCACTGAGTAACATTCATAGACCAGAGGTAGATTTTAACCCGGTAAATCTGGGTGTAGATAAAAAAAGCGGGCACAGTATTCATCTTCGCGGCCGGCCGGGCCCGGATGGTAATATTAAATTCAAACTCGACTTGTTTAATAAATTTAAGAAGGAAAAAGAGAAGGTGGCAGAATAAAAAAGATTTAGAAAACCCTCTAATCATAAATCATCGCTGCCAAATTTACCATTGTTATAATCTTCATAAGCCTGCATAATTTCCTGCTGCGTATTCATAACAAACGGTCCGTTGGCAACGAACGGCTCATGAAATGGTGTGGCAAAGCCAAATAAAATTACAGCGTCGGTAACAGCTTTCATTTCTATCATTTTGCCATCATGGTTAAATTCAACAAGGTGATGCATGGCCGTTCGTTCACCATTAATAAGCAGTTCACCTTTTACAACGTAAAGGAAAATATTTTTATCTGGCTCAACAGAAAATGTATGTTTACCACTAACAGTAAAATGAATGCATGCAAGATGAATATCAGTGAGTGGTTCTGCCTTCCCTTTTGTTTCATCCCATGTGCCGCTTATAATTTGTGCTGTAACTTTTCCTTCATCCCATTGCACAATTGGTATCTCTTCTTTTTGCAGGCCAACATATTTTGGCTGCGTCATTTTATATTTTGCTGGCAGATTCACCCACAGTTGCAATATTTCCAGCGGACCACCATTCTTTTTAAATTCTTCAGAAGATATTTCTGCATGAACCAATCCGCTGCCTGCCGTCATCCATTGTACACCACCTGCTTTAATAACACTTTCTGCTCCGCTGCTGTCTTTATGTGTAAGGTCGCCTTCTAAAATAAATGTTACTGTCTCAAACCCGCGGTGGGGATGAGGGCCGAAAGGTAGGCCGCGATTGTTTTGTTCATACTGCTGCCGGCCATGATGATTTAAAAAAATGAACGGGTCGAGCTGATTCATGGCAACATTTTTGGTAGGCATCGCCCTGTAAGTAATAAGGTCTGCAATGGGTTCGTACTCTGCTTTATGATTGGCTTTAATTGTTTTCATACGGGAAGATTTACAAAACAAAATTAGAGAAAACCTGTCCTAAATATTTCTTTAAGATCATTATCATCATGTTTTTTGCATTTCGTAACTTCGCAGCACTTAAATATAAAATAATTTCCATGCTGAATAAAATCCTTCTTTTGTTATTGATTGCATATCCGGTGATAACAGTAAACGCTCAATCTGTAAAAGTTAAAACAGCGGTTGAAGAGGTTACTTTGCCGCAACCATTTGCAACAGAATCCGTAAGAAATTCATCAAAAACAATTGGATGGTCTGAGGGGAAAACTCCTGTCACTCCACAGGGTTTTACCGTAACAAAATTTGCTGATGGCCTGGATAATCCACGCTGGATGTATGTTGCACCTAACGGAGATATTTTTGTTTCGGAAGCCAACACTGTAACAGATGGCTTTAAAAAAACAGGGATAGAATCCAACTCACGAAATACAAGTAAGAATTGCATATTATTATTGAGAGATGCAGATCATGATGGAGTTCCGGAAGTAAAGCAAATATTCTTAACCGGACTTAACAGGCCATTCGGCATGTTGATACTTGGTAATAAATTTTATGTTGCCAATACAGATGCATTATGGATGTATCCTTACCAAACAGGTCAGACAGAAATGACTGCACAGGGAACAAAAATTCTGGATCTGCCTGCCGGCGGATACAACAATCACTGGACAAGAAATTTATTGGCTGGCAGAGACGGCAAAAAAATTTATGTTACCGTAGGCTCGGGAAGTAATGTAGCAGAACATGGAATAGAAAACGAAAAACGCAGAGCCGGTATTTTAGAAATAAATCCTGATGGCAGTGGCGAAAATATTTATGCCAACGGGCTTCGCAATCCTGTTGGTCTTGCATGGGCACCCGGTACCAATACATTGTGGACAGCAGTGAACGAAAGAGATGAGCTGGGTGATGACCTGGTTCCTGATTATACAACCAGCGTAAAGAGAAATGGATTTTATGGTTGGCCATACGCATACTTTGGCCCTCATGAAGACCCGAGAAGAAAAGGAGAACGTCCGGATCTTGTAGCAAAAACCATTGTCCCTGATATTTCATTAGGCTCACACACTGCATCACTTGGAATTGTATTCAATGAAAAAAATTATTTCACCCCGAAATATAATGGCGGACTTTTCATCGCACAACATGGCTCATGGAACAGGAGTGTGCTCACAGGTTATAAGATAGTGTTCGTTCCTTTCAAAAATGGAAAACCTTCGGGACCCATGCAGGATTTCCTCACCGGATTTATTGCTGATAAAGATAACAGCAAAGTGTATGGAAGACCGGTAGGTGTTGTGTTTGCAAAGGATGGATCTATGTTGGTAACTGATGATGCAGGAAATACGATTTGGAGAGTGGCGTATAAGAAGTAAATCCATCAAACTGTTTTATTATATTATTTCACAAACCATTTTTACCCTCTTTTGCATTCCGTAACTTTGCCGCATGCACGATTATTTACAGGGATTGAATGAACCACAAAAGGAGGCTGTACTACACCGTGATGGACCTATTATGATAGTTGCCGGCGCAGGAAGCGGTAAAACAAAAGTACTTACCACACGCATTGCCCACCTGATGGCGAATGGCGTGGATGCGTTTAATATTCTTGCGCTCACTTTTACCAACAAGGCTGCCGCAGAAATGAAGGAAAGGGTTGAAAAAATTCTGGGCAACAACGAAGCAAGAAATTTATACATCGGGACCTTCCATTCTGTGTTTGCAAGAATTTTACGTGCTGAAGCAGACAAGCTGGGCTATCCACGCAACTTTACAATTTATGATACGGATGATGCAAAGAGTGTGGTAAAAACGGTTGTAAATGAACTAGGTCTTGATGATAAACAATATAAGCCAAACGTGGTTTATAACAGGATTTCTGCAGCAAAGAATGGTTTGATAACTGCCGCAGAATACATGAATGATTATGCCCTGCAGCAGGAAGATGTAAGAGCCAACCGCCCAATGCTGGGGCAAATATTTGATGCCTATTGCAAGCGCTGTTTTAAAAATGGCGCAATGGATTTTGATGACCTGTTGCTTAAATTTTATTTGTTACTCAGCACACATCCTGAAAGCCTGAGCAAGTACCAGCGCAAATTTAAATATATAATGATTGATGAGTACCAGGATACAAACCCTGCGCAATATCAAATTATAAAACTACTTGGCGCAATGCATGAAAACGTTGCGGTTGTTGGTGATGATGCGCAAAGTATTTATAGTTTTAGAGGGGCAACCATCGAAAATATTTTGCAATTCCAGAAAGATTATGATGAGGTAAAAATTGTTTTGCTTGAGCAGAATTATCGCAGCTCACAAAGCATACTTCATGTTGCCAACGATGTTATTGCAAACAACAAAGGACAGCTTCCTAAAAAATTATGGACAGCAAATGATGAGGGAGAAAAAATAAAACTGGTACGAACCGCAACTGATAATGACGAAGGAAAATATGTTGCCGATGCGATCCAGGAACAAAAGCTTCGCAATCATTTTCGCAACAATGATTTTGCAATTCTTTACCGCACCAATGCACAAAGCCGGAGTTTTGAAGAAGCGTTGCGCAGGATGAATATTGCTTATCGCATTTATGGAGGTATCAGTTTTTACCAAAGAAAAGAGATTAAAGATTTTTTAAGCTACTTAAGAGTAATTGTAAATCCCGGTGATGAAGAAGCATTAAAGCGAATCATAAATTTTCCTGCAAGAGGAATTGGAAAAACTACAGTTGAGAAGGCAATCACTTTTGCAAATGAACATAATATTTCATTCTGGAATGTGCTGGAACGTGCTGCAGAGTTTGGTTACAGGGCAAATACCCTGGAGGTAATAACGAACTTTGTTATTACGATAAGAATGTTTCAAAGCGAATTACAAAAAAAGAATGCTTATGACTTAGCCATTATAGTTGGAAAAAGCACCAATATAATTAAAGAACTTTTTAATGATAAAACAACCGAAGGCTTGGCAAGATATGAGAACATACAGGAATTGCTTAATTCAATAAAAGAATTTACCGAAACACCAACTGAAGATGGTGAACTCTTGGATAAAAGTTTGGGAAGTTACCTGCAACAAATAACATTACTTACAGATGCCGATGATGATAAAGGTGAAAGCGATGTTGTAAAATTAATGACAATACATGCGGCTAAGGGATTAGAGTTCCCGGTAATATTTGTAGGTGGTCTGGAAGAAACTTTGTTTCCCAATTCCATGTCAATAAATACAAAAGAAGAACTGGAAGAAGAACGGAGATTATTTTATGTAGCCGTAACAAGGGCAAAAGCAAAACTTTATCTCACCTATGCAAATACACGTTATCGTTTTGGCAATCTTACACAAAATGAACCAAGCCGGTTCATTGATGAACTGCCTGAAAAATATTTAGACCGTGCTTTTGCAGGTGGCAATATGCGCAACAATCAAACCTCACACTGGAATCCATTCGAAAAAATAAAATCAGCATTTAAAGGTCCTACAGATGACCGCCCACGCTACACTGATAAACCTGCATATGTTGGAACTGCCGCAATAAAAATAAAAGAACATATTCCTTCCCCTGACTTTGCACCAAGCGATACATCAAATCTTCAGGAAGGACAAAAAGTGGAGCATCAAAAATTTGGTTTTGGTGAAGTAATTAAAATGGAAGGTGCTGCTCATAATCCCATCGCTACAGTAAAATTTGAACATAATGGTGAAAAAAAAATAATGCTTAATTATGCAAAGCTTCGCGTTATAACTGAATAAATTCATTTGTTAAAAAGTTGTTATCCCCCGTTTAAAATTGCTGATACATTATTCTAAAAAATCATTTCAGGCAACGCTGGCATAGGTTTTGAAATCTATAGCATGTAACTTATTTTAATCACTAGAAAAATCTCAACTTTATGAAAAAGAAAATCTTTGGATTTTTAGGAAGTACTGCATTCATATTAATTTCAACTACATCTTTTGGTCAATTAAATGTAGGCGTAGGTGCAGCTACGCATGCAACAACTACTGTTAATGGTGCTGCAGTAAGCAATGCAGTAACAAAAACCACACAGGCTACTACAACGGCAACAAATACTGCAGTTACAAAAGCAACACAGGTTTCCACTACAGCCGTTACAAAAGTAAATACCGTTAAGCCTGAACCCACTGTAAAAGCCAATGCGGGTATACAAACAGCCACAGAAATAAACGCTGCAAATCACAATTCTTCAAACCAGTCAAATGGTAATGGAAATTCAGAAAATGGAACTTCGATTCATAGTTCCGGACACACCAGCATTACATCAAATGGTGAAGTATCTGATGAAAAGTCCATGAGCAATGTAAAGGAAACAAAAACAAAGGTTAAAGACGACGTTGAAGAAACTAAAACAAAAACTAAAGACAATGTACAGAAAGTAAAAGAGAAAGTGCGTAAACAAAATCACGGTTTGGAAGTTTCAACCGAGGCAAAAGCACAAGGTGAAATTAAAAGACAAAATCAATAAAACTCTTTATTCTAACAACAACCTTATAACTATGTTTTATATAAAATTTAAAAGCATACCCCTGATAGTTATAGGGTTGTTTGTTTTTTTTACAGTGCAATCTCAAAATGTTGAGGATAGTGCAAAGAATGAATTTTCTGCCAGCATAAATTATCAATCAACGCTTCATTATTTGGGCAGAGTAGATAGCTTAAAAAGCAGTGGATTATTTCCTGTTATTGGTTTAAAAAGTAAAATAGGGTTGTATCTTAATTCAACATTTATTTTTATACAAAATGCTGCTACACCATTAAGTTATACAGGTACAATATTGGAAGCCGGTTATCGATTTCCTTACAGCAAAAATTTTTCAGGCAATATTTATTACAATCATTTTCTTTACCAGGATAAAAGTGTTTTGCAACAGGCAGCATTAAAAGGGCAGGCCGGAATAAATACAACTTACAATAATAAAGTAGTGAATGTAAATGTTGGTGGGGATGTTAAGTTCAGTAATGGTCAAACAGATTTTGGTCTTACTGCAGGCTTAGATCGGCTTTTTCTTTTTAGAGAAATTATTGAGAATGCAGTGCTTGCGCTTAACCCATCAGCATATATTTATTCCGGCACCCACAATTATTATCAAAATGTAAAAAATAATCGTGGACAAGGCCTCGGTAGTTTGTTAGGATCTAACAACTCTTCTTCATTACAGCAGGCAAAGCAATTTGAAATTCTTGCCTATGAATTATCAATGCCAGTTGTGTTGGTTAAGGGGAAATTTAATGCGTACGTTTCACCTGCGTATGTTATGCCGCAAAATCTGGTTACTGTCACCGGCCGGCCAGACCTTTCTGAAAGAGGTAGCAATCTCTTCTATTTTTCCGCCGGAGTTGGCGTGAGATTATAGTACAATTTCCGAAAAGAGAAAAATCTGTGTTATTAAATTGTCATAATAACCTTCTAATGCTTTATTAGCATACATTCTTATTAACTTTACAAGGTAAATTTTTTTTTATGATAAAAACAGGTAACCCCGTTATCAGCATATATACTGAAATGACTCCCAACCCGGAGACAATGAAATTTGTTGCCAACAAATTATTGTATCCAGGCAAGAGTATCGATTTTCAGGATGAAGCAAGCGCTGCTCCATCACCTTTGGCAACGGAGCTTTTTAGTTTTCCTTTTATAAAATCAGTTTTTATTGCAAGTAATTTTGTTACACTTACCAAAACAAATGAAACTGAAGATTGGCAGGATGTTATTCCTTCCATCAAACAATTTTTAAAAGAATATTTGGAAGAAGGAAAGCCTGTTGTGAATGAAGATGAGGTTGCCAACATGAAATCTGAAAGCAGCAATGAAGTACATGCTGATGATGAAGACGTGGTAAAACGGATAAAAGATCTTTTGGAAAATTATGTAAAGCCTGCCGTGGAAATGGATGGCGGCGCCATACAATTCAGAAGCTATGAAGATGGAAAAGTAAATCTTATGTTGCAGGGAAGCTGCTCCGGTTGCCCTTCTTCGATGATTACATTAAAAGCCGGTATTGAAGGAATGATGAAGAGAATGATCCCTGAAGTTAAAGAAGTTGTTGCAGAGGCAGAATAGAAAAGCCCACCTAAATCCTCCCGAAGGGAGGACTTCCGAAAGTTTCCACAATTTTAAAAGTTTCCAATTTTAAGGGGGTTCATAACTAAGTTTCCCCTTCGGGGACAGGGTCTTTACATATTCAATCCCCCGCAAACACTTATTGTTTGTCCTGTAACATAGCTGCTCATATCACTTGCTAAAAACAAAGTAACGTTAGCAATATCTTCAGCAGTTCCAAATCTGCCTAAGGGAATATTGGCTTTGTATTTATCCGCACTTTCTCCTTCTTTTAAATAACTCGTCATATCAGTTTCTACAAATCCGGGAGCAATTGCATTGCACCTGATATTTCTGCTTCCCAATTCTGCTGCAACTGATTTTGTAAAACCTATAATGCCTGCCTTACTGGCTGCATAGCTGCTCTGGCCTGCATTGCCACGCATACCAATAATTGAGCTCATATTTATTATGCTCCCCTTTCTTGCTTTCATCATTGTTCGTAGTACCTGCTTCGTCATGTTGAAAACGCTTTTTAAGTTGGTGGTAATTACTTCATCCCATTGCTCTGCAGTCATTCTCAATAATAAATTATCTTTTGAAATACCTGCATTGTTTACACAGATATCTATCGTTCCAAAATCTTTTATAATATCATTTACTGTTGCTTCGCATTGATCATAAATGGCAGCATTACTTTTATATGCTTTTGCTTTTACACCGAAGGATTGTAATTTTTCTTCTAAAGCTTTTGCTTTTTCATCACTGCTTAGATAAGTGAAAGCAATGTTTGCACCATGCTCTGCCAGTTTTAATGCAATGCCTTCACCAATCCCACGGCTGGCACCGGTTACAATAGCTACTTTTCCTGCCAATATTTTTTCCATAATTATATTCTTACATTTTAATAGAAAGAATTTCTTCCACTAATGTTCTTTCATTACTTAATCTTGGTACTTTATGCTGACCGCCAAGTTTTCCTTTACTGCGCAGCCATTCAGTAAAGGTTCCTTTTTTTACTGCATGAACTACAGGCATCCTTAACGCAATATTTTTATGTCGCTTTGCTTCGTAATCACTATTGATTGATTTCAATGCATTATCCAGTTCAAATGTAAATTTATTCAGGTCATCAGGCTCCTTATCAAATTCGATAAGCCATTCATGTGCCCCATTGCTGTTCTCACTAAAAAACACCGGCGCTGCTGTGTAATCAGTAACAACAGCTCCGGTTTTTTCAGATGCTATGGCTATTGCATTATCAGAATTGTCAACGATTATTTCTTCGCCAAAAGCATTTATATAATGCTTAAGCCTTCCGCTAACTTTTACTTTGTATGGATTAAGAGAAGTAAACTGAATGGTATCTCCAATAAGATATCTCCATAAGCCCCCATTGGTGCTTATTACAAGGGCGTAATTTTTATTAATAATAACATCCTTCAAGCCTATGGTTTTCGGATTCTCTTTTCCATATTCATCAACAGACATGAACTCATAAAAAATTCCGTGATCTGTATATAGCAGCAACCCTTCCTCATTTGGTTTATCCTGTCCTGCAAAAAAGCCTTCACTTGCATTGTATATTTCTAAATAATTTATTGGCTTCCCAATTAGTCTATCGAGTTGTTCCCGGTATGGTACAAAAGAAACCCCGCCATGAATATATAATTCAAGGTTAGGCCATACATCTTTTAAATATTCTTTTCCTGAGAGCTCTAATATTCTTTTTATAAGAACAATGGTCCATGTAGGAACGCCCGCCAAAGAGGTAACATTTTCAGTTATCGTACTCTCTGCAAGCTTTTCAATTTTATTTTCCCATTCATCAAGTAATGCAACACTTAATTCCGGGGTTCGTATCCAATGTCCCCAAAATGGAGTGTTCTGCATAAGCACAGCGCTTAGATCTCCATAATGAATGTCTTCAGTTACCTGGTGAACCTGGTGACTGCCACCAACAACCAAACTTTTTCCGGTAAGCAGATCACTTTCGGGGAAATTTTTATAATAATTTGTCAGCACATCTTTAGATGCCTTAAAGTGTGTATCAGCAAGGCTTTCGTCACTAATGGGAATAAATTTGCTTTTATCTGATGTTGTTCCACTGCTCTTTGCAAACCAGTTTACAGGTGTATTCCATAGAATATTTTCTTCTCCTTCCATCATTCTTAAAATGTATGGCTTTATATCATCGTACTCATGAATGGGTACATTTTTTTTATACTCTTTTATGGAAAATAATTTTTCAAAATTATATTTACGTCCAAATTCAGTGCACTGAGCTGATGTAATTAAATGTTGCAGAACCTCCCGCTGCGCAGCAATGGAATCGCTTACCCAGTTATCAATGCGCCACGATCTTAAACGTGCTAAACGGGATATGGCAGGACTAAGCAGCTTCATAGATAAGCAAAATAAATAATATTATGTTATGAATGAGAAAGAAGTAAAAGAAGAAGTGTTTTGAAGCAAAAATATTATACCTGTAAAAAATCTTTTCTCTTCAATTCAAAATTTCTACCGAGGTATAAACGGCGTACGTGTTCATCATCTGCCAGCTCTTCTGCAGTGCCATGTTTAAAAATTTTTCCTTCAATGAGAAGATAAGCCCTGTCACAGATGGAAAGTGTTTCATTTACATTGTGATCCGTGATCAGGATCCCGATATTCTTATATTTTAATTTATATACAATAGACTGAATATCCTCAACAGCTATGGGATCAATACCTGCAAAGGGTTCATCCAGTAATATAAATTTAGGATCAACAGCCAATGCTCTTGCTATTTCTGTTCTTCTTCTTTCACCGCCACTTAAAACATCACCATTACTTTTTCGAACATGGCCTAACCTTAACTCATCTATCAGCGATTCTAATTTTTCTCTTTGTTGTTTTTTACTAAGCCTGCTCATTTCTAAAACTGCTGCAATATTATCTTCAACACTTAATTTTCTAAACACACTTGCCTCCTGTGGCAAATAACCAATTCCCATTTTTGCTCTTTTATACATGGGCAATTTTGTAATATTAAGATCATTCAGGTATATATCACCTTCCTCAGGCCTTATCAGGCCAACCACCTGGTAAAAACTTGTTGTTTTGCCTGCGCCATTTGGTCCGAGCAAACCCACAATTTCTCCCTGTTGTACATGAAATGAAACATGATTCACTACGGCCCTTTTGCCGTAATGTTTTACAATATCCTTTGCGTAAATAGTCTGATTCAAAGCAACTGAATTTCAACAAAAATAATATATGTAGCCCTTATGAAGATTAGTTTAACAAGTTTGCGTTTTACCTGCACTTGATTATGTTTGCAAACTATTTTGTAACCAGGATGAAAGTAACAGAACATATAAACGAAAGAAAGGATACAGTTATATCTTTTGAAATTTTACCGCCGTTAAAAGGCAAAACAATTAACTCTATTTATGATCATCTTGATCCGCTAATGGAATTTAAACCCGCATTCATTAACGTTACGTATCATCGCAGCGAACAGGTTTTCAAAAAAAAGGCTGATGGCACTTTTGATAAAGTAGAGGTAAGAAAAAGGCCCGGCACTGTTGGTATTTGCGCCGCTATAATGAATCATTATAAGGTTGATGCGGTTCCACATTTAATTTGCGGAGGGTTTAGCAAGCAGGAAACCGAAAGCGCTTTAATTGATCTTGCCTTTTTAGGAATAGATAATGTTTTGGTGCTTCGCGGAGATGCTGCAAAAAATGAAACATTATTTGAGCCGGAACCTAATGGCCATAGTTACGCTATTGGCCTTTTAAAACAGGTTGTTGACCTTAACAATGGAATTTATTTAGAAGATGATATAAGGGATGGTTCTAAAACCCAGTTCTGCATTGGAGTTGCGGGTTACCCTGAAAAACATTTTGAAGCGCCCAACCTGCAAACTGATCTTAAATATTTAAAAGCAAAAGTAGATGCAGGCGCCTGCTATGTTACTACCCAAATGTTTTTTGATAATAAAAAATATTTTGATTTTGTTAAGGCTTGTAAAGAAACTGGAATTGATGTTCCCATAATACCGGGATTAAAGCCTATTACTTCAAAAAAGCAATTATCTGTTTTACCAAGAACGTTTCATGTTGATATTCCGACAGAACTGAGCAATGAAATTTTAAAATGCAAAACGGATGCTGATGTAGAAATTGTTGGAACCGAATGGCTGCTGATGCAATCAAAAGAATTAAAGAAGTTTGGTGTACCGGTTCTTCATTATTATACGCTTGGCAAACCACATGTGATTGTAAATACGGTAAGACAACTTGTGTAAATAAAAAGCTGCTCAAATTTTGAACAGCTTTTATTGTAGTTTATATAGAGTAATTATTTTCCGATCGGAAGGCCCAAAGAAAAACTTAGTGTACGGTATTTATTTTTGTCGTCGGATGCATTATTACTTTCTGTAGAGTTGATCTTGGTTAATCCATACCCATAATTAACTTTAAGCAACAGCTTACCAATATCCAAACCACCGCCTGCATTTAAACCAAAATCAAAGCGCTTTAATTTATAATAAGAAGCATCTTCCTGACGTGAAGTAAATGGATTATCATTGGCATATTGAATATCGTTTTCTGAATGACTGCTTATACCAAGAATTTTTTGATCAGTAGTTGATTTGCCTGCAACCCCAATTGCTGCATACGGACCGGCATGAAAAAATAAACCGTGTATTCCATTTACGGGTACTCTTACCACGAGATTTAATGGTACCTCAACATAATAAGGATTGAATTTTGTTTTTACATAATTGT
>JAYVEA010000114.1:0-4768 GCA_043749085.1 Chitinophagales bacterium
TAACACCGAAATTGAACACAGCCGCTATATTATCCAGGAATTACTTGAAGTATTGGTCAACTCCAATAACATTGATCTTAAAATTTCTGAAATAGAAGGGGATGCCATTTTATTTTACCGCTTTGGCAAAGCGCCTTCAGTTGAAGAAATGTACCAACAGGTGGAAAAAATGTTCTGCAATTTTCATAAATATACCAGGCAGTACGATGAAAGATAGAATATGCCCATGCAAAGCATGCGAAGGTGTAAAAGATCTTACATTAAAAGTGATTACACATCATGGCGAGTTCTCTACCTACACAGTAAAAGAATTCAGCAAGCTTATTGGTAAAGATGTTATTAAAGCTCACCAGCTTTTAAAGAATGATATACCGCTGCATGAATACTGGCTGGTAACAGATGATATTTATCACGAGGATAAAAAAGAAAATCTACCCGAATGGCTGGAATGGAAAGAAGGGAAAAAACAGGATGATGCCAATGAGATAGATTTTCATTATTCAATGTTAAGTCCATTGAGAGATAAGCTTCCAGTTGAAAGTGAAGATCAGTTTAGTATTAAAGGCGATATTAAGCTAATGATGTCAGTACAAAAAGAATTCAATGAGGATATTGATACCATGTTCAGGACCGTAGCCGATTTTTCATTAAGACCCAAATGGATGGATGGAGTAAATGCTATTGATAATGTAACCACCAAAATACCGCAGGTAGGTACAGGCCATAATTGTATTGTAGGAAAAAATGCGAGGGCTTTGGTAACTAGCGGTTTTAAAAAAGATGACAAGTCGATCACGATTGAAGAGACAGATAAAAAAAGGACCTTAACTGGCCAGTTCATTTTGGAAAAGAAAGGTGAAAATAAAACTTTGATGACCTTTAATTGCCTGCTAATAAAAAATCCTTTGATGCTTACCGTATTTAACCTGGTTATGAAGAAAAAAATGGAAAAAACTTTTCAAAAATCTTTGGATAACCTCGAAAATTATTTCAACTCACAAAAAAAGGTTGCGTAGCTCTATCTCACATAAAGGATATATTTTTCTTTAAAAAATTCTTCCTCAAATATTTTTTTAATTTCCCATGCAGTTGGCCGCAATCCGCTTTCAGATATTTCTTTTGAAAGATCACCACCTTTTAAACAAATAAGTCCTGATATTTTTTTAGGTTGATCGATCGGTCTTTTTTTAAGCAAAGGTTTACTCCAAAACCAAAGATCTTTCAATGGAGCAACAGCCCTCGAAATTACAACATCAAATTTTTTATCTTTTATATCCTCGGCTCTTGTATGTTGGGTTGCAACATTAGTTAAGCCAATTGCATTGGCAACTTCACTAACTACTTTTAATTTTTTGTTGATACTGTCAACCAAATGAAACTTTACTTCAGGAAAAAATATGGCAAGAGGAATCCCGGGAAATCCACCACCGGTACCAATATCAAGAACATTATATCCACCAGGAAAATCAAATTGTGTTGCGATAGCCAATGAATGAAGTACATGATGCTCATAAAAGTTATTCATATCCTTTCTCGATATGACATTTATTTTTTCATTCCATTCCGCATATAAATCTTTCAATGCAGCAAACTGCAGCAACTGCTTTTCAGTAAATTCAGTAAAATATTTCTTAATAATCTCCATGACATAATCCTATTAATCCTGTAATCCCATAAATCCCGGTTCAGACAATTTTTTACTTCCACATCTTCCTTGGCTTCTTAACCATCGCAACAGAAAAAATTATATAATAAAAAAACATCCAGATATCCAGTATGAAAAACCATCGGAACAGGTCGTTCTCATCCAGCTTATTCATTGTCTTATAAAAAATAAAAGCCTGTATTAAAAATCTTACACCAAAAACTATTAAGGCAAGTTTCCAGCTAAAAAATAAGCTTGCGATAAACAGTGGGTAAAAAACACCATGCGATAAAGAATATAATCCCAGTAAAAATTTATGAAGCCCCCTATAATACCTGCTGGTTGAATAATGTCTTCTTTTTTGTTTCATCCATTCTTTCCATGTTCGTGCAGGCTCCGATAAAGTGAAAGCATCCTTGTCAATGACAATTTGTGTATTCGTTTTTGTGGTTGCAATATTTATGAAAAGATCGTCATCACCACTGGCAACATGATTGTGTGAGGAGAAACCTTTGTGCCTGAAAAAAACGGACTTCTTATAACTTAAATTTCTCCCCACTCCCATATAAGCCAATCCTGCAGTGGCATAGGAGAGATACTGCAAAGCCGTATGGAACGTTTCCCACCTGATAAGCTTATTTAAAAATTCTTTCTTTTTATGAAAAGCTCCATAGCCTAAAACGATCTCACTATTTTCTTTATAGCCTTCCTGCATTTTTTCTATCCAAAATTCACTGGCAGGAACGCAGTCAGCATCGGTCATTAAAAGCATTTCATGTTTTGCTTCTTTTATACCTACACTTAAAGGAAACTTTTTACCGGGAATAAACCTTGCTTCCTGTTTTAGCTCTACTATTTTTAATTGCTTAAAAGTTCTTTGATATTCATCAAGAATATATTTGCTTTCATCAAAAGAGTTATCATTAATTACAATAACCTCATGCGTTGTACTGTATTTTTGAACCAAAGCACCAGGAAGATTTTTAGCTAAATTTGCGGCTTCATCCCTTGCACATATAATTACAGAAACAGGATGTGTCTGCGAAATATTTTTTGCAGGTGGCTTATAAAAAGCAAGTCTTGAAAAGAAGAACAGGTAATAAAATATTTGGACTGCAGTAGCAACACAAAAACAATAAAAGATCATTTGCACTACATAAGCAGGTATCATAACATCATAAAATTAAGTCACGCTAAGGCGCAAAGAAAAAGTAAAAGTCGCAAAGAAAAATATTTTGCGTCTTTGCTTCTTCGTTTCTTTATGTGAAAAAACGATAAACTTGGCAGCATTACAATTTCAACTTCAGCATACAGATAAAAATTCCAAAGCAAGAACAGGAAAAATAACTACTGATCATGGAGAAATTTTTACGCCGATCTTTATGCCCGTTGGTACTGTAGGCAGTGTAAAAGCCGTTACCCAGCAACAATTAGAACTTGATGTAAAAGCACAGATCATTTTAGGAAATACCTATCATTTGTTTTTACGTCCCGCTTTGGAAGTGATGGAAGCCGCAGGCGGACTGCACAAATTTATGGGATGGAATAAACCCATACTTACTGACAGCGGAGGCTACCAGGTTTTTTCTTTGAGCCAGAACAGAAAGCTCTCTGAAGAAGGCGCATTGTTTCAAAATCATATTGATGGCAGTAAACATTTATTTACGCCTGAAGTGGTAATGGATATCCAGAGAATAATCGGCGGCGATATTATTATGGCTTTTGATGAATGCCCACCGGGAGGAAGTGAATATGACTATGCAAAAATTTCTATGGAGCTAACCCACCGATGGCTTGACCGGTGCATTAAACGCTTTAATGAAACAGAAGATAAATATGGGTATTCACAAAATTTATTTCCTATTGTGCAGGGTGGCGTGCATCACGACCTGAGAAAGATTTCATGCGAATACATTTCTTCCAAACAAGCTACCGGAAATGCTATTGGAGGATTGAGCGTGGGCGAGCCAACAGAAAAAATGTACGAGATATGTGAGCTGTGCTGCGATAACCTGCCACCAGATAAGCCCCGATATTTAATGGGTGTTGGCACGCCATGGAATATTTTAGAATGCATCTCTCTTGGTATTGACATGTTTGATTGCGTGATGCCAACCCGTAATGGCCGCAATGCAATGTTATTTACCAGCAATGGTGTAATAAATATTGATAATAAGAAATGGGAGAAAGATTTTTCACCTATTGATGATGGCATTGATTGCGAAGTGAGCAACCATTATAGCAAAGCTTACCTGCGGCATTTAATAAAGAGTAAAGAAATTTTAGGATTGCAGATAGCCAGCATACACAACCTTGCTTTTTATTTAGATATAGTTACCAAAGCCCGTGAGCATATTGCAGCAGAAGATTTTGTTAGCTGGAAAAATGAAATGGTGATGAAGTGGCAGGAGAGGTTGTAGGAAAAATATTTAAATTATTAGTATATAAAATTATAAATGCCAGTTCCTGATAATACATATTTCGGAGAAAAGCCTGAAGGTGGTCCTATACTATATGGTGAAGTAAGAAAGATTTCCGATGAGCAAAGAGAGTTACTAATTCTGAAATCCAGAATTGACACTTTGCTTATTCGACAAGTCAATGAACTTTCTTTAATTGATGAACTGGGTAACTATAAAATTTGGAGTCCTTTTGCATTGATCGTACTTACATTTTTATCAATTGAAACGATTGGACATATTATATGTAACATAGACAAGATTAAAGAAGAAAACGACAATAAACAATCAAAAGCAATTGTTACCCCAATTTATCAGCTCATGGACAAAAATCTTTCTTATAAACCGTCCAAAAGATTTTATATTTCTTTTAAAAAGATTCATGGAAAAGATGATAAAAAGTCAATTAAAAGGTACTCTGATGTAATTCACAAATACCAGAGAAATACCTTTAATCATGGTTATCAAGCAAGGGGCGTTTATTTATCGCATGAAGTTGATAAACCTTATATAATTTTTGAGAGGGAAGGCTATTTAATTATGAATCCATATTTATTTTGGGACTTATTCAAAAGAACATATGAAAACATTTTTGAACAGATAATAGATAATAAAAATATTGAATGGCGACAAAATGCTTTTAAATACTTGAAGCGACTTCTAA
>JAYVEA010000115.1:0-4759 GCA_043749085.1 Chitinophagales bacterium
GGGGAATGGCTTCAAAAGGTTGATCTTTTTCTTTCGCAGAATTCCTGGGATAAAACATGGAGTAAAATGGTGCAGCATATCACCGGTACAATAAAAACAAAGCTGAATGGCGAAGCAAACAACATTTTAAAAAATTTAAACAACAAGGAGGAAGTATATGTTTGATTATCTAATAGTAGGAGCAGGTTTTGCAGGAAGTGTTCTTGCAGAAAGACTGGCCTCAAAATCAGGAAAAAAAGTTTTAATAATAGATCAGAGAAATCACATAGGTGGTAATGCGTATGATTATTACAATAAAGATGGGATATTAGTTCATAAATACGGGCCCCATATATTTCATACAAATTCAAAAGATGTGTTTGAATATCTAAGCCAATTTACACCATGGAGGCAATATGAACATAAAGTTTTGGCAAGCGTAGATGGGCAGCTGGTTCCGATACCAATCAACTTAAATACCATTAATCAGATGTATGGTCTTAATCTTAACTCTGACCAGGTAGAAGATTTTTTTAAATCAAAAGCAGAAAAAGTAGACAGAATAATAACATCCGAAGATGTGGTAGTAAGTAAAGTGGGCCGTGAATTATATGAAAAATTTTTTAGAGGATATACCAGGAAGCAATGGGATCTTGATCCTTCTGAGCTCGATGCTTCCGTAACAGCACGGGTGCCTACAAGAACAAATAAAGATGACAGGTATTTTACTGATACATACCAGTCAATGCCTTTATATGGATATACAAAAATGTTTGAGAAAATGTTATCTCATCCCAACATTAAAATAATGTTGAATACGGATTATAAGGAGATTGTGGACAGCATCCCGCATAAATTTATAATCTATACAGGTCCGGTAGATGCTTACTTTAATTATTGTTATGGAAAACTTCCTTATCGTTCACTGGAATTTAAATTTGAAACAGTAGAAGCAGAGAATCATCAGCCAACCGGGACGGTAAACTATCCAAACGAACATCCATATACAAGGATAACGGATTTAAATACCTAACAGGCCAAAAACATCCTAAAACAACTATTGTATATGAATATCCTAAAGCCGAAGGAGATCCGTACTATCCTGTTCCCAGGCCGGAAAATGCCGAGATATACAAAAAATATCAGCAGCTTACAGCTGCAATGACAAATACTTATTTTGTTGGGCGACTTGCTACTTATAAATATTATAATATGGACCAGGTAGTAGCCCAATCACTAACCCTGTTTAAAAAACTTATGCAGCGTCAACCGGAAACTCATGTCAACGGACAAAAAGTTACAACAAGCAAGCTCCAGCAATCTTGAGCTTTGGGGAGGTATAGAATGCACCATAAACAGGATTAATGATTCTTATCTTGACCAGCTGGAATATGCTAATCATTACAAAAGAGAAAATGATCTTTCTCTTATTGCCGACCTTGGTATAAAAACCTTTCGGTATCCTGTTTTATGGGAGCGTCATCAACCTGTACCGGATATAGAAATAGATTGGAGTTGGACAGAAAAGCAACTGGCCACCTTAACCGATAATGGTATTAAACCTATTGCCGGATTGGTTCATCATGGAAGCGGGCCTGTTTATACGAATTTGCTGGATGAAAACTTTCCGGAAAAGCTGGCAAATTATGCGGAAAAAGTAGCCAAAAAATTTCCGTGGATAGAATATTATACCCCGGTTAATGAGCCGCTTACAACAGCACGTTTTAGTGGGTTGTATGGCTTTTGGTATCCGCATGCAAAGAACGATGTAAGCTTTGCCAGGATGCTTTTAAATCAAATGAAGGGTGTTGTGTTGGCAATGAGTGCCATCCGTAAAATTAATCCTTCTGCTAAGCTTATACAAACAGAGGACCTTGGTAAAACATATTGCTCACCCTCTTTACAATACCAGGCAAATTTTGAAAACGAACGGAGATGGCTTACTTATGATTTGTTATGCGGAAAAATAAAACCCGGCCACAAAATGTGGAGCTATTTTTTAAGATTAGGAATACAGAAAGCTATTTTAAATTTCTTTTTAGAGAATACATGCCCACCGAATATTATGGGCTTCAATTATTATATAACTTCCGAACGGTTTCTCGATGAAGATTATAAAAGATATCCATTATTTACACGTGGAGGCAACGAATTGCAAACGTATGCGGATGTGGAGGCAGTAAGAGTTCCTCATGAACAACCCAGCGGGTTAGGTGTACTGTTAAAGGAAGCCTGGGAGAGGTACCAGCTACCGATGGCAATAACTGAAGTACAACTTAACTGCGGCAGAGAAGACCAGGCAAGATGGCTGAAAGAAGTGTGGAACATTTGTATAACTCTTAAAAGTGAAGGATTAGATATCAAGGCTGTAACTCCATGGGCATTATTTGGCTCTTATGGATGGGATAAACTTCTTACTTCAAAAAAAATGAGTTATGAGCCGGGCGCATTTGATTTAACTTCCGGAATTCCAAGGGCAACGGCATTGGCATCAGTTATCAAAGCTTTAGTATCAGGGCAAAAATTCTCTCATCCATTACTAGAACATAAAGGATGGTGGCAAAGAGACATTCGCTTTATTTATGAAAAGTCTTTTAATGCAAAATCTGCTTTACCTGACCATTATAATTCTCAGCCTGTATTAATTATTGGTAAACGTGGAACACTTGGAAAAGCATTTGGAAAAATATGCGGATTCCGCTCTATAAATTTTAAATTATTCAGCAGGCAGGAGCTTGATATAACTAATGAAATACAAATTGAAGATGCAATTAAAAAATATAATCCATGGGCTATCATAAACGCAGCGGGCTTTGTAAGGGTTGATGATGCAGAAACAGAAATTGAAAAATGTTACCAGGATAATTCTCTTGCTCCTTATTTATTGGCTGTGGCCTGCAAAAAATATGGAATACAATTTTTGACCTTTTCTACCGACCTGGTTTTTGATGGAACAAGCCTGCAGCCTTATTTAGAAGGCGATAAAATAAACCCGCTTAATATTTATGGCAAAAGTAAGGCCGAAGCTGAAACTTCAGTTTTAAACATTAATCCTAATGCCCTTGTTATTAGAACAAGCTCGTTTTTTGGACCGTGGGATGAATATAATTTTGTAAGTAACGTGGTTAATACCCTTTCTGAAAATAAATATTTTGTTGCCGCTGATGATATTTTTATTTCACCTACTTATGTTCCTGACCTTGTAAATGTATCTCTTGACCTGTTAATAGATGAAGAAAATGGGATTTGGCATGTAACAAATAAGGGAAGAATAACATGGGCAGACCTGGCAAGAAAAGTTTCAGATAAAGCAGGGTTAGACACCGACCTGGTAGAAGGTCAACCAATGCATCTTTTAAATTGGAGAGCACCTCGTCCCAAATACAGCGTATTAAAAAGTGAAAAGGGAATCGTGCTTCCAACATTGGATAATGCTTTAATGCGTTACTTCCAGGAGCGCAAGAGTATTTTGGTATTGGAAACAGTTAGCAATAAAAATTAAAACCGGGAGTATATTAAATTCCGCATAATTAGTAAGGCACCTTCATTTTATTTCTCTTCTTATTAAATTATTTTCATCGTAATTTTCAATAATAATTTATTTTATAGCTTAAACCATGCTGCAAAAACTCAGGTCAGGAAAATATTTAAATATTTTGATCAACCCTCTTGAACTTATCAGGACAAAAAAGGTTTTACAGGTAAACCCCACAATTGCTCCACAAAGAAAAGAGCCAGAGCATACAAAGATTTTTGTTTATGATTATAATAGTGATGAAGTAAAAACAGAAGAGGTTACTTCTTTGCCGGCTTGTTATAAATTTCTTGATTCTGCAAAATCCAGCTGGATTAATGTTGATGGCTTACGTAAAAATGATGTTGAAGATATATGCAATCATTATGGAATACATCCTCTTATTGCGGAGGACATTCTCAGTACCGGGCAGAGGCCAAAGATGGATGAGTTGAATGGTTTATTGTTCTGCCTTCTGAATATGCTTTATTTTAATGAAACGGATAATTCAGTGGAAGGGGAACAAATAAGTATTGTGCTGGGTAAAAATTTTGTTATTAGCTTCCAGGAAGATGATACAAAAGATGTTTTTAATCCTTTAAGGGAGAAAATAAAAATTGTCGGAAGTAAAATACGACAAAGTGGCGCTGACTATTTATTTTACTCACTGATAGATATGATAGTTGATAATTATTTCCTGGTGATGGAAAAATTAGGTGAGGGTATTGAGGCGCTGGAAGAAGATATAACGAGGCGGGCAGATACAAAAACACTTTCAAAAATCAATATGCTTCGTAAAGAGATGATAGTTTTAAAAAGAAGCATCTCTCCTGTACGGGAAGTTATCAATGGCATTTTGAGAAGTGAAAGCGATCTTGTAGATGAAAAAACTGAAAAATATTTTAAAGATGTTTATGATCATATCGTACAGGCAAACGAGCTGGCAGAGAACTATCGTGATATGATGATAAACCTCCAGGACCTTTATTTAAGCAATGTAAATTTAAAGATGAACGAAGTGATGAAGGTGATGGCGGTGGTAACATGTTTACTTGCACCAGCCACAGTAATCGGTGGAATTTTTGGAATGAACTTCGAAAGAATTCCATGGCTGCACAATCAGTTCGGATTTTATTTAGCAGTAGGTATGATGCTTATTATTCCTATCTGGATGATATGGATGTTCAGGAAGCGGGGATGGTTTTGAACAATGGCATTTATGATAAAAATGATTGGCCGGATTTAATTTAATCATCCATTCTCATC
>JAYVEA010000116.1:0-4754 GCA_043749085.1 Chitinophagales bacterium
TTAGCTGGGGTATACCTATAGTTACTACAACTGCAGGAATGCGGGGATATTACTGGAAAAATGGGAACTTGTTAATAACCGATACACCTAAAGAAATGGCTAAAGCTATTTTTAAAGAAACACAATCAATAGGCAGAATACAATATTGGAGTGAGCAAACCCGGATGGTAGCTAATAGCGGATTAACAGAAATGGATTTCACAACCTTAATTAAAAGTGTTTACCAATAGAACAAATTTGTCCATTTTGAAAAAACTTTTCATAATAGCACCATACTTTCCTCCTTCTGCTATGCCACCTTCTCAAAGAATTAGATTAATTGTGCAGCATGCAGCTTCTTTAGGGTATTATCCCACCGTATTTACGGTTGATCCAAAGTATCGTGTGGATATGCAGGATCCATGGATGGTTGATCTTGCCGGAGATAAATTCAAACTTGTAATAGTTAATTCTTTTGATCAGCAAAAGGCAAGAAAATTAAAATTCGGAGATCTGGGGTTGCGTATGATGCCCTATCTTTTTTTTAAGCTTAGGAAATACGCTAAAAAAGAAAAGCCTGATTTTATGCTTTATCCGGTGCCCCCATGGTATATATTAATGATTGCACCGTTAATTAAAAAATTAACTGGAATTCCATACGGGATTGATTTTATTGATCCATGGGTACATCATTTGGATGAAAGAGAAAAATCAATCAAAAATCGTCTTTCTCACTGGATTTCAAGGAGAATGGAAAAAATCGTTTGTAAGCATGCTTCTATAATTTATGCTGTTTCTAAGGGAATAAATGATAACCTGTTAGAACGTTATCCATTTCTTAAAAAAAAAACTTTTATTGCAGTTCCCTACGGTGCTGAGCAAAATGATTTTGATTTGCTGCGTAAGCAGTTGGCCGCTATAAAAAATGATAAAATTGTTATAAGGTATATTGGAGTTATATGGGCTGATTGCTACGCTGTATTGGATGGTTTGATGCCGGCTTTAGCGGAAGTAGGTAAAACGCTGCCATTGCAAATTGAATTTTTTGGAACAAGTTATGTGGCAGGAAGGCCTGCAAAACCTCAAATGAACAAATGGATATTAGATAATAATATGCAGGAATATACAACAGAATATCCCTCGAGAGTAACATACCGCAAGGCGGTTGAACTAACTTTGCAGGCAGATGTATTATTATTAATAGGAGGGATGGTACCATATTATGCAGCATCTAAATTAGTGGGCTTATTAGTTTCAAAAAAACCATTTGTTGCATTTGTTCACGAGGATTCCTTTCCCGCTAAGTTATTACTTGAAATAAATTTTCCTTATGTAGTTGTTTATAGTCAATCAAAGGATAGATTACCAGTACAACGGGTAAATCTTTTAACAGAAATAATCAAAAAAGCAATTGCTGAAAAAAATAGCTTTACAGGTGTTGATCTCTCACATCCGTTAATACAGGCAAATACTGGACTGGGGATGACAAAAGCTTTTTTAGAACCCATTAATAAATTATTAGCGTGATATGATCAATTATTATGAAAAAATAAAAGGCAAAAAAATTTTAGTAACAGGAGGGTTGGGTTTTGTAGGACATAACCTTGTGAAAACTTTATTAAATGATTTTGGTTGTTATATAATAGTAGTTGATAATTGCGCTAATAGTTCAGAAGCCATATTAGGAAATGATATAAAAAAAGTTGAATACCATAAAATATCAGTGCTGGAAACTGATAAGCTATTTCCTCTATTGAAAAAAGTAAATTATATTTTTCATCTTGCCTGTAAACAAATTTCAGCTTCCGGCAGCGATCCTTTAGATGATTTGCGTGTAAATGCAGAAAGCACTTTATTAATATTGGAATTTATAAGGAACAATAAGTTGCCTGAATTGGATCGTTTTATTTATAGTTCTTCCTGTTCCGTTTACGGGAGGTCTACCCGCTTTCCAACAAGTGAAGAGGATGCAACATATGTTTTAAGCAATTATGCAGCAACTAAATTGCTTGGTGAAAATTACACAGTAATTTATAACAAGGCTTATGATATACCTACCAGCAGTATAAGATATTCAAACGTGTATGGGTTTGGGCAATCCCCACGAAATCCTTATTGTGGTGTTTTGGGAAAGTTTGTTCATAATGCATTAATGGGGGAAAAACTGTTAATATTTGGGGATGGTGAACAAACCAGGGATTATACCTTTATTACTGATGCTGTAGGTGCTACAATACTTTCAGCAGTACACCCAAAAGCACTCGGAGAGGTTTTTAATGTTGGCACAGGTACTGAAACTTCAGTAAATACTTTGGCAAAATTAATTAATGAAAAAGTTGGTAACCTAATCATAGAAAATGTTCCGGAAAGGGACATTGATAATATTCGCAGACGCTCAATTGATATCGAGAAAATTCATCAGCGATTAGGATGGTCACCAAAAATAAATATGCAAAAGGGTATAGAGTTAATTGTTGACTGGTACGAAACCACTTTATAGTGGCAGAAAGAAATCTTTGAATAGCCTGTCAGCATTTCTTATTTAGATGGATTAGTTCATTTAGAAATTGCAGACGGTCTATTTATTATTGATATTACTAAACCATATTATACTTCTTAAAAGTTTATCATAAGTACTTTTCACTTAACCCATTTTTCCTTTTACATTCTGCCACTACAGCTGTATATATGAAATATATTTGAATAATATTCCAAAAAAAACATTACCAGTAAACTTGCAGATTTATTAAATAATTTTTAATGAGAAAATTTTTTCAGATTTTGCATTTTGTTAATAAACATCCCTTAATAAAAGAAAATAGGCTGAATGCTTTATTGAGAATTTTTAAATGGCAAATTTTTTCAAGGTTGTATCCTTTCAGTTTTATTTTTCCTTTTATAGAAGATAGTAAATTAATTATAAAGAAGGGAATGACAGGAGCAACAGGTAATTTATATGCTGGGCTTCATGAATTTGAGGACATGGCCTTCTTGTTGCATTTTCTTAGAGAAGAAGATTTGTTTGGAGATATTGGGGCAAACATTGGCGCCTATACCATTTTAGCATCAGGTGTTTCTAAAGCAAGGACCATTACTATAGAGCCGATACCTACTACATTTAACCATCTAAAACATAATATACAAATAAACGATTTGGAGCTTTTAGTAACATCTTATAATAAAGGAGTTGGAGCATCAAAATGTAGTTTACTTTTTACCAAAGAACTTGACACAATAAATCATGTTATAACCGAAGATGATTTTAATGTTAATGATACAATTGAAGTACAAATAGATACATTAGACAGTATATTTTTTCATTTACATCCTTCATTATTAAAAATAGATGTTGAAGGATTTGAACTTAATGTTTTGAAAGGCGGTCATAATGTTTTAGCAAGTTCTGAATTAAAAGCTATAATTATTGAATTAAATGATTCAGGCAATCGCTATGGTATTACAAATCAGGAGGTGCATGATTTTTTACTATCTTATAATTTTTTCTCATATTCATATAAGCCATTTCATAGAGTATTGGAAAGATTACCAAAATTTTTTGAACATGGGAATACGATTTATATAAAGGATAAAAATTTTGTGGAAGAAAGAGTTAATAATTCCCGCAAATTTTCAGTACTAGGAAAAACTTTTTAATGAAGAAGCTAGCGATAATTACTACTCATCCCATTCAATATTATGCTCCTTTGTTTAAAATGTTGCACACAAGAGGTAATTTAACCATCAAAGTTTTTTATACATGGTCTCAATCAAAGCAAGGCCCTAAATATGACCCTGGTTTTGGTAAAAATATTCAATGGGATATACCATTGCTAGAGGGATATGATTATACTTTTGTAAATAATACTTCAACTAAACCGGGAACTCATCATTTTTTAGGAATTATTAATCCTACACTTAATGCAGAGGTTGAAAAATGGCAGCCTGATACATTATTAGTTATCGGTTGGAGTTTTCATAGCCATTTAAACTGCTTACGGTATTTTAGTAATAAAATACAAATTATATTTCGTGGTGATTCAACCTTACTTGCTGAAAGATGGGGATTAAAATTACTTCTTAGAACATTTTTTTTAAGATGGGTCTATAGTCATATAGATATTGCTTTATATGTTGGCACAAATAATAAACAATATTTTTTACGACATGGCATTAAAGAAAAGCAATTAATATTCGCTCCGCATGCTGTTGATAATGAGCGTTTTTTTGACAGACATGATGTTTATAATGAAAATGCTTTAATATGGCGTAATAAATTGGGTATAAAAGCTACTGATATTGTGTTTTTATATGCTGGCAAATTAGAGTATAAAAAATCTCCTGAAATCTTAATACATGCTTTTAAAAAAATACAAGATAAGGAAGCACATTTAATTATTATAGGAAACGGCCCTTTGGAAAAAATAATAAAAAGTAAATATTCATCTGTTAACAATCTTCACTTTATTGATTTTCAAAATCAATCACAAATGCCGGTTGCTTACCGTTTGGGTAATGCGCTTATTCTTCCATCAAAGGGACCTGTGGAAACATGGGGGCTATCGGTTAATGAAGCTATGGCATGTTCAAGAGTGATAATTGTTAGTAATAGATGTGGATGTGGAATTGATCTTATAAAAGAAGGGGTCAATGGATATATTTTTAAAAGAAATAGTTTGAAAGACTTGGTAAATACAATGAACCTCGTCATTAAAAATAAAAGCGTGTTACAGGAAATGGGAAATAAATCCCTGGAAATAATAAAGGAATGGTCTTTT
>JAYVEA010000117.1:0-4749 GCA_043749085.1 Chitinophagales bacterium
CAGTTTAAAGAGCACATGGAAGAAATTATTTTAAATGATGACGGAACAATTGATGCACCTGTTATAAAACCGGCGAAGGCTGTTCCGGAACTGCTTTTGGAGCCCGTTCAATTAACCGAAAGTTTAAATATAGCACAGGTGCATGATGCATTGATCCTTGGTATAAGAGATTATTTTACAAAGATGGGTTTTAGCAAAGCAATTGTTGGCAGCAGTGGCGGTATTGATAGCGCTGTGGTGATTGCCCTTGCCTGCACAGCTTTGGGTTGTGAAAATGTAAGAGCTGTTTTAATGCCTTCGCAATATTCATCTTCACATTCAATTGATGATGCCGAAAAATTAAGCAAGAACAATGGCAATCCTTATGATATAATTCCTATAAAAAATATTTATGAAGATTTTTTAAAAGAACTGAAACCTGTTTTTAAAGATCTTCCATTCAGCCTTGCGGAAGAAAATATTCAGAGCAGGATAAGAGGAAATTTATTGATGGCGATTGCCAATAAGTTCGGATATATTTTGCTCAATACTTCCAACAAAAGTGAACTGGCTACAGGGTATGGAACTTTGTATGGTGACATGGCCGGCGGGCTTGGTGTTCTCGGCGATTGTTACAAACTTCAAATTTATGAACTGGCAAAATATATAAACCGGGAGAAAGAGATAATTCCATCAAACATAATCAACAAAGCGCCTTCGGCAGAATTACGACCAGATCAAAAAGACAGTGATAGCCTACCTGAATATTTTGTTCTTGATAAAATATTATACCAATACATTGAAAGAGTGCAAGGACCTGATCAGATAAAAGAACAGGGTTTTGAGCCTGCTTTAGTTGACAGGGTTTTAAAACTCGTAAACATCAATGAATACAAACGAAACCAGTTTTGTCCTGTTATCCGAATCTCTCCAAAAGCATTTGGTGTAGGAAGAAGATTGCCTATTGTTGGGAAGTATTTGAGTTAAGGATTTTTTAGCCAATAAGTAAGCTAATTCGTTTACCAAGTCCGTCTTCAAAAATTCTGTAAAGGGTTGAAAGCTGAATGTCACACTTGCCATTTTCAAGTCGTGAGATATAACTTTTTTTAGTTCCCACTTTGTCTGCAAGTTGTTCCTGAGTTAGATTAGCTTTTTTTCTTGCATCTTTAAGTGTTTCGCTGATAACGAAATATTGTGCTTTCTCTTCAAACTCATCACGCTTTTTAGTTCCTATTTTTCCATATTGTATATCTAAAAGGTCATCGAAGTTTTTAGCGTTTCTTATGGCTGCGTTCTTTTTCATTTTGTTTATCTTTTAAAGTGAAATATTCTTTTTTTAGTCTCAGTGCTAATTCTATTTCCTGTTTAGGTGTCTTTTGTGTTTTCTTTTGAAAGGCATTAAATAACACAACTAAGTTTCCTTTGTCAAAGCAGCAGAAGATTCGGTAAATGTTGCTTCCGGCTTCAATTCTTATTTCATAAAGCCCTTCTGTTCCTTCGAGGTGCTTCAAAAACTTTTCTGAAACCTTATCAACTGTTTTGATAACCCGAAATACATAACCAATTTTATCTTTCACACTATCATTCACAATTTGATCTAATATCTAACTTCTTCCATCACACATTAACCACCTGCACCGCCGTTCCATAACACAATACTTCAGTAACTCCGCTCATTACTTCATTGGCATCGTAGCGGATGTTAATAATAGCATTAGCACCTCTTTCATTGGCGTTTTGTATCTGCGCCTGAAATGCTTCTTCCCTTGTTCTTTCGCACAGCTCAACAAAAATGGTGATCTTACCACCTACTAATGTTTGCAATCCTGCACCGATATTTCCGAATATACTTCTTGAGCGAACCGTTATGCCACGCACTATTCCTAAATGTTTGGTTATCCTGTAACCTTCAAGCTGGTTGCTGGCTGTAATTAATTGTTGGTCTACCATAATGTATATTTTAGCGTTAAAATTAACATAGTTTTCCTGTTGCCGGTGGCATGGCAGCATTTTTGTTTACGGGTATTCGTATTTTGCATGCCGCAACTTTTTTAAACGCATTAATTTTTATTTATGCTACAAACCGCAGAAGATATTCGTTTACTCAATGAGAGAATAACGCATTCCGCAACTTTTATTGATAAGATACATGATGAAATAGGAAAAGTGATAATTGGTCAGAGCCACATGGTAGAAAGATTATTGATCGGCCTTTTAAGTAATGGCCATATTTTACTGGAAGGTGTACCGGGACTGGCAAAAACACTTTCCATTAAATCGCTGGCACAAACCATCAATGCAAAATTTAGCCGGATACAATTTACGCCTGATCTTTTACCAGCGGATGTTACGGGTACCATGATATATAACCAGCAGAAAAATGAATTCGTGGTTCGTAAAGGCCCCATCTTCGCTAATTTTATTTTGGCAGATGAGATTAACCGAGCCCCTGCAAAAGTGCAGAGCGCTCTGCTGGAGGCGATGCAGGAAAGACAGGTAACGATTGGCAACAGTTCTTACAATCTTGAAGAACCGTTTCTTGTTCTGGCAACACAAAACCCGATAGAGCAGGAAGGAACCTATCCTTTACCCGAAGCACAGGTTGACAGGTTTATGTTGAAAGTAATAATTGATTATCCAACAAAAACAGAAGAGCAAAATATCATCCGGCAAAATGTGCAGGGAATGAAGCAACCGACAATAAATCCGGTTGTTGCAACACAGGAAATTATAACGGCGAGAGAATTGGTTCGCCAGGTGTATATGGATGAAAAAGTGGAGCATTATATTTTGGATATTGTTTTTGCAACACGTTATCCTGACAGGTATAATCTTCCCAAACTTAAGCCACTTATAAGTTTTGGCGGTTCGCCAAGAGCAAGTATCAATCTTGCATTGGCAGCAAAGGCATATGCCTATTTAAATAAGAGAGGCTATGTAATTCCTGAAGATGTAAGAAATATCTGCAGGGATGTTTTGCGTCACCGTATTGGGTTAACCTACGAAGCCGAAGCAGAAAATGTTACTGTTGAAATGATCATTGGGGAGATTTTGAAAATAGTTAATGTGCCATGAGAAAGTTGACAGTTGTCAGATGGCAGTTGCCAGTAAATGCAGGTTATGCAGTCATATAAAAATTTGGAAGCAAGGAAAAAATCAATGCAATTGGTAAAAGAAGTCTATTTACCAGTAAAGAATCTTCCAAAAGAAGAACTATATGGTCTTACATCTCAAATTAAAAGAGCAGCCGTTTCCATACCAGCAAATATTGCTGAGGGAATTGGTAGAAATTATAAAAAAGATACAACTCAATTTCTGCATATTTCCCGTGGCTCTTTGTATGAACTGGAAACATTATTGAATATTGCTGAAATGATCGGTATTCTTAAATCAGAAGACTTTAATAAAATTTCTGAAAATATTAATGAATGTGCAAGAATAATAAATGGACTAATAACTTATTATGAAAACTCTGATTTAAAATAATTAACGGCTGACATCCGACAACTGTCAACAGACAACTTTTTAATGCTATCTATCGCCGACATACAAAAAAAAGTAAAGGACCTTGAGATAAAAAGCAGGAGGCTTACTACACACATGTTTACAGGTGAGTATCATTCTGCTTTTAAAGGCCGCGGTATGAGTTTCAGGGAAGTGAGAGAGTATGCACATGGTGATGATGTGCGTTTTATTGACTGGAATGTAAGTGCTAGATATTCTCATCCTTTTACAAAAGTTTTTGAAGAGGAGAGAGAACTCACTGTTATTTTATTGGTTGATGTAAGCGCCAGTTCTTTATTTGGCACAACGCACCAGCGAAAGAAAGATATGCTAACAGAAATTGGTGCTGTGCTCACTTTCAGCGCTATCAATAATAATGATAAAGTAGGGGTGATATTTTTTAGTGATAAGGTAGAGAAATACATTCCTCCTAAAAAAGGAAAACAACATGCGTTGTATATTGTTCGGGAGCTACTTACAGCACAGCCTAAAGGCAAAGGAACAAATTTAAATGAAGCAATAAAATATTTCACCCGTTCATCCAAGCAAAAAAGTATTGCTTTTATAATGAGTGATTTTTTAGATGATAAATATGATGATAGTTTGAGAGTGATCGGAAGCAGGCATGATGTAATTGGTTTAAAAGTGTATGATAAAATGGATATGCAGTTACCTGATATCGGACTTGTTCAGGTACAGGATCTTGAAACAGGTAAAAGTAAATGGCTTGATACGAGCGATAAAATGGTACAATATAATTATCAGCAAAATTTCCTGGAAGAAAGCGCCCTATGTAAAACGATCTTCAGAAAAGCGAGTGCCGAGCTGTTACATATCCGCACCGATGAAGATTATGTAAAAATTTTACAACAATTTTTTATTAAAAGAATGTAGTGGCAAACCGTCCCGGAATTGCGGGATTGAAAAAGCAGAGATGAAAAGAGTTTTATTATTTATTGTTTTTGGATGTAGTCTACAGTTTGGTTCAGCCCAGGTACCTACTTTAAAAACCACTGTTGATAAAAAACAAATTTTAATTGGCGAACAGCTAAAATATAATGTAGAAGCCACTTTCCCACTGAATGCATATCATGTTACCTGGTTCGAGGTTCCCGATAGTTTTAGTCACTTTGAAGTTGTAATTCGCGGAAAGATTGATACTGTTGAAAAAAAAGGGATTACTACCTTCAGGCAAACGCTTACACTTACCAGCTTTGATTCGGGCATCAATACAATTCCTTCTCTGCCGGTAAATTTTGGTTCTTT
>JAYVEA010000118.1:0-4744 GCA_043749085.1 Chitinophagales bacterium
ATTTCCTGAAAAAAATTATTTATTAATAAGTGGTTCGGTTCCGGGTCACAATGGTTCAATCGTTTTAATCCAGAAATAATGCAACTAGATATATTAAATGTAAAGGGAGAAAAATCAGGTAGAACAATTGAGCTGCCCGAAGAGATATTTGGTGTTGAGCCAAACAATCACGTTATCTACTTGGCAGTTAAGCAATATTTAGCTGCACAGCGCCAGGGAACACATAAGGTTAAAACCCGTGCTGAAGTTGAAGGTTCTTCTAAAAAATTACACAAACAAAAAGGTACTGGCGGAAGTCGTAAAGGTAATCTTCGTAACCCTTTATATAAAGGTGGTGGTACTATCTTTGGCCCAAAACCTCATGGTTATGATATTAAATTGAACCGAAAAGTAAAAGACCTCGCAAAGATCAGCGCTCTTAGCCATAAAGCTAAAGAGAACAGCATCATGATTATTGAAGATATCAATCTTGAAACACCAAAAACAAAAGAATTTGTTGACATCTTAAAAGTTTTAAATGTCAATGGTAAAAAAACCTGTTTTATAATTCCCGATTACAACGATAATGTTTATAGAAGCCTTAGAAATGTTCCAACTGTATGCGGAGCATTGTTAAGCGATATAAATACATACGATATAGTAAATGCAAATGTTTTGGTTTTCACAGAAAGTGCAGCAAAAATATTTGTAGAAGAACATACAGAAATAGCATAGGCTAATTTATAATTAAATAATTAATAGACATGAAACTGTCTGACGTTTTAATAAGACCGGTATTATCAGAGAAAGTGAACAGGCAAACTGAAAAGCAGAACCGTTACACTTTTGTGGTAGACAGGAAAGCAAACAAACTGGAAATAAAAAAAGCTGTAGAAGAATTCTATGGTATCCAGGTGGAGAATGTGAATACATTGGTTATGCCTTCAAAAGCAAAATCACGTAATACAAAATCAGGGATCGTTTCCGGCCGTAAGCCTGCTAAGAAAAAAGCAATTGTAACAGTAGCAGAAGGAGAAACAATTGACCTGTACGGCAACGTTTAAAATATAAAAGTAATGGTGGTCAGCACCGCAAAGTTTGACAAATAAAAAAATAAAATGGCACTTAAGAAATATAAACCGATTACAGCAGGAACCCGTTGGAGAATTGGAAATGCATACGCAGAAATAACAACCAACGTTCCTGAAAAAAGTTTGGTGGAAAAAGTTCACCACACAGCAGGTCGTAATACACAAGGTCGCCGAAGCATGCGTTACCTGGGTGGTGGACACAAAAGAATGTATCGTGTTATTGATTTTAAAAGAGATAAAAAAGATATTCCTGCAGTAGTAAAAACAATTGAGTACGATCCAAACCGCAGTGCATTTATTGCTTTGGTTAATTATAGTGATGGTGAAAAGCGTTACATCATTGCACCACAAGGGTTGCAGGTTGGAGCTACAATATTAAGTGGAGACAGCGTTGCGCCTGAACTTGGTAATGCTTTACAACTAAAGAGCATGCCTTTAGGAACTACAATTCACAATGTTGAAATGCAGCCCGGACAAGGTGGTAAGTTGGTTAGAAGTGCAGGTGCATCAGCACAGCTTTCTAATAAAGAAGATAAATATGCTGTATTAAAAATGCCAAGTGGCGAATTAAGAAAAATATTGATCAATTGCTATGCAACAGTTGGTGTTGTTAGTAACAGCGATCATAGTTTGCAGAGCATGGGTAAAGCAGGAAGAAACAGGTGGAGAGGTATCAGGCCAAGAGTAAGAGGTGTTGCGATGAATCCTGTTGATCACCCGATGGGTGGTGGTGAAGGTAAAGCTTCAGGTGGTCATCCACGTAGCAGAACAGGTAAGTATGCTAAAGGACAAATTACCCGTACAAGAGGTAAAGGTTCTGACAAAATGATAATTCAAAGAAGAAATGGTAAGAAATTACCGAATAAGTAAATAGAGTAGATAAAGTAAAAAGTAGGGTTTTAAAATTTAAAATCGTACATCTAAAATCTTAAATAATAAAATGGCTCGTTCAGTAAAAAAAGGTCCTTATGTTGATGCAAATCTCGAAGGAAAAGTGTTGGGCATAAATGAAGGAAAAAATAAGAAAGGTGTTATCAAAACATGGTCTCGCCGTTCTACAATAACTCCTGATTTTGTAGGCCACACATTTGCAGTTCATAATGGAAACAAATTTATTCCTGTGTATGTAACTGAATTTATGGTAGGTCATAAGTTAGGGGAATTTGCACCAACAAGACATTTCAAAGGACATTCAAGTAAGAAAATCGCGTAAACTGATTTTATAAAATGGAAGCAGTAGCTAAACTAAATAATTATCCCACTTCACCCCGCAAAATGCGTTTGCTGGCTGATCTTATCCGTGGAATGGAAGTGGACAAAGCATTAGGTGTTTTACAATTCAATCCAAAACATCCGGCCGTGCCTTTATATAAATTATTAAAGAGCGCTATCAATAACTGGGAGCAAAAGAACACTGATGCAAAAGTGGAAGATGCAGGCCTGATAGTAAAAACTATTATGGTTGATGGAGGAAGAGTTATTCGTCGTATGCGTCCTGCTCCACAGGGACGGGGTTATCGTATTCGCAAAAGAAGTAATCATGTTACGCTTATCGTTGATAGTAAAACAACAAAACCTGTAAAGGCAGAAAAGGTTACAACAAAAAAAGAAGAGCCGGTTGAAGCAGTTGCAGTGGCAGCACCGGAAGTGAAAAAGACAAGAGCAAAAAGAACAACAACTAAAAACGAAACATCAAAATAAATTTCTTTAGGTCCCCTTCAGGGGATTTAGGGGTAAAAAACCAAATATGGGTCAAAAAGTAAATCCGATTGGAGCAAGGTTAGGTATCATCCGTGGATGGGAAAGCAACTGGTTTGCTCAACCAAAAGATTATGGTAATAAGCTGATAGAGGATGATAAAATAAGAACCTACCTGAATGCCCGTATCCAAAAAGGTGGTATAGCCAAAATTGTAATTGAGCGTACATTAAATAAACTGATCGTTACAATTCATACATCAAAGCCCGGTATCATTATCGGTAAAGGTGGTGGCGAGGTTGATCGTATAAAAGAAGAGTTGAAGAAATTAACGGGCAAAGAAGACGTACAGATAAATATCCTTGAGATACGTCGTCCGGAACTGGATGCAAACATAGTAGCTGATACAATTGCAAAGCAGATTGAAAATCGTATCAACTATAAAAGAGCAATTAAAATGTCGATCGCTTCTGCTTTACGGATGGGAGCAGAAGGAATAAAAGTGAGAGTAGGTGGTCGTTTAGGTGGCGCAGAGATTGCACGTAGCGAAGAGATCAAACAGGGAAGAACTCCATTGCATACACTTCGTATGGATATTGATTATGCAAATGTTTTCGCACAAACAGTTTATGGTAAGATCGGGATTAAAGTATGGATATGTAAAGGAGAAGTTTTAGCAAAGAGAGATCTTAATCCAAATATAATTGCAGGTGGTGGTAAAGAAGGTGGTGAGCAAAGACAAGGTGAAAGAAGACCTGATTTTGGTGGGGATAGAAGAGGTGGTGGTGACAGGGGTGGTGATAGAAGAAGCGGCGGCGGTCAGGGTGGTGGAGATAGAAGAGGTGGCGGAGGCCAGGGTGGTGGAAACCGTGGCGGTGGTGGACCAAGAAGATAGAAAAATCAATGTGTTTAATTAGCTGATGTGCTAATGATATAAAACCAATTAGCAGATCAGCACATTATCGAATTATCAAATTTAAATATGTTACAGCCAAAAAGATCAAAGCACAGGAAAATGCAGAAAGGCCGTATGAAAGGCGACACTAAAAGAGGTGCAGAAATTTCTTTTGGAACCTTTGGTTTAAAAGCATTGGAATCTGTTTGGTTAACTAATCGTCAGATCGAGTCAGCACGTCAGGCATTAACCCGTCATATGAAACGTGAAGGAAATGTTTGGATAAGAATTTTCCCTGATAAAGCGATCACTAAAAAACCTGCAGAAGTGAGGATGGGTAAGGGTAAAGGTAACCCTGAATATTTTGCAGCTGTTGTTCAGCCGGGAAGAATTTTATTTGAATGTGATGGCGTTACGCAACAAGTGGCAAAAGAAGCATTTAACCTGGCTGCACAAAAATTACCAATTGCTACAAAATTTGTTGTAAGCAGAGATTATCACGAACAAACTGTCAAATTGAAATAAGATGTCAAAGAGAATAGATTTTTTAAGAAGCGTAAAAGAAATGAACGAAGCTGATCTTAAAGCAAGGATCCAGGAAGATGAATTGCGTTTAAAGAAGTTAACTTTTGGTCATGCAGTTTCTCCATTGGAAAATCCAATGACCATTCGTGGCGTAAGAAAAGATCTTGCCCGTTTAAAGACTGAATTAAAGAATAAACAATCACAAGCTAAAGAAAGTGTTTCAACAGAAGCAACTACTGAAAGCTAAAACACAATACAATGGCTGAAGAAACAAATATAAACGCTGGAGAAACAAGTGCAAACACAGTAAGCAGGAACTTGCGGAAAGTAAGAGTGGGCATCGTTTCCAGCAATAAGATGGATAAAACCATTACTGTAAAGGTTGAAAGAAAAGTGAAGCATCCTTTATATGGTAAGTTCATTAAAAAAACTACCGGCTTTCATGCACATGATGAAAAAAATGAGTGTAAAGAAGGTGATTTGGTGACTATTACTGAAACGCGCCCAATGTCCAAAACAAAAACTTGGGCATTTAGCAAAATAGTTACTAAAGCTT
>JAYVEA010000119.1:0-14483 GCA_043749085.1 Chitinophagales bacterium
AAAATATAAAAGAGAATGAATTGAGCAATGATGAAAAAAAATATTTTAATATTTTAAGAACATGGGATTATAGAAATGATGTCAGCTCCATAGGAGCAACAATATTTTATTTAACATGGGAGCATTTTGAGGATACAGTTTGGAATGATGAATTTGAAAAAGCACCTGGAGTAATTAAGAAACCTTTTGAAAGTACTTTACTGGAAGCTGTATTAAAAGATTCTGCATTTAAATTTTTAGATAATATTCATACTTTACAATTAGAAACACTTGCAGATGATGTAATGGCTTCATTTAAAAAAGCAGTTGTAGAATTAAAAGATGCTGAAAATAAAGGCAGAATTGAATGGGCAAAATATAAAGATACAAAAGCGGAACACCTTGCTAAACTGGAACCCTTCAGTAGGTTTCATTTGCCAATTGGAGGAGGGACACATTGTATTAATGCAACCAAATCCAATCATGGGCCAAGCTGGAGAATGATCGTTTCATTAACACCGCAAACTGAGGCCTATGGCGTTTATCCCGGCGGGCAAAGCGGTAACCCAGGCAGCAGGTTTTATGATAATTTTATTGATACCTGGGTTGCAGGAAAATATTATACAATCTGGGTAATGAAGCAATCTGAAGAAAGTGATAAGAGAATAAAATGGAAAATGAATTTCTCAAAAGTGCTGTAAAATGTAATTATCCAATGTGCAGATGAAATTTTGAAATAATGTTGAACTGTAAAAAACGATTTTTAATTAATAAATAAAGACCCGGCCTCCCTCTCTGCAGGAGAGGGAACGGGGGTGAGGCATATGAAATTCATAGCATCAATAATCCTAATAGCACTATTAAGCTTTGCAGCCTGCCTGTATTTTCCATGGTGGACCATTGCAATAGTTGCTTTTATAGTTGCTGCATTAATTCCCCAAAGCGCAGGCATTAGTTTTCTTACAGGCTTTCTGGCATTGTTTTTATTATGGGGGGTATTAAGCTTTTGGATTAGCAGCCCTAATGAACATATTCTTGCACATAAAGTATCATTGATCATATTAAAAATTGACAGTCCGTATTTATTAATGCTGGCAACTGCATTAATCGGTGGAGTTGTTTCAGGCTTTGCAGCAATGGCAGCAAGTTTTTTGAGAAAGAAAAAAGTCATGTCAACTTCTTATTGAGTAAAGCGCCAACGTCTTTAGCCGCACTTAAATATTTTAAAGCAGTGAGTTTATATAATAACTTCAAGTTGGATCGACCTTGCAGTATGACTGATTTTTAGGCAATGTATTCTTCTGTTTTTAGCAGAATACGATTTTGAATTATAAACCCACATTATGTGGTTTTTTTTTAAAGATTTAGTATTCTCTTTTTAGTTGATTAAATTGCCGCTCTTTTAACTCTATTCCCAGATGACAATTCATTTTTATTTACGATATCATACAAATTTTGGACAAACCCTTTTTGTTTCAGGGGATATTGAGGCCCTGGGAAATAATAAGCCTCCGGAAGCATTTCCATTATCTTATTTAAATGATGAATTTTGGTATGGTACTATTCAAATTTCCGGTAATAAAGATCAGGATGCAATAAATTATAAATATATTTTACGTGAAGATGGAAATGGTGATATTTTAGACGCAGATAAAGACAGGAGTGTTTACCCTTTAGCTTACAAAGCAAATGAGATTGTATTAATCGATACGTGGAATTCTGAGGGAAGCATTGAAAATGTTTTTTACACAAAACCTTTTCAGCAGATTCTTTTGCAAGAGCAACATAAAGCACCTAAACTAAGAGTATCAAAATTTTACACTCATGAGTTTAAAGTAAAAGCTCCTTTATTAGATCCGGATGAATGGGTATGCATTACCGGATCAGGAAACCTGTTCAAAAATTGGGATGTAAAAAAATTATTGCCACTAACGGCTGATGATAATTGGTACACAATTAAAATCAATCTGGGTAAAGAAGAATTTCCTCTTAAATATAAATATGGTATTTATAATACAAAGAAAAAAACCTTTGTCTATGAAGAGGGCGATGATCGTATTCTACAGGCTGAGCCTATTAAAAAACAGCACATAATTATACGTGACGGGTTTATACATTTGCAAAGAACATGGAAAGGAGCGGGGATTGCCATACCGGTATTTAGTTTGAGAAGTAAGAAAGGTTTTGGTACCGGCGAGTTTAATGATATAAAATTATTGGTTGATTGGGCCCGGCAGGCAGGAGTAAAGTTGCTTCAATTTCTTCCTGTTAATGATACTACTGCCACCCATTCTGCAAAGGATTCCTATCCTTATGCTGCCATTTCAGCATTTGCTTTACATCCTATTTATATTAACCTGGATGCGGTTGCAGGGGCAAAGTATGCATCAATTATAAAACCACTCAATAAAAAGAAAAAGAGTTTAGATCAACAGCCTGACCTGGATTATGATGCAGTAATGAAATTTAAGATTTCTACGCTAAAAGAATTATTTAATGCCATGAAAGATTCTTTTCTAACAGATATTAATTATTTTGATTTTTTTGATCTGAACCGTGAATGGCTGGTTCCTTATGCTGCTTATTCTTTTTTAAGAGATAAATATCATACGGCAGATTTTACTAAATGGAAATCAAATAAGGTATATAATGAAGATGCCATTCAGAAATTAGTTTCACCATCGCAGCCTCATTATAATGAAATATGTTTTCATTATTTTGTTCAATATCATTTGCACCTGCAATTAAAAGAGGTAAGTGAGTATGCCCATAAAAAAGGAATTATTTTAAAAGGAGATATTCCTATCGGCGTGTCCCGTAATAGTTGTGATGTTTGGGTTGACCCATCTTTATATAATGTAAACGAACAGGCTGGCGCACCTCCTGATGACTTTGCCATAAAAGGGCAGAACTGGGGTTTTCCTACTTACAACTGGAGAAAAATGCAGGAGGATAATTATGCCTGGTGGCGTAACCGTTTTGCGCAAATGAATAATTATTTTGATTCCTTCCGCATAGATCACATTCTTGGATTCTTTAGAATATGGAGCATACCCATTCATGCTGTTGAAGGTATTTTAGGAAGATTTGTTCCTGCTATTCCCATTCACATAACGGAATTTGATAAGAATATGATATGGTTTAATTATACGCGTTATTGTAAACCTTTTATTACAGAAAGTATTTTGCAGAAACATTTTGCCGAAAGTATTGATGATATAAAAGAAACTTTTTTAACCGTAAAAGAAGCCGGGCAATATGAATTAAAAGAAGAATTTAATACGCAAAGAAAAGTTGAAAATTATTTTGAAGAATATACTGAAGATAATGATCAACAAATAAAACAAGGATTATTTGATCTGATAAGCAATGTGATCCTGATTGAAAAAGAAGGTTCACAAATGCAGCAATTTCATTTTAGAATATCTATGCAGCAAACTTCTTCCTTTCAACACCTTGATATAAAAACGCAAAACCAATTATCTAACGTGTATATAAATTATTTTTTCAGCAGGCAGGATACATTGTGGAAAAAAGAAGCAATGCAAAAATTGCCTGCGCTAAAACGAAGCACCGATATGCTGATATGCGGAGAAGACCTTGGTATGGTGCCGCATTGTGTGCCTGAGGTTATGAAGCAAACAGGTATTTTAAGCTTGGAAATTCAACGTATGCCTAAAGATCCTGCAGTTGATTTTTTTCATCCTAAAAAAGCTCCTTACCTTTCTGTTGTAACTCCGTCTACACACGATATGAGCACTGTTCGGGAATGGTGGGAAGAAGATAAAATGCTTACCCAAAAATTTTACAATTTTGAAATGGGTCATTATGGTAAAGCGCCGGAGCTTTGCGGGCCGGCGATTAATAAGGAAATAATTTTGCAGCACATTTATTCTCCTGCTATGTGGAGCGTTTTTCAAATACAGGATCTGCTTGGAATAAATGAGAAATTGAGAAGAAAGGATGCATACGAAGAAAGGATCAACCAACCTTCAAACCCAAATCATTTTTGGAAATACAGGATGCATATTTCGCTGGAAGAGCTGATAAAGCAAAAAGATTTTGCTATAGAATTAAGGAACTTACTTACACAGAGCGGCAGAGCATGAAAGTAAAATTCAGGCCATACAAGCTTCGTTTTAAACATCCATTTACTATTTCACGGGGTACAAAAACGCATCAGCCAACTTTAATAGTGGAGCTGGAACACTTTGGTATAAAGGGTTATGGCGAAGCACCTGCTATCAGCTATTACAATATCCCGGTTGAAAAAATGATCGAAGACCTGGAAGCAAAAAAAAGCATGCTTGAAAAATTTTCTTTTACAGATCCCGAACGCTTTTGGCATTACTGTCATCATCTCTTTCCACAAAATTCATTTTTAGTTTGTGCGCTGGATATCGCCGGGTGGGATCTTTATGGAAAGATGAAAAGGAAAAAATTGTATGAACTATGGGAGTTGGATATTTCAAAAACTCCACCAACGGATTTTACAATTGGCATTGATTCTATTGAGAAAATGGTTGATAAGATTAAAGAAAAACCTTGGCCTGTTTATAAAATAAAATTAGGAACTGACCATGATATTGAAATAATTACTGAATTACGAAAACATACTTCTTCAATTATAAGAATTGATGCCAATGCAGCATGGAAAGCTGATGAAGCTTTGGAAAAAATAATTACATTTAAAGATTTAGGAGTTGAGTTAATTGAACAGCCTTTGGCAAAAGATGATTGGGAAGGAATGAGATTTTTATATGAAAGATCACCATTGCCATTATTTGCTGATGAAAGCTGTGTTGCAGAACGTGATGTAGAAAAATGCCTTAATCATTTTCATGGGGTAAATATAAAACTTACCAAATGCGGAGGTATAACCCCTGCAAGAAGAATGATAAAGAAAGCTCGTGAACTAAGTATGCAGGTTATGGTTGGCAGTATGAATGAAAGCACAATTGGCAGTTCGGCAGTTGCTCATTTATTACCTTTACTGGATCATGTTGATATGGACGGCCCCCTACTTTTAGCTGAAGATATTGCAACAGGTATAACTTATGATTATGGCAAAGTAAACTTAAGTGATAAAGCAGGCCTGGGTATTACATTAATAGACCCTTTTTGATCTGTATAATTTCCCAACTTTCTATTTTGCCTTTTATTATCCTGAAGATCTCATTGCAGTTATTTTTTTCAGTCTTTATGATCAGTCTCTTACCAGATCTTCACCCGTAAACTATCAGGCACATACATTTTATCGCCGGATTTTATCCCGAAGGTTGTATAAAATTCATCTACATCCACAAAAGGCCCATTAACCCTGTATTTGGCAGGAGAATGTACATCGGTCATTAACCGGTTCTTCAAACTTTCATTGCGTATTTGCCCCAACCAACCTAAAGCATATCCGAGAAAAAATCGTTGCATAGGAGTGAGGCTGGCAATCTTCTCATTCTTTTTATATTGTTCAGTTTTTTTAAAAGCATCTATGCCTAACAGTATACCGCCAAGGTCTGCAATATTTTCTCCCTGTGTTGCTTTACCATTAATTTTTGATCCAGGCAAAGGTTCGTATGCATTAAACTGGCTAATTATCATTTGCGCTCTCTTGGTAAATTCCGCTGAATCATTTTTTGTCCACCAGTTTTTTAAATTCCCTTTCTCATCATACAATCTTCCCTGGTCATCAAAGCCATGTGTAATTTCGTGGCCGATAGTTGAAGCACCTGCATAACCATATACTGTTGCATCATCAAGTTGTTCATCACGATAGCCAGGCACTGTAAAAATACCTGCAGGTAAAACAATTTCATTATTGCTGGGATTATAATAAGCATTATACGTTTGTGGCGTCATGTCCCACTCATCCCTGTCAACAGGTTTTCCTAATTTATTCATGTAATAAACATGCCACCACCTATTTGCGTTAATAACATTCTGCAAATAGCTTTCAGTGCCTATTTGCATCGATAAAAAATCTTTCCATTTATCAGGATAACCCACTTTCTTTTTTATGGCAGCCAGTTTTATAAGTGCTTTTTGTTTTGTGCTGTCACTCATCCACGTAAGATTTTTTATTCTTTCTTTGTAAGCATCACGAATAGATTCTACAAGATCGGAATATCGTTTTTTGGCAGTCTCATTAAAAAATTCTTTTACATACAATTGTCCCAATAGTTCACCCATTTCAGTTTCTTCCATGCGTATAACCCTTTTCCATCGGGGTTTTCGTTGTTTAGCGCCACTTAATAATTTATTAAAATTAAATGCTTCCACACCAAATGCTTCGGGCAATGTCTCTTCAAAGTTTCTTATTGTTCTAAAACGTAAATAATTTTTCCAGTCGTCAATAGACGTTGTCTTTAACACCTGATCTAATGCAGTAAAAAATTCAGGCTGGCCTACAATAACTGAATCTACGTTTTTTACACCACGATTAATGAGCGCTGTTTTCCAATCAATTGTTGAGGAAAGTTTATTAAGATCACTGAATGCCATTTTATGATAATTGGCATATGGGTCTCTCAGGTCTTCAATTTTTCGTGAAGATTTCGCAAGATTTGTTTCAAGAGTAAATATTCCTGATGCTGCGTTAGATGCGGAAACAGAATCCTGTCCCTGGAGTATAAGCATTTTAGCAATGTGCTTTATATATTGATTTCGAATATTAACTGTGGAAGAATCGGTTTTAAAATAATAATCCCGTTCGGGTAAACCAATACCGCCCTGCCATAATTTATAACTCATCACTTCGCTGTTCTTATCATCCTGTTGCACATAATCACCGAACAAAGCATCCACACCAATATTATTTAATTGGTTAGCTACTTTAATTAATGAAGTTGCATCCCGAACTGAATTTATTTTATCGAACCAAATTTGAAGCGGCTTTAACCCGGACTGTTCAATTTTTGCACTATCCAGTGCGGTAGTCCAAAAATCGCCGATCCTTTGGCTGGTAGTTCCTTTTGCAGCATTTTCTTTTGCAGCTTTCTCACTTATTTCACGCAGGCGTTTATAGTTTTCTTCTATTACCAAATTACCTATACCCCATGCGCTTTCTTCAGCAGGTATAGCATTGCTTTTTATCCAACCTCCATTGGCATACATAAAAAAATCTTCAGTTGGCTTTATGGATGTATCCATATTTACGGCCAATACATCTGCAGCTGGTTTAGCAGATTTGGAAGAGTTATAATTTTTTAGTTTACAAGAGTATAATAAAAAAAAAGCAAGTAGGTATAAAATAAAATTTTTCATCAATTAAATTTTTAAGAAATAAATATAATTAACCAAATGGTATAAGCAATTATTTGTTTCTTATTGCGTTTTAACTGTAAAAAAAATGCCCTCGTTTTAACGAAGGCATTTTGGTAATTCATGTGTGTATTAATTTCCTAATTCCAGTTACTTACTAATTTTAGTACGGGTTGAAGAGTAAAGAGTTTTTACTTCGATAATGTACAAGCCTGCTTTGAGACTTTCAAGATCATTAAATAAAAATTCATTACTACCTTTTTGTGTTATAACCCTATTTACTTTAAGAAGTCTTCCTGCATCATCTGTTATTCTAATGGTTACCGGCTCTGCATTTTCACTTGAAATAGCGACTTTAATTTGATTTCTAAAAGGATTTGGATAAACAGTATTTACCTTAATACCTTTAAAAAGTGCATTTAATGCTACTATATTACCATAAGTAAAATAACCAGTTGTTTCATTCATTTTTAATCTATAGTAATTAAGGCCGGCATTCGGAAGTTTATCAATGAAATTATAAGAATTTCCTGAACTGGTTTTAATAGCTTTTACATTTCCTATATTATTGAAACTGATTCCATCATTACTTCTCTGTATGTCATATGAATTTAAATCAGTCTGAGATGAAGCATTCCAGTTTAAAACAGAAATTCCGTTTTCATATTTTCCTGTAAAAGAAGACATTGTTACTGCTTGTGTACCACCTGGGTTAAACATTCCCGCATCAATATCCAGGCGTGACTGACCTGGGCAAATGGTAAATAAATCTGTATACCCTGGAAGGCATTGGCAAAGATTTGGCGCATTGCTATCTAATGTGGTATCTGTACCAGCACGCTTTTTAGTCCATGTATATTTAGTTGGAAGAGGCGAGAATCCTAATTTATATTGAGTACATCCGTTGCTTACATCTACATTGTTGAATGCATACTTGCCTTGGGCATCTGTGAAAGTTGTACCTTTTACATTACCAGATGCGTCGTACAAAGTTACTGTGATATTCGGCATACCTGGCTCACCTGCATCCTGAATACCATTTTGATTTTTATCGTCCCATACAAAATCTCCTATTGAAGAAGGGGCTAAGGGAACCATTAAATTTGTACATGTATCACCGGCATCCCCTCCCGTTTTATTCTGATCACCATCATGCACCATAAACTGAAGACGATAGCTATGACCAGGTATAAGATTCAGATCGCTTAATTTCCATGAAACTTCTGCACTATATTTATCGAATGTAGTACCTGAGGGAGGAGCATCTCCACCACCAAGATTAGTTCCATTTGCTGCTGGGTCTGCATCAGGAATTACTGTAACTACATTAGGATTACTGGTTTTATCAACTGTTCTAACAGCAGCTTTCCAGGTACCGCAAATTCGGCTTGGAGGTTTACCTGTGCCGCCACGTTGCCAATCTCCCCTACGGCTTGTATCGCCATATACAGTTAGATCTGTAATGAAAACTGCCGGCCATGTCGGACGGCCTCCATCAACAGCAACATCATTACCTGATTGATCACCTGAAGGTACAGTTGTACCAACCAAAGGATGATCTACACATGTAGGGCTTGCCGGGGTGGGAGTTATATGGTAATCTGTAGTGGTTGTGCCGTTTGATGTCTTAACAATAACTCTTCTAACTCCAAGAAGAATTGCATGTTCATCAGTATACCATACCTTAACATATTCCGGAGCTTTTCCGCAAACGGAAGGTATCGGATCAAGCGCTACTAACATAGAGCTCTCACTAAAAACCTGTTGTGATCTTGGTGGATTACTATTATCCGGATAGCCAAGACGACAGGATTTACAACCTATTTGAGCTGTTATTGTTTGGCTGTAAATTAAACAGAAGATTAATGCTATCAATGACAGCATTTTGTTCAAAATTGAACGTTGAGTGGTAGAGGTGATTTGCATTTTTTTATATTTTAAGATGAATAAATACATATGAATTACCGGGAACCGGTATAGGATGGATAATTATGTATTATTCAAAGGATATTAAAAACGCAAATGAAAATAAATATAAATGATTTATTCCTGAGGATAAGGAGGGATTATTTTTTCAGGAGGAAATTGGAAGAGTTTTTTGCTATTCAAATAACAGACCAAAGTAATAAATATGATCAGAAATTTGTTGATTAATCAGAGGAGGAGGAAGATGAATGGTTATATCAGAGGAAAGGGAAGATTAATTTGACATATACTGCAATAGTATTGCAGCTATTACAGCATAAAGATAATAGCATTATTTTAAAAAGCAAATGTTTTTAAAAAATTTGTAATTAAAAATGTATAAAATTGATTCATTTGTTTGTCTTTAATTTTTTTTATTAAGAATATCTTCAGCTATTACTTTGATGATTTAAAAAGTTTTGTCTGAACTTCTGTTTCATTGTTTTTTATTTTTAATAAGTATAAACCGGAAGCGAGGTTTTCCAAACCATTTATTATGATAGTGTTTAATCCTTTCATGGTATTTCCATTAATACTTTTAATATTTTTTCCGTTAATATCGTAAATGTCAAATCGGGTATTGCCATTATTTTCAGATAGCAATTCTATTTCTATTTTATCTTTAAAAGGGTTTGGCATTATCTTACTTATTAATAGAATCTGTCTATCTCTTTTAATAGCAACAATGTTTGAAAATTTATAATTACCATCTATACTAACAAGTTTTAATCTATAATAATGAGTTCCGTTAGTAACATTTTTATCAGTAAATGAATAATCAGATTTTATTGAAGAATTTCCTCTGGCTGTAACTGTTCCGATTTTTATAAAATTAGTTCCATCGCTACTTTCCTGTACATCAAAATGATGGCTATTTATTTCCTGTGATGTTGACCATTTCAACACGTCATCCGTAGCGGTTTTAAAAGCATTAAACGAAAGCAATTGCAATGGCAGGGGAGCCAAAGCAACATAGGGTATATTATATACAGCAGGGGTTACATCAATCAAACCGGTATTATCAGTAGCTGTATAACTAAATATTGTACCCGCAAATGCTACCAGAGGTTGAAAACTTAATTGACTTATTTGTAATGCACTTAAAGAATCTACCTGGGCAAGATTAGTAACCGGAACATTATTTAAATAAAGTGTTCCATCATTTGGGTTAGGTAATGTTAATATAGAATAAAATGCTACCGTTCCATCATCAGAAGCTACCAACCCGGGTAATGGTGTACGGTCCTGGCCACCAAACATTGCATTTGCTATAAAATTACTTGTAATCGGTGGGGTATTTATTAATAACTGGTAAGTGGCAGCCGAAGCACTAATATTATTATTATTGTCCTTTGCAGTATAAGTAAATATTGATGATCCTCCGTAATTATCATCGGGATCAAAAGATAGTTGCGTTCCTTCAAACGGCGTAATACTTAATCCTCCAATAGGTAAAGTACTTATAAGTGTACCATTTTTGTACAATTTTCCGCCGGCAGGTAATGATCGTATTATAAACGCTGATATTGTTCCGTCAAAATCTATCGCTGTTAAAGCAGGGATTGCCTGAATAGGCGTGCCTATGTAATTGGTTATAACCTGGCTTAATTTGTCATCAGCAAAAGGTGCCTGGTTTGTAACAGGGATGGTAAATGTGGCGGGGGAATTATCGATTACATTATATTTATCTAAAACTGTAAATTTAAATTTAGCATTTCCACTAAAACTATTATTTGGAGAAAATTCAAGCCTATTTGCATACATAGCCGGTATCTCCTGATTAATATTTACAGGAGTACCGTCTATTATTAATATACCTGTTGCCGGATCCGGAAGATCTGTAATTATATATTTTGTAATTAAGCCAGTACCTGATAGGGGAGTTAATATTGTTGGCCCCGCATTACTAGGTACAGAAGTATTTGTTATGTTGGAAGCAACAGGACCCGGGTCAGTCAGGGAAATTGTATAAGTTGCTTCTGTAGTACTGTACTCATTATTATTATCTATCGCTTTATAAGAAAATGATACATTACCGGAATATATACCTGCAGGCATGAATTTAAGAGTAGAGGCCTGTGTTGGAGTAATGGTTATTAAGCCATGTAAAACAGACAATAAACCAACACTATCATAATATAGTGTTCCAATATAATCTGGCGGAATATTTTGAATAATATACCCAGTTACAGTACCATCAGGATCAACACCAGACAATGGATTTATTAGCGTTTGACCGGCAGTCATTACCATTGATGATGTGATATCATATACTATAGGTTTTTGATTTACTGCAGATGTACTTATTGGTATTGTATAAGTGGCAACATTACTAGTATCATTTAAATTATCTTTTGCAGTATATTTAAATGAAGCTGTTCCAATAATGTTTCCTGCGATAATTCTTATTCTTGATGCCTGCATTGGAGTTAATATTCCCATGTTAGTTGCATTCTTCCAAACACCAGCCCCTGATGAATCATATTGTAATGTTCCTAAGGCAGGCAGTGAAAGTATTTTGTAGGATGATACTGTACCATCAGAATCACTGGCTGCTAATCCTGGTATAACATCAGTAGTATTTTTTTGAATTTGTGTTACCGATAGGTCTTTTGCAACGGGAAGGCTGTTACTTAATGGAATATTAAAAGTAGCAGTAACGCTTGAATTGCCATCATTATCAATTGCAATATAATCAAAAGCAGATGTGCCCTTAAATGTTCCGGATGGAACAAAGGTTAGCTTATCAGCTACTGCTGCTGAAATAACCTGGTTATTACTTACAGATACCCCTTGTATTTTTAATGTTCCTTCACTCGCTTTATTTACCCTGGTTATTTGGTAAGAAGTTATCACACCATCGCTATCTGATCCGGATACAGGTAATATATTTCTTGCGATAGCTTTTAAATTAAGTTTAGGATTGTTTTTATTATCAGCCTTAGGTGCCCATTTATAATTTACCATCGTAATTGGTATAGTAAAATTTGCCGGTGTCGGATCCACCAAACCAAGATTATCAATTGCTGTAAATTTAAAAACCGCATCCTGGCTATTGTGTACCACTGGATCGAACTGCAGTATTGCAGCATCTGAGGTAGAAATTTCCTGACCTGCCTTAACAGCAACTCCATTTAATTTTAATACTCCGGTAGCAGGATCTGGTAGCGTAAGAATAATGAATTTAGCAATTATGCCATCCGCATCTGTTGCCACTAATGGTTTAATAGTAACAGAGCCTGAAGTATCTTTAATAGTTGTATTGTTTATATTGCTTACAATTGGTGCTGCATTGGTTACCGGTATTGATACAGTAGCTCCCGCAGGGTCTACTAAGCCTGCATTATCTTTTGCGGCATAAGTAAATGTTATGTTACCTGCAAAGGAAGGGTTAGGTTGAAATCTTAAAGAATTAGTGGCAATTTCCATCCCAGCAGTTACCGGTGGATATGAATTACCTGAGGCGTGATATGTGATTACACCTTTATCAGCAGATGGTACAGTTTTGATAATAAAAGAAGTTATTGTTTTGGTTATATCTGCTGTAGTACCTGAAAGTAAACCATTGATATTTATAACACCTACACCTGCATAAACACTTATATAATTTGCATTATTAGTAACCGGTAAAATAATTTTTACAGGTATGCTATAGGTTGCTGTAATATTAGAGGTTAGTCCTAAATTATCAGTAGCTACAAATTTAAATTTAGTAACTCCTGAATAATTATCAGCTGGATTGAATTTTAAAGTTGCAGACTGTGCAACAGTCAAAATTTGATTATCATAAACCTGTGTATAAACCCCATTGTTATTATAATATAAAATACCTTCACTTGGAACAGGAGCATTAGTAATTGTATAGCTTGCAACAGTTCCGTCATTATCTGTTGCTGCTAATGCAGGTATATTGATTTGTATATTACCTGAAATATTAGTAGTGATGGTCGTATCCGCTACGTCCTTTGCTGCAGGAGGCTGATTAACCATTTGCAGGGTAATAGTTGCGGGAGTTTGATCAACTGCACCATCATTATCAGTAGCAGTATATGTAATTTCAGCATAGCCTATATAATTGCCAGATGGCTTATAAGTTAGTAATGAAGCCTGGGCTGGAGTAATTACCTGTCCTGTGGTTACTAATGCTTTATAAAGATATACAGAACATTTACTGGTAGCCGGCAAAGTTGCTATTGTATAACTTACTACCGAATTATTATCTGTTGCAACTAAAGGACAAACGGCTGTAACATCAGCATTACTTGCAACAGGAGTACAAACAAATGTTTGAGCAATAGGTGGTGGGTTTACAGGTATAATATATGTTGCGGTATTTTGTGATGCTAAACTAGTATTATCCTGAACAGTATATTGAAAACTTGTATTTCCTCCAAAATTCTCAACAGGATCAAACTTTAAGCTTTTCATTTGTAACCCGTTCAACAATAATCCACCGGAAGGAACACTGGTAATAGAAATATCAGGAGTTGATATATTATTATCATTATCATAATACAAAACACCGTTTGCAGGTAATGATTGTAATAGATAATTTACAACATATCCATCAGCATCATTTCCAGCCAATGGGGTTACACTTCCTAATGGCTGTGCTCCGGTACCTGGCGGGTTAAGAATTGTTTTACTTGTACGATCAAGTGCAACAGGAGGTACAGGACAAGCATTAAAATCAATTGTTTGATAATACTCTCTTCCACAACCATCCGTAATTGAAACATATATAATGCAATTGGTACATGTGCCAACACCTGCCGGGGTAAAAGAAGTTGTTGCGCCAAATTCATTGCTAAAAGTACCGCCACAACTGGATGTCCAATGGAAAGAGTAATTAGATGTATTATATCCGGCTTGTAAAGTTGCTGAATAATTGTAGCTGCCAGCACCTGTGCCAGTAATTGGTCCGGAAATATTAGGGGTAACTATTTTATCTAAAACTGATAAGTAAGAAAAATTGAAGAATGCACGTATTGCTGCTACTGCAGAGGAATTTCCTTTATCAAAACTGTGCCCGGCCTGGAACATAACTTTACCTTTGCTTGTATCACCAAAAGCACGACCATAAGCAATTATCGCAGCTTCTCCTGCAGATAATGATGGCACATCCGGATTGGTTGGATCCCAAACAGCAACATGAGTTGAAGATCTCCATCCACCATTTGATTTTGGTAAATAAACCTGTTCAGAACCATTGGTAACAGCTGCATCTATAGTTCCTATAAATTGCATTTCAGGCTCTGATGGAAAACGATAACTATATGGAG
>JAYVEA010000120.1:0-4710 GCA_043749085.1 Chitinophagales bacterium
AAATGGAGGCGTTTGGAAAACAACTAATGCAGGCGTAACATTTACTCCCTTGTTTGATAATGAGGGCGCATGTTCTATTGGTTGCGTTGCAATCGATCCAACAAATACAAATGTAGTTTGGGTAGGAAGCGGCGAAAATAATAATCAGCGTGTGGTTGGTTATGGTGACGGAATTTATAAAAGTGAGGACGGCGGAAAAAGCTGGAAGAACGTGGGCTTAAAATTATCAGAGCATATTGGTAAAATAGCAATTGATCCTAATAACACTGATATAGTATATATAGCAGCATACGGCCCGCTTTGGAATGATGGAGGGGAAAGAGGAATTTATAAAACAACTGACGGTGGAAAAACATGGAAGCAAATATTAAATGTTAGTGAGCATACAGGATTTAATGAAGTGATGATCGATCCCCGGAATAGTAATGTATTGTATGCTGCAGCACATCAGCGTCAGCGCAAAGTTTTCACATATGTTGGCGGCGGTCCTGAAAGCGCAGTGTACCGCAGCACTGATGCAGGCGTAACATGGAGTACAATAATGAAAGGCTTGCCAACAGATGTAGATCTTGGACGTATTGGTTTAGCTTTAAGCCCTGTAAATCCTGATCATTTATTTGCAATCGTAGAAACGGCTGATAATAAAGGTGGTGTATTTGCATCCACAGACCGGGGTTCAAGCTGGGAAAAAAGAAGCTCCTTTTCTACCGCAGGAAATTATTACCAGGAAATATTCTGTGATCCTAAAAACATAGAGAAGATTTATGCAGTTGATACTTATATGAAAGTAAGTGATGATGGAGGAAGAGCATTCCGGAATCTTGGAGAGAAAAGCAAACACGTAGATAATCATGTTATATGGGTGGATCCAAATGATACAAAACATATGCTGATAGGATGTGATGGAGGATTGTATGAAACTTTTGATGAGGCACAAAACTGGAATTATAAAGCTAATATTCCGGTAACACAATTTTATAAAGTTTCACTTGATAACAGCGTTCCGTTTTATTATGTATATGGGGGCACACAGGATAACTTTAGCTTGGGCGGGCCAAGCCGCACAAGAAGTGAAAACGGAATTACTAATAGTGATTGGTTCATAACTACAGGCGGTGATGGTTTTCAAAGTCAGGCTGATTACGCTGAACCGAATATCGTATATGCTGAATCACAATATGGAGGGCTGGTACGGTATGACAGGAGAACTGGTGAAAGAATAAATGTTAGACCTGTGGAAACAAGTGATGAAGCTGCTTACCGCTGGAACTGGGATGCGCCATTGAAAATTTCAAAACACGATCATAAGCGTTTATATTTTGGATCAAACAAAGTATTTAGAACAGATGACCAGGGCAATACATGGAGAGCAATCAGTGGAGATATGTCTCGTGGTATTGACAGGAATAAATTAACTGTGATGGGTAAAGTGTGGAGTGTTGATGCTGTTGCAAAAAATCAATCAACGGATGTGTATGGACAATTAACCACTATTGCAGAATCTCCTCTTGATGAAAATATTTTATATGCCGGCACTGATGATGGTTTAATACATGTTACAACTGATGGTGGAAAAACGTGGATTAAGATCGATAACATTCCCGGTGTTCCTGAACGTACCTATGTTAATGAGATAGTAGCCTCTTCAAAAAATAAGAACACTGCTTATGCTGCATTTAATCATCATCGTTATGGCGACTTTAAACCATACCTTTTCAGAACAACTGATGCAGGAAAAAAATGGACACCTATACAAAATAATTTGCCTGTAAGAGGAACGGTTTATTGTATTGCTGAAGATAATATAAACACTGACCTTCTTTTTGCAGGGACAGAGTTTGGCGTTTATTTTTCTATTGATGGCGGAGCAAAATGGACACAGTTAAAAGGAGGGTTACCAACAATAACAGTAAAAGATATGGAAATACAAAAACGTGAAAGTGACTTAGTAGCAGCAACATTTGGCCGGGGATATTATGTGCTGGATGATTACAGCCCGTTAAGAAATTTAAAGAAAGAAGATTTGCAAAAAACCGCTTTTATTTCTCCAATTAAAACTGCATGGATGTATATTGAATCAACTCCTTTGGGTGTAAGAGGTAAAGGTTTCCAGGGTGAAAGCTTTTGGAATGCTCCCAATCCAAAGCCTGGTTCAGTATTTACTTATTATTTAAAAGAAGATATAAAAACGCTGAGAGAAAAAAGGCTTGAGGCAGAAAAGCAAAAAATAAAAATAGGAGATGCTCCCTATTATCCTTCCATAGATTCTTTGCGGATGGAAGATATTCAGCCAGCTCCCTATTTGCTTTTTACGGTTGCCGACGAAAATGGAAATGTAGTAAGAAGATTAAAGGCTCCTGCAAAAAAAGGTATCAATCGCATAACATGGGATTTTAGAACAGACCCGACAGGCCCCATAAATTTTACAGCATTTGATTCATCAAATGTGTTTGGTTCAGGCCCAAAAGGTATTATGGTTTTACCAGGCAATTATAAAGTTTCATTAAGCAAATTTGAAGATGGAGTATATACACAATTGGTAGCCCCGCAACCATTTAAAATAGAAGCATTAAATATGGTTGGCATGTCAGATGCTGATAAAACAACTTTGTATGATTTTGGTAAAAAGGCAGCGGAATTAAAAAGAGCTGCTGATGGTACTAACAGTTATAAGAATGATCTGCAAAATAGATTAAGATATATGAAGGAAGCTGCTTTACAAACATCAGCCATAGATCAAAGTATTGTAAAAGATATTATTTCACTGGAAAAAAGATTAACTGAAGCAGATAGTAAATTAAATGGTGACGCATCATTGGCAAGAAGAGAATTTGAAACGCCGCCATCTATTAATAATCGTATTAATAATATTATGGAAGGAGTTATAACAACAACTATAACACCAACAAATACTGCAATAAATTCTTACACAATAAGTGCACAACAGTTTGCTCCCTTGTTGGCAGAAGTAAAAGCAGTGGGAGAGGAAGTGAAAAGAATTGAAAATATTTTAGAAAAAAATGGAGCTCCCTATACACCGGGGCGCATTCCTGATTGGAGGATGCAGTAATGTAAAAATATTTATGGCAGAAATGAAATTATAAATAATCGGTAATTTTAATATCCCGTACCCGGAAAAATTTCTATTCATACTTTAAAAAAATTGTTATGCCAAAGTTTGTAATTGAAAGAGAAATTCCCGGTGCAGGTAAATTCACTGCAGAGCAACTGAAAGGTATTTCACAAACATCTTGTGGAGTGCTTAGCAAAATGGGCCCACAAATTCAATGGGTGCATAGCTATGTTACCGGCGACAAAATTTATTGCATTTATAATGCACCCAATGAAGAGATGGTTCGTGAACATGCGCAGCAGGGCGGGTTTCCGGCAAATGCCGTTAATAGGGTATCAGCTATTATTGATCCTACAACTGCAGAATAAATTTTGCTTCCTGATTTTTTTCACTGCATATAATGATTGCTGGTAGGAAGTTTTTTAACTTTTTCAACCAAGTGTGTATAAGTAATTTAGTAAAGCAATTTTTCAGTTTTTATATTTGAATTATGCAGTTGAAACTCCCGCTATGGAGATTGTGAAACATAAAATGAAAACTATTGACAGACACTATTATTAACCTTGAAACCGTTAATCCGATTGAATTTTTTGGAGTTAATAACGGAAAATTAGATATCCTTAAGAAAAAATTCCCCCGCCTTAAAATCCTTAGCCGTGGTACACAAATTAAACTTAGTGGTGCACCCGAACAAATTGAAGATGCCAAAGAAAAAATTGGTTTGGCAGTTCAATATCTTGAGCGGAATGGCCATATGAGTGAAAATTATCTTGAGCAAATACTTGGTGGAGATGATGAAGCTGTGATAGATAATTTTAAAGAGAAAAACCCAAATGAAATTTTGGTTTTTGGCCCCAATGGTAAAACAGTAAGAGCCAGAACACAGAACCAGAAAAAGCTTGTTCAATCTATTGAAAAGAACGACATCGTTTTTGCCATTGGCCCCGCAGGTACCGGTAAAACCTATACAGCTGTGGCTTTGGCCGTAAGAGCTTTAAAAAATAAAGCTGTAAAAAAGATCATTCTAACACGCCCTGCTGTAGAAGCAGGAGAGAACCTTGGTTTTTTACCAGGTGATCTTAAAGAAAAGATAGATCCGTATTTACGTCCGTTGTATGATGCATTGGATGATATGATACCTGCCGATAAGCTGGGATATTATATGACCACACGTACCATTGAAATTGCCCCATTGGCTTATATGCGTGGCCGTACTTTGGATAATGCATTTATAATTTTGGATGAGGCACAAAACTCTACCGACCTGCAGTTAAAAATGTTTTTAACCCGTATTGGTGGCAATGCAAAAGCAATAATTACAGGTGATGTTACACAGATAGATCTTCCACCAAAAATAAAAAGCGGTTTGGAAAAGTCTGCACGGATATTAAGAAACATAGAAGGTATTGGACATGTGGAGTTAGATGAAGAAGACGTAGTTAGGCATAAACTGGTTAAAGCAATTATTAAAGCATACGATAAAGAAAAACATAAAGAACAGGAAGAACAGAGATGATCTCTTTAAAAATTTTGACAACAAACATAAGGTGGCTATGCTGCCTTTTTGTTTTTATAGCCGGTTGCAAAAATACTCCTGCATACAAACAATTAAAACTTACTGCGATTGATTCTGCAGA
>JAYVEA010000121.1:0-14479 GCA_043749085.1 Chitinophagales bacterium
ATAAACTTGTGGCCAACATTACAGGCAGTTTTCTGCTGATCTCCTGTTTACGGCTCCCTGGCAGCAAAGCAATAATGTTTTCATCTTGCAACTTGTGGCTTATAGCTTGTGTTTTATAGTCTTCTACAACTTTCACTAAGGGGTGCCCGGCATATTCAACATCAACATTAAATTTTTTATAGAATTCTTTTTCAAATGGCAAGATGACGATCATCTTATCTACATAATTTTTTATCAGGCTTACACGGCTTTCCTTCCAGGCCCAAACCTGTGGCGAGATATAAAAGATAACCTTCAACCCGTTTTCTTTTGCCCATTTTACCAGCCGTAAATTAAACCCTGGATAATCTATAAGTATTAATGCATCCGGGGCATAATCCAAAATATCCTGCTTACAGAATTTTAAATTTTTAAGTATGGTTGGCAGATTTTTTACTACTTCTACAAATCCCATAAAGGCAAGATCTTTATGATGTTTTACCAGATTGAGTCCTAAGGCTTGCATTTTATCTCCGCCCCATGCCCTGAAGCTTGCAGCAGCATCAATCTTTTTGAATTCTTTAATAAGATTGCTGCCATGCAGATCACCTGATGCTTCGCCTGCTATAATATAATATTTCATGACTGATTTTAAAGAAAGCTGCGTAAAGGTATGCCGTACAAGTGAGTCCCGAAAAATCGGGATTATATGACACAACGATGTTGCCAAAGGTTTATAGCCGGCTAAAAAAATATTTTATAAATATTTAAACAACATAGCAACCACTGCATAAATAATTGTTACCACAAAAATTCCCTTTGCAGTTTTATCACGATGGCCATTAATATAAATGGTAAATAAGGTTGCATTGGCAAATAATGATACGCTGATAAAAACGGTGATGAGATTTGGATTCATCTTCATCCATTGGAACATTTCTGCAATAGTAAAGGCACGGTATTTTACATATTTATACAACAGAAATCCAAAGGCAGGTGCTATGAAACCAAGTACCAAACCAAAAACGAAATTGTCTTTTTTAAATATCATTTATCTTCCAGTTTTTTTCAAGTTCTTTTTTTAATTTATAATTGGTAAGATCGAACTGCACAGGAACAACGCTTACATAATTATTTTGCAATGCCCAGACATCGGTATCATCTCCTTTATCAAAGTTTACAAATTCGCCGGTAAGCCAGTAATATTTTTTTCCATGAGGATCCATGCGCTCATCAAAATCTTCATCATATTTTGCGTAAGCCTGTTTACATATTTTAATACCTTTTATTTCTTCGAGAGGAACTATAGGAAAATTTACATTCAGCAAAAGATGCTTATCCATTTTTGTTTTTAAAAGGCTTTCAACAATTTTGCGAACATAAAATTTTGCAGCTGTAAAATCTGCTTCTATCCTGTAATCGAGCAACGAAAAACCAATGCTGGGTATGCTCTCGATACTTGCTTCCATGGCGGCACTCATTGTACCACTATAAATTACATTGATGGAATGATTGGCACCATGATTAATTCCGCTTAAACAGATATCAGGTTTTCGATGAAGAATTTTATCTACAGCAAGCTTTACGCAATCAACAGGGGTGCCACTGGTATGCCATGCTTCCACACCTTCAAACATATCTTCCACTTTATAAAGTCTTAAGGGAACACCAATGGTGATTGCATGTCCCATTCCACTTTGAGGCTTATCGGGGGCTACAACAACTATTTCTCCAAGTCCTTTTACGGCTTCTACTAAATTTTTTATACCCGGGGCTGTGATACCATCATCGTTTGTAATAAGTATGATGGGTAATGTGCTTTCTTCATTCATTCATTTTTCAATTATCTGTTCACTCTAATTAAACCATCTTAATAGTGGTCGTGCAATTGCTTCTCTAAAAGGCCATGGAATTGCTGCCAGTATCAGTACAATGGCTAATCCAAAAAATAATAAAGTACGTTTATGTTTTGCTGAAGATGTTGAAGCTTTTTTTACAGAGACTCTGCCTGCATGAACCAATATTAATGCAATTATCATAAGCAGTCCATGTTCCATTGTAAAAAAGCGGTTGTTTGAATCCTTCATATTATTACCGAGATCTTTCAACCTGTCGAACCATGAGTTTAAATAATATAGTATTAAACCTAATAATAGCTGTATATCACAACTAAGCATAAAAAAGAAATTGCTTCTGCTGTCAGCAGTTGTATAATTTCTTTTACTTACTATGCCTGACATGGCTGAAAATAATGTCCATAAACCAAAAAGTAATACAGCCCAGCGTAAAAGATTATGGAGCACTAATATTATTTGCATAATAATGATTTGTACAAAAATAAGATACAAAATATAAAAGCCTGAAACGTATAGAATTCAGGCTTTCCAGTATCGGGGAGCAGACTTGAACTGCCGACCTTCGGGTTATGAATCCGATGCTCTAACCAGCTGAGCTACCCCGACATTTTGGGCGGCAAAGATAATGTATTGAATAATTTATTTGGAATCTTTGTGTGTAAAAACTTTACAAAGTCCACTTTCATTAAATTTTTATACTAAAAAATTTTTCTTTAAATAATTGCCAGCAAATTACCAAGCTCCATGGCTGTACGGCTTAAGTTATCGGCTGTAAGTTGCAAAGCAGTTTCTGTATCAAAAGGTTCGTTTGCTATTGATAAAAGCACATTAAAATATTTTCGCAGCTCATTCCCCGGCTTTAATGGAACTTTTCCGGTAATACCAATTACCGGAATTCCTTTTTCTTTAGCTCTTACCGCTACACCAAACGGACCTTTACCCTGCAGTGTTTGTTCATCAATGCTGCCTTCTCCTGTTATTACTAAATTACTTCGAAGCAATGCTTCTTCAAAATGGGTAAGCTGCAAAAAATATTCTATGCCATTTACAAGTTTAGCATTAAGAAAAGCATATAAACCTGCAGCAGCACCCCCGGCAGTACCTCCATATTTAACAGCAGACATGTCTTTTCCTGTTTGTTGAAATGCAACTTCAGCTAATTTTGTTAGAGAGGCCTCAAGTTTTTTAATCCCTTCAACAGTAGCTCCTTTTTGAGGTCCAAATACAGTAGCTGCGCCATTATCACCCAATAAATTATTATCTACATCACAAAGCACAATTACTTCACAACGCAATATCCTGTCATCTAATCCAGTCATATCAATCTTATCAAGTTCAATCAAACATTCAGGCTTTACTAATCTTTGTCCTTCTTTATTTAAAAACTGTACGCCAAGAGCAGATAATATTCCACAGCCTCCATCAACTGTAGCTGATCCACCCATGGCTATAATAATCTGTGTTACGCCTTTATCCAATGCATGTTTCATTAATTCTCCTGTGCCGGTAGATGAAGCCTGCAAGGCATTTAATTCATCATGCTTTAATAACCGTAACCCCGAAGCATCCGCCATTTCTATCACCGCAGTTTTACCTTTATCAATCAATCCAAATGTAGCAGTTATCTTTCTTCCCAAAGGATCGTGCACATTCGATTTAACGAATAATCCATCACATTTTTTTACTAGCAGTTCGCCGGTACCATCGCCGCCATCACCTATAGCAAAACATTCACAGGTGCTGATCAACCTGCTTTCTTTTAAGCCTTCTTCAATGGCCTTTGCGGCATCTGCAGCAGTAAGACTATTTTTAAAAGCATTGGGAGCAATTAATATATGCATCTCATAATTATTTTTTAATCCCGCTGAATAAGCAATTATTAACCTCGTATAATTTATATGAGTTGAGATAAAAGATAAACCATTGCTAACGATACTAAACCCATTAATATAGTAGCAACAGAATAAACTTTCAGCATCGTCTTCATTTCAAGACCCGAAAACTTTGCAATAACCCAGAAGTAGGCATCATTTGCATGAGAGATCATCATAGATCCTGCTCCCATGGAAAGAACACAAAGCAATTGTCCGTTATTTGTTGCCAGTCCTAAAGCCGGTAATAAAGGTTTAACTATTGATGCTGCTGTAATGATGGCAACCGTAGAAGATCCCTGCGCCGTTTTAAGAATGAAGGTTAGCAAAAAAGGAAACAGGATACCAAGACTGCCCAATGCCAGGGACTGACTGAATTGCTCCCCAATTTTAGTAGCGGCCAATATTGCCCCAAAAGCCCCGCCTGCACCAATGATCACCAATATGCCTCCTGCTTTTTCTGCTGCATCTCTCAGCAAGATGCTTACTGTATTTTTCTTCCATCCCCGTTTACAATTAAAAGCCAGCAAAACGCCTATAGACAATGCAATTACCGGATCGCCAACAAATGCAAATAAATACATCCAACTATTATCACCTGTATTCTCGATCACTAAAAAAGATTTCATTGCAATTAAAACAACAGGAATAATAACAGGGAGGAATGCTTTAATAACTGAAGGCTGGTGGGTATCTTCCGCTACATGAATTTCATCTTCTTCAACCACCATTTTTATTTTTTTACCTGCGTAGTTTGCCCACACATATCCAACAATAGTGGCGGGCACAGCCACCACAAGACCAAATAAAATTAATCTGCCAAAATCCACTCCAATGATGCCTGCCGCTGCAGCAGCACCAGGATGAGGAGGAATTAAACAATGCACTGAATACAAACCTGTTGCTAAAGACACAGCCATTATAAGCATTGATGTTCCGGTGCGTTTTGCTAATGATTTATTTAAACCGCTAAGCACAATATATCCTGAATCACAAAAAATAGGGAGGCCGACAATAAACCCGGTGATGCTCATACCCAGCGCTGCATGTCGTTCTCCTGTTATTTTTAAAATAAAGGAAGCCATCACTTTGGTACTGCCAGTATGTTCCAGTAAAATCCCCAGCGTAGTTCCCAATACAATTATTAAACCCAGTGATTTCATGATATTGCCAAAACCATCTTTTGTAACAACAATCACTTCATTCACCGGAAGACGAACACCTAAGCCAACTACAAAGCAGGCAATGATCAACGCAAAAAAAGCATGAACCCTGAATTTAGCAGTCAGCAATACAATAATGACAATACCGGCTAATAAGCAAAAGAGAATATAAATAAAAGAAGCAGCCATAAAATTTAATAATCATTGTTTGGCCAACACACGTTTATCCTGCAGCTAAAAACAAACATCTATTGAAGATAAATACTTAAATGAAATAGTAAATACAACTTTAATGTTATCTACATTCAGGCTGTTGTATTACCATCTTATTTAAAAAATATATTTATTTGCTGAGAGTTCTACCAGGATATTCTTCCAAAGCTTTTTCAAGACAATCCATTGCGGCATTAATTGAATCTACATTAAGCACATAAGCTAATCTTACTTCATTTTTGCCTAAACCTTCCGTTCCGTAAAAGCCACTTGCAGGAGCAAGCATTACGGTAGATTTTCTATAAGAAAAACTTTCCAGCAACCATTGACAAAAAATATCTGCATCATCTACCGGTAATCTTGCCATTGCATAAAATGCACCACCGGGATTAGGACAGCATACTCCGGGTATTGCATTCAATCTTTTTACAATTGTATCTCTTCTTAATTGGTATTCCTTTTTTGTTTTTTCAAAATAATTTGCAGGAAGATCAACCGCAGCTTCGCCTAAAATTTGTGCGAGGCCGGGAGGGCTTAACCTTGCCTGTGCAAATTTCATTACTGATTGTAAAACATCTTTATTTTTTGTAACCAGGGCGCCAATTCTTCCCCCACAGGCACTATATCTTTTGCTTATCGTGTCCATTAAAATTACATTATCATCAACTCCTGTTAAATGCATAGCACTGAAATGTTCGCCATCGTAACAGAACTCACGATATGCTTCATCTGAAAATAAAAATAAATTATGCTTTATAATAATTTCTTTAAGTGTTTGCATTTCCTGTTTACTATATAAGTAACCTGTGGGATTATTAGGATTGCAAATAACAATAGCTTTTGTTCTTGGCGTAATAACTTTTTCAAAATCCTCAATCGGTGGCAGGGCAAAACCTGTTTCAATTTTTGATGTTATAGGTTTTACAATTACATCTGCGGCTACCGCAAATCCATTATAGTTTGCATAAAAAGGTTCCGGAATTATTACTTCATCACCTGCATCAAGACAACTCATAAAACCAAATAAGATTGCTTCGCTTCCGCCGGTAGTAATTATTATTTGATTATGGTCTACAGTAATCCCAACCCTTTTATAATATTGAACCAATTTTTTTCTATAGCTTTCATTACCTGCACTATGGCTGTATTCCAGCACCTTAAAATCTGAATGTCTTACGGCATCAAGTATTTGCGGCGGTGTTTCAATATCCGGCTGTCCAATGTTTAAATGATAAACCTTTATACCTCTTTTTTTTGCTGATTCTGCGTAAGGCACTAATTTCCTTATGGGGGAGGGTGGCATTAATTTGCCTCGTTTGCTTACAGATAACATGCAACAAATATACGGGGAACACTAAAAAGTATAAATGAAATAATCAAATGAAATGTTATGTGGAAATTTTTTTTACCAGCTGCCTGTATTATAGAATTGACATTATAAAAATTTTACTCTGGCTCGGTTGTTGGTAAAACATAAATAATATTTATGTGCTTTTCTATAATTCTTTTATATTTAAGTTTTGATATAGCATTATTTCTTAACAACTAAAACAAAATATGTATGAAAATTCTTAAAACAATTTCTACCAGCTTAAAAAGCTTGTTAGTATTTTTTATGCTATGCTTTTTGCAAACGATTGCTTTTGCCCAGGATAAGAAGGTTGATGTAAATATTGGTACTAATAGTGGAGGAGGAAACTGGTATGCGCAACCCTGGGTTTGGATAGTTGGTGGCGCAGTATTTTTATTATTGCTTGTAGCCCTTATGCGTGGCAATAGCAATAAAGATTAATTGTTATAAAATAAACCAGATATTTGAATAGCTGCTGAAAGGCGGCTATTTTTTTATTGCAAAAATTAATTTTTTAAGGCTAATTGTGAATTCACTTTTGCAAGAAGATCATTTACATCGAATGGCTTTGCAATAAAATCATTAGCGCCGTAATCTGCAATGGTTGCGGCTGCACTGGGATGTGCTGAGAACATTATGATTGGAATATGTTTGGTCTCTTCCTGAGATTTTAGTTGTTTGCAAATTGTTCTTCCATCATTACCTGAAATAAGAACATCTAATAAAATAAGTTCGGGCTTAAAGGTTTCAACTTTTTCAAAAGTATTTTCCCATTTAGCAGTTACTTCTACTTCAAAACCTTTCATAGTAAGTAATATTTCCATTACTACTAAAATATCCAGGTCATCATCAACAACTAAAATTCTAGACATAATTTTTATTTTTCAGATAGATTGGAATTGTAAATGTAAAGTTTGTTTCAATTCATTCTACATTTCTACCCAAAAATTCCTTCATAACTAAAATATTATCAACTGGCTTTTATTTTTTATTTACAAAATAGGCAAAAAGAATGTAGTTATTTTTTAAATTATTTCTCAATTTTCTTTTTTAAATTTTCATCTAAAGCATCTAAAAATTCTTCAGTATATAAATAATGATCACCGTGAGAAACTTTATTTCCATGAATTGTCACCGCCAGGTCCTTTGTCATTTTTCCACTCTCAACAGTTTCAATACAAACCTTTTCAAGTGCATTACAAAAATCAATTAAGAGCTGGTTGTTATCAAGTTTACCACGAAATGCCAGGCCTCTTGTCCACGCAAAAATAGAAGCAATTGGATTTGTAGAGGTTGGTTTACCTGCCTGGTGTTCCCTGTAGTGGCGGGTTACAGTGCCATGCGCCGCTTCCGCTTCCATTGTTTTTCCATCGGGTGTTACTAAAACAGAGGTCATTAATCCTAAAGAACCGAATCCCTGGGCAACTGTATCACTCTGTACATCACCATCATAGTTTTTGCAAGCCCAAACAAAATTGCCATTCCATTTTAATGCGCTTGCAACCATATCATCAATTAATCTATGTTCATACACAATACCCGCAACATCAAAATCTTTTTTAAATTCTTTCTCAAATATCTCCTGAAAAATATCTTTAAATCTTCCATCATATTTTTTTAGGATGGTATTTTTTGTTGAAAGATACAACGGCCATTTTTTACTGAGCGCCATATTAAAGCAGCTTCTTGCAAAACCGGAAATACTTTCATCAGTGTTGTACATGCTTAATGCAACACCATCTCCTTTAAAGTTATATACTTCAAATATTTGTGGCTCCCTGCCATCTTCAGGAGTAAAGGTCATCGTTAATTTTCCCTTTCCTTTTATTACTGTATCGGTTGCCCGGTATTGGTCCCCAAATGCATGACGACCAACAATTATGGGTGCCGTCCAATTGGTTACAAGGCGTGGTACATTTTGCATAACAATTGGCTCACGAAATACTGTTCCATCTAATATATTGCGGATAGTTCCGTTAGGGCTCTTCCACATTTGCTTAAGATTAAACTCCTTTACCCTTGCTTCATCAGGAGTGATGGTGGCACATTTAATTCCTACACCATATTCTTTAATAGCATTGGCTGCATCAATTGTTACCTGGTCATTGGTTTCATCACGATATTCAATGCCCAGATCAAAATATTTTATATCAACTTCTACATAAGGAAGTATCAGTTTTTCTTTTATAAATTTCCAGATGATCCTTGTCATTTCATCCCCATCTAATTCCACTACGGGATTTGCCACTCTAATTTTTTCAGCCATTATAATTGTTTTTTGCAAATATATGTCTGAACCATGATTTGGGAAGATTTTAATGATTTAAGAGATTATATCCTTCAACGTTGCATTATTAGTTCAATTATTACAAAAGATGAATAGTGAAATACAACAGATGAAGGAGAAAATAAATGTTCGACCTCCCTCTCTAAAGGAGAGGGAATGAGGATGAGGCTCATAAAAAAAATCCTCTCCCACAATGGGAAAGGATTTAAATATCGATAAGAGGTTGAGATCAATAATCTTTATTATATCCACCACCGCCACCACTTCTACCGCCGCCGCTGCTTCTACCGCCGCCGCCGCCATATCCGCCGCCGCCGCTTCTACCGCCGCCGCCATATCCGCCGCCGCTGCTTCTACCGCCGCCGTAACCACCGCCGCTTCTGCCACCACCACCACCGTAACCACCGCCGCCACTCTTTTTGTAGCCGCCTTCGCCTTCAGGGCGAGGTTGTGATTCGTTAACGATTAGTTTGCGACCTTGAACTTCGCTTTCGTTTAATGCTGCGATAGCTGCTTTCGCTGCTTCTTCGTCTTCCATTTCAACAAAACCAAAGCCTTTGCTTCTGCCGGTGTTTTTTTCTTTAAGAATTTTTGCACTTGTAACAGTACCATACTGGGTAAATAAATTGCTTAAATCGTCGTCGGTCATTTGCCAACTGAGATTTCCTACGTAAATGTTCATTGTAAAACTTTTTTTAAATTAAATAAAAACAATTAATGAATTAGGGGCTACAATGAACTGAAGACACTTGGAAAGGAACGTCAGCCAAAAAGAAACTCACTAAATCCATTAATGCAACATTAAAGATATAGAGATTTATTGCAATTCAGGGAAAAAAAGCATTTTATTTTAAAAGTGATTTATTAACATAAAAAACCCTCCTAATATTATTAGAAGGGTTTTAAAATTTTATCGTAAAGATCTATTCGGCTGTTACTTCAAAATCAACATCAATTTCCTGTCCTTTACCAAAATCAATTTTGGCTTTATAACTTCCCAATTCTTTTACATCATCCACTATAGTGATACGCCTGCGGTCAATTTCATAACCTTTTTGCTCTTTAATTGCACGGGCAATCTGAACAGACGTTACTCTACCGAATATTTTATTGGTAGTACCTGTTTTAGCACCAATTTTCACGGGGCCATTTTGTAAAACGCTTATCACACTATTTAATTCTGCAAGAAGTTTTTCTTCTTTCTTAGCAAGCTGTTTTTGCTTTTCTTCCAACTGTTTACGGTTAGATGGACTTGCTTCTATAGCCAGTTTGGAAGGAATTAAGTAATTGCGGGCATAACCGTTCTTTACATTCACCAGCTCATTAGCACCGCCTAAATTATTTACATCCTGTATTAATATTACCTGCATAGTTACCTCCTTATTTTAAAAGATCAGTTACATACGGCAATATTGCCATTTGGCGGGCTTTTTTTACTGCATCACCTACTTTACGCTGAAACTTTAATGAGTTCCCGGTAAGGCGGCGAGGCAATAATTTACCCTGCTCATTCAGAAACTTTTTCAAAAAATCTCCATCCTTATAATCAATATAACGGATGCCCATCTTTTTAAAGCGGCAATATTTTTTTGGTCGCTTTTCAGCTTTAATTGCTGTGAGATATTTTATCTCGTTTGGTTTAGGCATGACTTACCTCCGCTTTTTCAGTTGAAGAATGTACACCACCTCTCTTTTTTGCATTGTACTCAACGGCGTATTTATCGAGTGCAGTGAACATGTGACGGAGGACTGATTCGTCACGCAGAAGCTGTGTTTTCAGCTTCTCATTGAAGTCGGATGGCGCTGTATATTCCATCACCCAGTATAAACCAGTGGTTTTTTTCTGGATAGGATAGGCCAGTGATTTTAGTCCCCATGGATTTTCGTGCAATACTTCACCACCGTTATCAGTAACGAGGGAAGCAAATTTTTTCTGAGCAGAACGGTAGTCCTCTTCAGAAAGCACAGGAGTAAAAATCACCATCAATTCATAATTCTGCATTTACCTTGTTTTAGTTAATAAATAATTTTTTTTCCTTCGCCAGGTTCAGGATGACAGGCATCCACACACAGCTTGTGCTAAGGGGCAGCAAAGGTAAGGTAAAAATGTAGATTTTGGTAATGGAAAATAGAGAATTTCAGGGGCTGTAGGCATTTAACCTTTTATCAGCATTTGTCCGGGCTATCACTGCAAGTCCGGCACAATGCTAATCACAGACCTTCACCGGGCTTTTCGTTCTATCCCGCAGCTTTTCAACTATTAATGTTTAGCAACAACATGAATGGTTACTTAAAGCAACGTTTTATTATTTACAAGTGTCATAGTAAAAACATTTATGAAGTATATTTTCATTTTGATAATATCCTTTGTTTCGTTACTGAGTAATGCGCAAACTAAATTTAATATACAAGCAGGAATTATTAGCACCAATAATCATACAAAACAAGGCTTAATTGGTGCTCCTTCTTATCAAAATTATTCATCGTTTGATCTTGGTATAAATTTAAAACAAAAACTGTACTCCAAGTTTATTTCCGAAACAGGACTTTTTTATAATCAAAAAGGATATAGCAATTTTCCATTAATTGCTGTCCCAGAGTATTATTCCTCTGAAATTGATCATGTAAATTATCTAACGCTTGATCAAAATTTCTCTAAGCAATTTTATTTTACTAAACATTTATTGTTTACAATAGGCGCCGGCGGTTTTATTGCTAAACGAATAAGTGGGAGTTATGCAAAGGATATTTACAGTTTTGGGAATATTCAGCATACTGAAGGTAAAATCAATTTTGGCAATACAACTAAAGATCAATTTCAATCTTTGGATGCAGGTCTGAATTTTTTATTGAGACTTGGTTACAGGAAATTTGACATTACTGCAATGTTCAGCCCAAGCGTTACAAACCATATCCCTAAAGCTTCGCAACAAAGTGTAAAGGAAAAGTTGCAGAGTGTATCATTTAACCTTGGATATAATTTTTAATTCAAACGGTAAACCGGATACCTCAAATGCGCAGGCTCATAGTACGGCGAATTCTTATAAATAAAATTCAACTGTGCAGATGCATTTTTAGCAAATGCAGGATCACTCTGCTTTTTAACTTCAAGTTTTTGTTTTAAATCCGGATTATTTTTTAAAACCTCTGCAGCAACATCTTCCCAGCGGTAATCACTGTAACCTTCTTTTTGCTGGAGTATAGCATCAAAAAAATTCCACGCAAAAAAGCTGTCATCCCCTGTAGGTTCAAGCATTTCAGCAATGTAACGATTTGCAGATTGATTCATTGGGATGATATAATCGCCTTTTAAAAATTTTATTTTTTGTTTGGAAGAAGAAACTCTTATATCATAATTTTTATGATGCCTTTCATAAGCTCTTGGTAAAGATTTATAATCATCAATATGATAAGCTTCAACTTCAATGGTACTATCATGTTTTAATTGATACATCTGCACCTTATTCAATTTCAACAAATCAATCACTGCCCACCAGCCCTGCGAAATTATGTATGCCTCAGGTTTAGTAACAAAATTTTTAGGAGAGAATACATTGTAAAACTTTACCTGTTTTGCAAAAGATTTGTTATGGTCATAATACATTCTTTGCAAATCCGTAGCATTACTGGTTTTGAAAGCCTGTTCATATCCTTTAAAAGTTATCATGGAATATTTTGAAGAATCGGGTTGCCATGATAAGGGAAAGCTTTTCTCTTTCGCAATTTCATTGATCGCTTTTTTTCTTGCAGCAATTAACTCATTTGCTTTTATTGATGATTGCTCAATTACAGTCTGCATAAATGCATAAGTTGACTTTACTCTGTCAGTAAAGGGTTTCAGCATATGTGTCTCCGGTACAAATGCAATGGTTTGAAAGAGTGCAGCATATCCGGATGAATATCTTGGCGGGTCATAAAATGCAAATATCCCGCTATCAGGAACGACGGTTTCAAAATTTACATAAGGCGTCATCTCCCATTTTTTTTGCGCCATTCCTTTATATAATCCAGGTTCAAATTTTTCTTTCAGCCAATACCCAAGATCAGCGCCCAGCTTATCATATTGGGTGGTAAGCATCGTCATGGTATACTGGTAATCTGCACCATCACTTACATGGTTATCAATTAAAATATCAGGATTTAGATAATGAAATATCTGTACAAAAGATCTTGATTCTTTACTGTCATTTTTTGTAAAATCCCTGTTCAGATCAAGGTTTTGAGAGTTGCCGCGAAATCCGTATTCCACGGGTCCGTTTTGATTAGCTCTTGAAAAACTATTTCTATTTAAACATCCGCCAATATTATAAACGGGTATAAAAGCCAGCGCAACATTATCCGGCAATTTTATTTTATTATGTGCAATATCTTTCACCAACATCATACTTGCATCAATTCCATCAGGCTCTCCGGGATGAATACCATTGTTGATAAGGATAACCACTTTGTTTTGTTTATGCCAAACTTCAGGGTCAAACTTTCCATCATTACTTACGAGTACAACATGCAAAGGATAACCTGCATCTGTTGGCCCCATTTCTTTCATCAATATTTTGGTTGAAAACTTATCTAAATTTTTATAAAATTCTATTGCCTGGAAATAAGTAGCACTTTCTTTACCATAGCTTTTTTCAAAAGGAGTCTGCTGGGAAAAAGCATGGGGGGAAGTAAATAGAAAGGCAAGGAAGTAGAAAATAATTTTCATAAAATCTTTGCCACAAGCTACAAAGTTTTTCTTTTGAGAAATACTTCACCGCAGAGAAATGAGTTTAATGAGTTAACGCAGAGAAATATTTATGATCTGTTACTCTCTGCGATAACTCCTGCCTCTCTTGTTCTCTGCGGTAGTAAACTAAAAAAGCGTCTCTTTTCGGAAACGCTTTCAATAATCTTTTACAAGATTTATTTTGCCAGTGTATTAACGCCTTTTGTAAGCTTACGTTTTAAGTTAGCTGCTTTGTTTTTATGGATGATGCCACGCTTTGCCAATTTATCAATCATAGATGATACTTCAGGTAATTTTTCTGATGCGCCTTCTTTTGTATCAAGCACTTTAAGATCACGAATTGCATTACGGGTTGTTTTACCATAATAACGGTTACGTTCTCTGCGTTTGGTTGATTGTCTTACATCTTTTTTGGTAGCTGCGTGATTAGCCATGAAATTTTCTTTTTTGGTTGGCAAAGATAGGGATTATACTCAAAAAAACAACCGATATTTGCTTCCAGTTATGAAAGATTTCTCCTATATCACTAATTCCCATCCGGCTTACATCGAAAATCTTTATGCTGATTTTGTAAAAAATCCGGAAAGCGTTGATGCTGACATGCGTAAATTTTTTGAGGGTTTTGATTTTGCTGCCAATTCAGGAATAACAAATGCAAAAGTAAGTAATGGAACTTCTATAGCGGAAACAGGAGTTACAAAAAGTGAAGTTTTTCCTGATGGTGCAATAGATTGGAAAAAAGAATTGGGTGCATACCGGATGATACTTGGGTATCGCAATAAGGGTCATCTCATAGCTAAAACTAACCCGATCCGTCCACGCAAAGACCGGGGCGCTAATCTTGAACCTGCTTTTTTTGGTTTTACTGAAGAAGATATGGATAAAAATTTACAGGCAGGTAACCTGATCGGGTTGGGAACTACAACACTTCGTAACATCATTCAGCATCTTCAGAAATGCTACGCTTATCATGTGGGTATTGAATTTAAATACATTAGTGATCAGAAAAAAATTGACTGGCTGACTAATGAAA
>JAYVEA010000122.1:0-4709 GCA_043749085.1 Chitinophagales bacterium
TGCGGCAGAAATCAATTTTATTAATGGTTATAGGCATTTGGATATTATGTGTAAGCATTCAGCGATTTGCAGTTCCTTATGTTTTTAAACATGTTCTTCATCCTTACCAGGTAGAAAGAATTTTAAACACATTCGGAGTTGATTATGTTCCTGAGGATAAAGTGACGGCAGTGGAATTAAATGTTCAAAAAGAAAGGGAAAATCTTACTGCTAAAAAAGAAAAAAAAGAAAAGGAAAACTATAACGTTAAGCAATCAAAAATTGCAATTGGGTCCGGTGGCTTTTGGGGTAAAGGCTTTTTAAAAGGCACGCAAACACAAGGTGATTTTGTACCGGAACAACACACAGATTTTATTTTTACGTCTGTTGGTGAAAACTTTGGTTTTTGGGGAAGTGCATTAGTAGTGTTGCTGTATCTTTTGTTTTTATTAAGAATTGTTTATGTTGCCGAACGACAACGAAGCACCTTCAGCAGGGTATATGCATACAGCGTTGCGGGCATTATTTTTTTTCATGTTGCCATTAATATTTGTATGACGGTTGGACTTGCTCCTGTTATCGGTATTACTTTGCCCTTATTAAGTTATGGCGGTTCATCGCTCCTCACATTTACTATTCTTATTTTTATTTTAGTGAAGCTGGATGCTGACAGGCAAATGGTGTTGAGATAAATATCAGAACTGGGATTTATATGATTTTCAGCATAAGTGGGAATTACGGCATAATTAACTTAAAAGCCTTTGGCAAAATTTCAATCACAAATTTTTTATCGGTTTCTGCAGGATCGCCATCGATATGCAAAGGCGCTAATTGATGATTATGAATAATTAATTTATCAGTCTGAAAATACAGTACTTCTTTTTTATGAAAATTTCTTTCTTCCTGTGTACCCACTTCTCCTGAACGTATTTGTTTTAATATAGCCCATATCATTCTTGCTTTACTCATTTTTTTTACAACTATCACATCCAGTAAACCATCGTGCAGGCTTGCTTTGGGGGCAATCGTAAAATTATTACCAAACTGGTTGCTATTGGCAACGCTTATAAAATAAGCCTCGGTAGAAAATGTTCTTCCTTCTTGAGTTATATCAAAGAGGTATGGCTGTGCTTTGATAAAATTTTTTACCGATTGCTCTACATAAGTAACCAGCCCACGCTTGGGCTGCATAGCAAAATCGTATGCCACCTGTGCATCAAAGCCAACCCCGCAAAGCATGCAGCTGAATTTTTCATTAATAAAAAATGCATCAACAAATGTTGGAGTACCTGTAAAAATTATCTGCAATGCTTTATTAATGTTCCTGGGGATTTTTGCAGCAAGCGCTAAACCATTACCTGAGCCGGCGGGGATAATTCCAATATTAATATCCATACCAAGCAGATAAGAAACGATCTGGTTTACTGTGCCATCGCCACCACAAATAACAACATCAGTAATACCTTCTCTTTTAATTTTATCAGCCAGGTCAGGATAATCACCGGCAGCATTTGTAAATACAATCTCAAAAGGAATTTGTTGTTCCACTTTTTTTTCAATGATCAAATTTTTAAGCAAAGGCTTACCCCTGGGGCCTGAAACAGGATTAATAAAATAAAGGATCTTGCGGTTCATGTATTATTTAAGATGTATCTCAGCCAATAATTTTCTGCTTGAACGTATGCGCATCATACTATTAGCAGGGTCTTCATCTAAAAAAACTTTAATGATTTTTTGCTTTAACAGCGTTGACTTTATTGTTGCGAGGTTTATTTTAAACCATCCGTGTTTTGATGATAACTCATTTACTTTGTAAAAGCTGTTTTCATTTTCATCTGTAATTTCTATACTTCTTTTAAAAGCATCATTGCGCATTGCCTGCTTAATAATAAGTGTAGCAGCTGAAATATTTTTATACTTTATCTTTTTAATATTGATAACTGAGGGTTGTTCTGTTATAGTTGTTTCACCCATTTTTTTGCCACTGATCACAACGCTTATTACATCTTGTGCAAATACATTTACAACAAGCAATGTTGCAATTATAGTTGTAGAGAAAAGTTTTATTGGCATATACATTTAAATTTCATTTTTCTTCATTTAATGTTTTCCATAAAATATCCTTTAATTCAACCAACCACTGCTGTGCAACTGATGAAATAAAAAGATGAGGTATATTTTTCGGCAATTCTTCTTCAATAGCATCTTTTAATTCTTTATCCAGCATATCACTTTTACTTATGGCAATGATAAACTTCTTATCAAGTAATTCGGGATTGTATTCTTCCAATTCATTTACCAAAATTTCAAATTCTTTTTTATGATCATTACTATCCGCAGGAATTAGAAAAAGTAAAACCGAATTGCGTTCTATATGTCGTAAGAATCTGTGGCCTAAACCTTTTCCTTCCGCAGCGCCTTCAATAATCCCCGGCAGATCGGCAATACAAAAGCTTCTATGATCCCTGTATTCAACCATACCGAGTTGCGGTACCAAAGTAGTAAAGGCATAATCAGCAATTTTCGGTTTTGCAGCAGTTATTACAGAAAGCAGTGTTGATTTACCCGCATTTGGAAATCCCACCAAACCCACATCAGCCAATACTTTTAGCTCCAATACTTTCCAGCCCTCTACACCGGGTTCTCCAGGTTGTGAATGTTCAGGCGCCTGGTTAGTGGGTGTTGCAAAATTTGAATTTCCTAAACCTCCACGCCCCCCTTTTAGCCAGATTATTTCCTGTCCATCTTCCAACATCTCTGCTTCCACTTTACCTGTTTCTTCATCCTTTGCAATTGTACCAAGGGGCACTTCTATAATTATATCTTTTCCATCTTTACCGGTACAATTATTCTTACTTCCATTTTCTCCATCTTCTGCCAAAACATTTTTAAAATATCGTAAATGCAACAATGTCCACAAGTTTGAATTTCCCCGCAAAATAATATGAGCGCCTCTTCCACCATCGCCTCCATCCGGCCCACCCATAGCAGTTAATTTGTTTCGCATAAAATGTTTACTGCCTGCACCGCCATGTCCGCTGTGACAAAAAATTCTTATCTGGTCTACAAAATTTGTTCTTTCCATTGCGGCAAAGGTCAGCAAAGTTTTTTAGGAATTGTTTTTGCAGATAACAATTTAAATTTTATAAGATGAAAAATATAATTGTGATTGGCTGCTGTATTGTTTTATTTGCATCATGTGCACCCAAAAACCTGGGAATGATAAATATGCCTTCCTGTTTGGCTACCAAAATAGATTCTATAAAAAAATCACCGGGCGTAACTCCACCGCAATCTGTTATTCAATATAGTTACAAAGGAGCGCTGGTTTATTATGTAACTGCAGGCTGTTGCGATAAGTTTAATGAAGTATATGATGCTAACTGCAAAGATCTGGGTGCGCCGGATGGCGGGGTTACAGGAAAAGGTGATGGAAAACTAACAGATTTTTATGCTATGGCAACGAATAAAAAAATGGTGTGGGAAAATAAATAACTCTCACTTTTTATAATAAATTTCCCTGCTCAAACCAGTTCGTACCCATTTCCCCGCCGCCGCGAATGTGTGCAATAGCATACGAAATCCCCCGGTTCAATAAACTTATTATTGATGCATCAAAATACGGATCTGTATTGACGCCATAAGCACCATAGCCATATAACAACAAAGGATTGCTTCCATTTTTTTTAAATTTATCTTTTCTGTAAACCCATGATACAGGAATTTTTGTACCATCTGTTGCAGTTGCCCAAAGGCGTTTGGTTTTATACAGATTAGCATTATAATTACCGCCAACTTTTTGTTGCTTTAGTACTTTTTTCTTCCCGGTTTTTAGATTATATAAATAAGTGGTTGCAGGCGTTGTAAGCGAGGTAAAATCGTACCTGAGGCTATCAGATTCATATTCATCTGTAGCCATAGACATGTATGCCACATAATCTTCCTGCCCGAAATTAACATTGTGCCACTCGTTTTTTTTACGGTCCAAAATTTTTATTTGTGAAAGTCCGTTCTCTGTTGTTTGCAATACATAATAATTTTTTAATACTTCCCATCCCTGCAAATAAGTTTTTTTATTATACGGAATAACATCCTTCCAGTTATTCATCGCTGGATTACTGATGGAAACTTTTACCAATTTATAGTTCTTTGCATCTTTATTGGTCCAGATATGAAAAACATTTCCTTCAAAATAATCAACATAATATTTGATACCATTTTTACGGGGTTGATAATCACAGGAACAGCATCTGAGTTATCGGCATCAATATAATACGACTCTGTTGTATCGTTTCCGCCTACAGAATAAATAAAAATGTATTTATTATTTCTTGATCTACGGAGAAAGATTCTAAACGTACTGTCTTTTTCTGTATAAATTTCTTTGTCAATTGTTGGGTCAGTTCCTAAAGTATGGCGCATTATTTTATATCCTCGCATTGTACGATCATTCAAAATATAATAGAGGGTTTTATTGTCATTTGCAAATTCATAATTTGGAAATGTGTTTGAAATTGTTTCGGGATACAATTTTCCGGTTGATAAATTTTTAAAAAAGAGAGTATGGTGTCTATTGCCCGCCGTATCTGTTCCGTAAGCCAAAATTCTATTGTCTTTACTTACAGTCCGTCCATGCAGATAGTATATTTTGTAACTTTTTGCAAGCTCCAGAACATTAATAAATATTTCCTCTGGTGCAGTCATAGTACCTTTTCTCCGCAGGTAGTAAG
>JAYVEA010000123.1:0-4703 GCA_043749085.1 Chitinophagales bacterium
TTTCCGTTGACTTTGTACCATTTTGCCATGTAAAATTATCCCAGTAATTAGTTGCAATTGATAAAGTAGCATTAGCAGCAATAGAGTTACAAAGCGAAATAACTTTACTCATATCTGCCACCGCAAATGTATAAGGACCCGCAGGGTTTGCAGGATCTTGTTTAAATACTGCTTTATTAAGATACATTTTAGCCAGCAAGAATTGAGCAGCTTCTTTAGTGGCCTTATCTCTTGTTGCAGGCGTATAGGCAGGTAATGTTGGAATTACTGATTCAAGTTCGCTGATGATAAAATCAGTTGCTTCAGAGCGGGTATATACAGAAGGCAAATCATTTACTGCTGCTGTAGCCGGCCTGTGTTGTACCTGTCCAAATAAATCGCAAACAAGGTAAGAGAAATAAGCTCTTAAAAATTTAGCTTCGGCCTGGGTTTGCCCAGTTGATGTTTCAGCTAATAAAGTAGTTTGAAATAAAGCACCATTTAATCCATTCCAGGTATCAAATATCTGATTATGAGAGCCATCCCAGGTATGAAGATGTAGTTTTCTCCATGTACCAAAATCATCCCAGTCAGTACCTCTGGTTGGCCCCATTAATTCATCGGTAGTATGCTCTTCCATAGCAAACCAGTTTCCCTGACCCGGCAATTGATTTAACTGCTCATATACCTTTGATAAAGATGGTGGGGTAGGAGCACCTGCTGCACTTTGAGTCGCTTGCGAAAGCGGGTCCTTTAGCTTTGTATCTAATTTTGTACAAGAAGTAACAATGAACAAAAAGGCTAAGGCTGCAAACGGGAGTTTTTTATTTTCTAATATTTGTTTCATATAAATCATTTGAGTTATTTACGTATTTTTTAAAATCCTAAATTTATTCCAACGGTTACAGTTCTTGCTTTTGGATAACCTGCATAATCAAACCCTCTTGACGGTACTCCGTTTCCCTGATAGTCTCCATGATCAACATTAATTTCAGGATCTAATCCGGTATAATCAGTAATTATAAATAAGTTTTGTCCTGAAACAGAAGCGGATAACGATTTTATATATTTATTTTTCAAATTAAAACTATAGCTCAAGACAGCATTTGATAATCTTATAAAGTCACCTTTTTCTAAGAATCTTGAAGATACACTTCCCGGGTTAATCGGATCTTCATTACTATTAGCTACTGAGTAAGTGATATTATGTGCTGTTTTTATACTGCCCTTCAGGAATAATGCATTAGCTGTATTATTATATACGTAAAAACCTCTTGAAGTGTTCATAAATACACTTGCACTCCATCTGCCTAATGTAAAATTATTAGTTAAGCCTGCAGTAAAAGTTGGTAAAGCACTTCCTAATAACTGGTCCTGTGCGCCATTAGCATACCGGGCATCACCATTGCCATCAAATCCTGAGAACACCGGCATTTTCCAGGTAAATAATGGATAACCATTAGCAAATGTTTGTGCATAGGCGCCCGATAAACCTTGTCCGTTTACGCTTCCTGTATTTACAGTTACATTAAAGTCTCTAATTTCATTGTGCAGGAAGGTCATGTTGTAATTAATTTCCCATGAAAATTTCTTAGCGCGAATTGCAGCATAATTAAAACTAAATTCTAATCCTTTATTTAATACGTAACCGGGTAGGTTTGAGAAAAAGTAACTGGATGCACTAAAACCTCCGGGTACCGGTCCATAGAATAATAAATTTTTTCTCTTTGTATAATAATAGTCAATAGTACCTGAAAGCCGATTGGTTTTGGTAGCGAAATCAAGACCTACACCGGTAGTTGATGCCTGCTCCCACTTTAAATCTTTATTTCCCTGGTGCAGAAAGGATGTTTCAATATTACCTGAATTTCCAATATATGCCTGTTGAAGATCAATAGCATCATAAGCTCCTAATCCATCCTGGCTACCTAATATACCATAGTTAGCTCTTACACTAAAATCACTGAAAATTTTCCCTATAGAACTTTGGGCAAAGTTTTCATTAGCTAATTTCCATTTTGCTGCAAAAGCAGGGAAAGTACCATATTTATTATTTGCTCCAAATTTAGAAGAACCATCAATTCTTAAAGTTCCGGTTAATAAATAACGATCAGCATAATTATAATTAACCCTTCCAAAATAGGATTGACCCTCATATCTGGTATAGTAAGGAATATATGCTACTTTTTGGGTTTTAAAGTTGCTTATATCCATTACAAATACATCAGTAGGAGTAACTACAGGTGTAGTAAGTCCAAACCCTACTATTCCTGAACCATCATATTCAGTACGTCCAAATGAATAACCAACTACTGCATTAATAGAATGCTTTCCAAAATCCTTATTATAAGTGAGGGTATGATCAACCAATATTGATTTTACATTATTATATTGATATACCGCTCTGCCGTTTCCTTCAATGCCATTTTTATAATCAACACCATTAACGTTAGTAGTACCACCTGCTGTAGCTGAACTTAAACGCGGATCAGCAAATGATTTTCTTAAGCTTTTTGATTTATCATAACCAAAAGTTGCTTTATATGTAAGTCCTTTTACTATTTCATAACTACCACTTATACTTGTAAGATATCGATCAATATTATCCTTATCAGTAAAATATGCCAATAATTCGGCAGGATTTCTGTTACCATCTTTTGGATCGAAAAAAGATCCATCTTTATTATAAACTGGATAGGTAGGATTGAAAGTTATAGCTGCGCCAATTAAGCTCCCCTGATAACCTGCATTATTTGTATTAGGAGCATATTCATCCTTTACATTAGAAGCTGTAAATGTGAGATCGAATCTTAATTTATCACTTAGCAATTTTTGAGAAATATTTGCTCTTCCTGTTAATCTTTTCAAACCGCTATTTTTTATAATTCCTTTTTGATCATCATATGACCCACTTAATCTTATCGCTGTTCCATTTTTTGCCATTCCCCAACCAAGATTATAGTTTTGAGAATATCCTCTTCTGAATATTTCATCCTGCCAATCTGTGTTAGCACCTTTATCAACCAGTAAAACAGCTGCTGCCGCATCTGCAGGGCTTGTACCAGCATCAATGTTCGCTTTTTTTACTGCCGCTAAAAAGTCTGGTGCTCTTAACAGATCATACCTTTTAGCTGCCCATGATACACCTGAATTAGCGCTGAATGAAAATGCACCTTTACTGCCCCTGCCGCTTTTAGTTGTAATAAGAATTACACCATTTGCACCTCTTGATCCGTAAATAGCTGCAGACGAAGCATCTTTCAAAATACTTATGCTTTCAATATCATTAGGATTTAAAAACATTAAAGGATTTTTAGGTGTTGAACTTCCTTCTATACCACTGGCAGTACCAGAAGTACCGCCGCCTGCTAAAGGAACACCATCCACTACATATAAAGGATCATTATTACCTCTTATTGAAGATGTACCCCTTATATTAATTGTTGATGCCGCTCCAGGCTCACCACTTGCAGGAGTGACAGTAACACCGGGTGTACGTCCCTGTATAAGTTGTTCAGGAGTTGATATAACACCTTTATTAAATTCTTTTGTTGACAATGCTGCAACAGATCCTGTCGCATCTTTTTTCCTGGTAGTACCATATCCGATAACTACAACTGTATTCAAATCCTGTGATGATGCTTCCATCGCAACATCAGCAGAAGATTTGCCGGAAACAGAAACTTCTTTGGTTCCAAAACCTACAGAAGAAAATATCAGCGATTTTACATTATCATTTACAGATAAGCTGTAAGACCCATCGGAGCCTGTTTGCGTACCGGATTTAGAACCTTTGGCAATTACAGATACACCCTGCAAGCCATTACCTTGTGCATCAGTAACCCTTCCTGTTACTGTTTTTTGCTGCGCAAAAGTTATTTGAAAAAAACCAAGAAAAATAATGAGTAGCGTGGCTACTTTGTAAGTTAATCTCATTAGCATAATCGATTAGTTTTTGAAAATGAACTGTTAAATTAATGTTTTTTAATTAATCACAAAAAAAAATTTGTGTACTTCTTACACAAATAGATTTTTTAAGGAAATGATTTTTGTATGCATGTTCTTTTTAAGACCCACAATCTTTATTATATAAGGACATAATTTTTTTATCAAAAGCTGCTTACAATTCTTGTTTATTAAAAGTAGCAGTCAACCGCATGAAGATGTCAGAGGTAATAAAGTGCAAATAAATCTTACGCTTAATTCTGCATCAATTTATCTTTATGTTTATGAACAATGTTACCGGAAAATATATAATGCTAATCGGACTCATAATTATTGTAGTGGGTGTAATCATTTATTTTTTTCATGATAAACTAAACTGGATAGGAAAATTACCGGGTGATATAAAAGTTGATAAAGGAAATTTTAAATTCTATTTCCCTATCACTACAATGATATTACTAAGCTTAGCCATAACCCTGCTAATAAATCTTATTAAAAGAATCCTGTAAAAATGTTAATACCTTGCAATAAAAAATTGCAATGCACTATGCCATTAAGCCAACGACCGCTGACCAAAATAATGATTAAAAAACTTCGTGACTGTCATGAGAAATTATCCAAAAGCGATGGACATATTCCCTGTTTGGAAGAAGACCTGAAAGGCTCCCTGGCTGCTTTATATAAACGAGTATCTATGTAATTAAAAAGGTCTTAGATTAGAAGTGGTCTGAAAGCCACACATATTTAAATAAATATTCTAAATCTAAGACCATGATAAA
>JAYVEA010000124.1:0-4699 GCA_043749085.1 Chitinophagales bacterium
CTCCGCAAAAAAAATGGGTTGATGATGCTGTTAGGTATGCCGAAAGCAAAGGTGTTTTACTTGTACATGCTTCCGGTAACGATCATAAAAATATTGACATTGCTGATAATTTTCCTAATCCAGTATATATTGATACAAAGGACAAAGCACCAAATTTTATAACCGTAAGTGCCAGCAGCGATCCTCAAATTTTACAGGTAAATAGTGATGGCGAGGAAATTAAAGATTATGTCGCCGTATTCTCAAATTACGGTAAAAAAGAAGTTGATGTATTTGCTCCCGGTGTAGATATTTATTCTACCATTCCCGGAAATGCTTACACCAAATACAGTGGAACAAGTTTTGCATGCCCTGTAGTGGCGGGTATTGCAGCGTTTCTGTTGGAATATTATCCCGATCTTAGTGCAAAGCAGTTAAAATATGTGATCGAAAAATCAGCTGTACCGATTAAGGAAAAAGTAAAGCTTCCCGGAACGGATAGGAATGTTTCTTTATCAGATATTTCAAAAAGTGGTGGATTGGTAAATGCCTACGAAGCAGCTAAACTTGCCGCCACCATCAAAGGAGAAAGAAATAATAAACAACCGGTTATCATTAAATCAAAAATTGTAAATAAGAAAAAAGGATGATGTGGTGAATGGTGAGTTGTGAATAGTGAATATAATTAACTTTGCAGCTCACTATTTCACATTCATAATTAACTATTATGCCTAAACCCAATGCCGTAGATTACCCAGAATATTTTGGTAAATATATAAACCAGGTTGCCGAAGAAGATCTTACTGAAGCATTCAGAAATCAATTCCCAAAAATCGACATCTTTTTAAGATCTGTTGATGAAGCAAAAGCGAACTATGCATATGCTGAAGGTAAATGGACTTTAAAAGAATTGTTGCAGCACGTTATTGATACGGAAAGAATCTTTAATTACAGGGCATTATGTTTTGCCAGGAAGGAAACACTTTCTCTTCCACCTTTTGATGAAAACCTGTACGCTCAAAATTCAGCTGCCAATACCCGGAACTGGAAAAGTTTGAGTAATGAGCTCATTAATGTAAGAAGATCGACAGAAGATCTTTTTAATAGTTTTTCAGATGAAATGCTTCAGCATAAGGGAATGGCTAATAACAATAGTATGTCTGTGCTTAGCCTGGGTTTTATTATCATTGGCCATGTTACTCATCACATAAAAGTAGCAGGAGAAAAATATTTGTAAGCGGATCGGTTATTGGTTTAGGTATATACTAAATTTACTTCCCTTGCCGGGCTTGCTTTCTACAACAATATTTCCACCTTCTGCATCAACAACCAATTTTCGAGAACTCAAAACCTCTATTGCAAGGGAAAGATATTAACAGGTATAAAATCGAAAACGCACCCAATATTCAGCAAATAATACAACAAACCGATAAAGAAATTGATGCAATGGTATACCAGTTGTATGGCTTAACAGAAGACGAGATTGCGATTGTAGAGGGGAAAAATTAAATGGTGTATAAATAAAATTATATACCTTGCTTTCGGACCAAGCTAACTACCTTTCAACCACTAACTACGTTTGGTAATTTTTTTTAACTGCTTTATTCACCGGATGAGAAAGTTATTGATTATAGATGATAGTAAAGATCTGCTTTTTGCAATGCAAAGGCTTTTATCCTTTTATGATTTTACAGTTAGAACTGCATCCGATAGCAAAACCCTGCAATATGAAATTGAATCATTTAAGCCTGAAATAGTAATTATAGATGTTTTATTAAGCGGCGAGAACGGCAGGGAAATTTGTAAAATATTAAGAGGAGATCCCGCTAACAAAGAGATCACATTGATCTTATTCTCAGCCTCTCCCCAACACCTTAAAAATTTTGAGGAATGTAATGCAGATGGTGTTATTGAAAAACCTTTCGGAATAAAAGAATTAATTGAAAATATTGGCACTGCTGTACGGTCACGAAAAGAATATCTTGATAATATAAACAAATCATAAGCCCACAGGGGATTACCACTCCATATTAGTAAAATAGTTTATTTATTTTAAATAAATTTATAAACTATTACTAAACAGTATATAAACTAATGTGGCGATTAAAAATAATGAGGCCAGTATCATAAGCATACGAATAAGGCCTTGATTACTTTTTGCTTTAGACATGATTAAGAGTTTAGCCCGGTATTATTAAAAATTAATTTGACTGATATTTATTTTTATAGATCGGTTTACAGATCATTAAAACTATTTGTTGAATTTTTTTCTCAGCATCCTTATCAAAAGCTTTAATATTCTCCCACACTTTTAAAAAAACATTCATCATATATTCTTCAGCCTCTTCTTTTGTATCAGTATGTTGTGTTATAAAACCAAATGCCTTAGGTGAATGTTTATCATACAACTCTTCAAAGATGGTCCGGTCATCATTTTGTTTTTCTTTATGGTTAGAAACGACCTCCAATGTTGGCATATTATAGTGATTCGTTCTACATTCAGACTCATTTAAACAATATAGAGAGTTATAGAACATAATATTTGGTAACCAATTTCGGCCCAAATCTTACTCTGGGGTTACAGAATTATAGATAAAGTTTGCAGAATTCACAGTTTAATCAGGCAAGATTATATATCCTCTAAAGAAGTTCTGTGTTTATTTTTCATTGCCTTAAAAAAGGTGGGCGTAAACCCGGTAACTTTTTTAAACTGGTTGGATAGATGAGCAATGTTGCTGTAGTTAAGCATACGTGCAATTTCTGTAATGTTGTATTCCTCGTACAGTAAAAGCTCTTTGACTTTTTCAATTTTATGAGCAATAATAAAATGCTCAATGGTGATATTTTCAACTTCAGAAAAAACATTTGATAAATAAGTGTAATCGTGCAATAATTTTTTGCTTATATAATCAGAATAATTCGTTTTTGGTAATTCATTACTAAGGTGGATCATTTCTATAATAACTGTTTTTATTCTTTCCACCAGGATCGCTTTTCTGTCATCCATGAACTCGAAGTCCCACTTTTGCAAAGCTGTTCTTAATTGCTGATTTTTTAATGCAGATAAGTTTTCAGTAAGATCTATTTCGCCCAACGCCAGCAAATTATATTCAATCCCCAGATTATCTAATTCGGACTTCACAAGCAGCTTACAGCGATTACTAACCATATTTTTAATATAGATCTTCATGCTTATTATAGAAAATTATACACAGGTTTTTTTAGTTTAATTCCATTTTTCTTCAATAACAGCGGATATTAAATAATATATTTCCTCAGGGTTAACCGGCTTACTTACAAAACGAGCTGCGCCCATTTTTTTTAGCTCATCAGAATCTTCCGTTTCACGGGATGTTGTGTAAATAATAACCGGGATGTGCAGCAGATCGGGATCTCGCTTAATCTCCTCAATAGTTTTTCTCCCGCTAAAACGCGGCATTCTTAGATCCAAAAAAATATAATCAGGCAGTGTATTCTCTTTATTTTTTAACAACTCCAAAGCCTGCTGCCCATCATTGGCAGTAACACAGATAATGTTTTCATCTACTTCTTTAGCAGATTCAATAAACAATTGCCTGTCATCCTCATCGTCATCTACAATAAGTAATTTGATATTTTCTTTCATTATAAAAAGTAGGATTGTTTAACAGGTAAAATTATATAAAAAGTAGCACCGTAATTTTCTTTGGCATCAGCATATATTTTTCCATGATGATTTGCCACTATTTTTTTGCACAAGGCAAGTCCTATGCCGGTTCCTGAATATTTTTGGTTATCGTTTAACTTGTGAAATATCAAAAAAATCTCTTCTGCAAATTGTTTGTCAAATCCAATTCCATTATCCTTGAAAATTATTTGGTAATAATTGTAGGAAGGTTTTAGATCATCATATATTTTTAATTCTTCGGGCATAAGTTTTTTTGAAGTAATAGTTATAACCGGCTGATCGTTAATATCTGAAAACTTAAGGGCATTACTTAGCAGGTTGTAAAATAATTGATTCATGTGTACAGGTATGGCTTCAATACTGGGTAAATTTTCTTTGTTAATAATAACATTCTTTTCCTGTATAAGTAACTCAAAATCCTCTAAAACATTATCCAGAATCTCATTCAGATCAGTATTTACAAATGGATTTTCTGTATGCGTTATTTTTGAAAAATTAAGTACATCCCTTATCAGCACTGACATGCGTTCTGATGAATTTTTTATTTTATCTATTAAAACTTTGGCCTCACCGGGAATATCCTTTTCATGCCGTTGTTTTAAAAGCGTTGCAAACGTTTGAATTTTACGCAGAGGCTCCTGCAGATCATGCGAAGCGATGGATGCAAACTGCTCCAGGTTTTCGTTGGAATGCTGGAGATTAATGACAGAATTATTCAGCGCTTTTGTTCTTTGCATAACCTGGCTCTCCAGTTCCCGGGTAAATAATTTTTGTTCATGTATATCAGAAGAGGTGCCAGCCCATAGAGTTATTTTTCCTTTATCATTTTTTATTGCCGTAGCCCGCGATATATGCCAGCGATAGGTTTGATCTGAATGTCTTTTTAAAAGAGATTCAAAATAAAAATCTTCTCCGGTTTGTAAACATTGTTCCCATTTTTTATTTCGCACTTCAAACATATCAGGATGTACAATGGCTTCCCACTTCCAGTCTTTATTGGCCTGCTGTTCACTCATTCCTGTATATTCAAAAAATCGTTTATTATAAAAACTA
>JAYVEA010000125.1:0-14447 GCA_043749085.1 Chitinophagales bacterium
GTTACATCCAAAGATTTTGTAAGAGGGCCTATTACAACTCCGGAACAATTGATTGCTGGTAAAGTTGCCGGTGTACAGATAACCCAAGGTAGTGGTATGCCGGGTGCAGGAAGTCGCATCCGTATTCGTGGAGGTACATCATTAAATGCCAGCAATGATCCTTTAATTGTTGTTGATGGTTTCCCCCTTGATAATCGGGGCATTTCGGGAGCTGCCGGCAATTTAAGTTTAATAAATCCAAATGATATTGAGAGTATCACTATTTTAAAAGATGCATCTGCTGCAGCAATTTATGGTAACAGGGCTGCCAATGGTGTAATTCTTATCACTACAAAAAAAGGAACAAGTGGTAAGTTGAGAATTAATTTTAGCACACTGAATTCTGTATCTGTAAAAACAGATAAGGTTGATGTATTATCCCCGGATGAATTCAGGACTTTGGTAAATGCAAGAGGTTCAGCTTCTGAAAAAGCTTTGCTGGGAAATGCAAATACCGATTGGCAGGAAGAAATTTATCGTTCAGCATTTAGCACTGATAATAATATTTCTTTAAGTGGCGGAATATCGCATTTGCCTTACAGACTTAATATTGGATATCTTAACCAGGATGGAATTTTAAAACGCAGCAATCTGCAGCGCACTACTATCGGTTTTAATCTTTCTCCCAAATTTTTAGATAATCATTTGGGTATTGATGCTAATGGTAAATATTCACACTCAAAAAACTTTTTTGCAAATCAGGGTGCTATAGGTTCAGCGGTATTTTTTGATCCCACCAAACCAATTATGTCTGGAAAGGGTTTGTATGGTGGATATTATGAGTGGTTATATAATAATAGCCTAAACGGATTGGCTCCAAAAAATCCTTTAGGGCTTCTTAACCAAAGTGATGACAGAAGTAATGTGAACAGATTTTTAGGAAATATACAAGTGGATTATAAACTTCATTTCTTACCTGATCTTAGGGTAAATGTAAATTTAGGTATGGATAGAAGTGAAGGACAAGGTACTTCCTTCGTTCCTGCCACTGCAGCCTCAGATTCTATTAGAGGAGGCAGAAACAATCAATACAAACAAACAAAAACAAATAAGCTTTTTGAATCTTATTTAAATTATGTAAAAGATATTACTGCTATTAAAAGCAGGATAGATGTAACTGCAGGATATTCATGGCAGGATTGGCAAACACAAAGTCCTTCTTTCGCGGATAGAAGAGCAGATAACTCAATATTTAAACCGACGGGTACTGATTTTCAAACACAAAATACTTTAGTGTCTTACTATGGCAGGTTTAATTTTTCTTATAACAGTAAATACCTGGCAACCTTTACTATGCGCCGCGATGGTTCATCAAGATTTAGTGAAAATAACCGCTGGGGGAATTTTCCATCAGCAGCTGTTGCCTGGAATATTAAGGAAGAATCTTTCTTGAAAAATAATACTCTATTGTCTGCTCTTAAACTTCGTGCAGGGTGGGGAATTATAGGACAACAGGAAGGGATCGGCGACTACGGCTATCAGCCTAATTTCTTTTATGGTGACAGTGCGGCAAGATATCAATTCGGAAATGGATATTTTGTTGTAGCACGTCCTGCCGCATACGATGAAAATCTTAAATGGGAAGAAACCAATTCTAAAAACATTGGAATAGATATTGGTCTTGCCAATAACAGGGTTAACATAACTGCGGATTATTATGAAAAAGATACTAAAAATCTTTTAGCAGTTGTTCCTGCCCCTGCAGGCACCAATTTTAGTAATCAATTATTAACTAATGTTGGCTCAATAAAAAACCGCGGGTTGGAATTTGCTATTACCGGTACCCCTGTAAGCAGAAAAAACTTTACGTTGGATCTTGCATATAATATAACCTATATTATACAAAATGAAATTACAAAGCTGCAATTAGTTAACGATCCAACTTATTTAGGTGCAGATGTTGGCAGCATAGGTATAAATGGTACAATTCAAAAGCATACAGTTGGATACAGACCTAATACATTTTTTCTTTACAAGCAGATATATGATAAAAATGGCAGCCCTATAGAAGGTTTATACGAAGATAAAAACCGGGATGGCAAAATTGATGAATCAGATAAGTATTGGGTTAAAAATCCTGAGCCTAAAGTATTCATGGGCTTCTCTGTCAATGCTACTTTTAATAAAATTGGCGCCGGATTTAGTATGCGTGCCAACCTGGGTAATTATATGTATAATAATTTTAAGGCAGGCTCCGGTATCTGGCAAAATATATCATCAGGTCAAAATTATTTAAACAATGGCAGCACTGATATTCTGGCATCCAACTTCAACAGGCGCCAAACATGGTCTGACTGGTATTTAGAAAATGCTTCATTCCTGAGAATGGACAATGCTTATGTAAATTATAATGTGGGGAAAATAATGAGGAACAAAGCCAATCTAAGGGTCAGCTTTAATGTTCAAAATGTATTTGTGGTAACTAAATATACTGGTCTCGATCCGGAAATTAGCGGCGGAATAGATGGTAGTATTTATCCACGTCCCCGGATGTTTGCATTAGGTATTAATTTAGATTATTAATTTATTTAAAAAAAAGTTCTATGAATATTAAAAAGATTTTATTACCGGCATTGATCGCAGGTATTTTAGCTTCCTGCACAAAGGATTTGAATAGAACTCCTCAATTCGGTACCACTGCTGATGTTTTATATTCAACTGAAGGTGGTTATCGTAGTTCTTTAGCTAAAATTTATGGTGGCTTGGCTCTAACAGGCAATACAGGGCCGGATGGAACCGGCGATCTTGGCGGCATTGATGAAGGGTTTTCTTCTTACCTGCGCAATTACTGGAACATGCAGGAATTATCAACTGATGAAGCTGTAATTGGATGGAATGATCAAACTATAAAAGATTTCCATTACATGACATGGACACCTTCTGATGTTTTTATCCGTGCAATGTACAGCCGTATATTTTACGAAATAACTTTAGCTAATGCATTCATTCGTGAGTCTGCTGATGATAAAGTTTCAGGAAGGGGTATTACAGGAACAGATGCTGCTAAAATAAAAAGCTACCAGTCAGAAGCAAGATTTTTACGGGCATTAAGTTACTGGCATGCATTAGATCTTTTTGGTAATCCAACATATGTAACTGAGAAAGATCCCATCGGTGCTTTTTTACCACCTCAAACAAAAAGAACAGAACTTTTTAATTATGTAGAATCAGAATTAAAAGCAATTGAAAGCTTATTACCTGCGCCAAAACAAAATGAGTATGCACGTGCAGATCAGGCAGCGGTATGGATGGTTTTAGCAAATTTATACCTTAATGCTAAAGTGTATACTGGAACTGACAGAAGCGCCGATGCTATCACTTATAGCTCTAAAGTTATTTCTTCATCATACACACTGGAACCAAATTATAGCAATCTGTTTTTGGCAGATAATAACAGATCAAATGAAATAATTTTTGCAGTAGCGTTTGACGGTACTAATACCCGTACATGGGGAGGCACTACCTACCTTGTACATGCACCGGTTGGAGGAAATATGGATGTTAAAGATTTTGGACTTGATTTTGGATGGGGTGGTCTTCGTACAACAAAAGCATTTGTGCAAAAATTTGCTGACCCTTCCGGAGCAACGGATAAACGTGCTATGTTCCACACATCAGGACAAAGCCTGGAGATAAATGATATTGGTGATTTTAAAAGTGGCTACAGCATAAGAAAATGGAAAAATAAAACATCTACCGGTGCAAATGGCTCAAGCTTAACATGGGTGGATACTGACTTTCCCATGTTCCGTTTAGGAGAAGCTTATCTGATATATGCAGAAGCAGTTTTAAGAACGGGGGGCGATAAAGCGCAGGCTGTAACGTATATTAATAACCTCCGCCAAAGAGCTTATGGCAATGCAAATGGAATTATCAAATCATCCGATTTAACGCTTGATTTTATTTTAGATGAAAGAGCAAGAGAACTATATTGGGAAGGAAAAAGAAGAACAGATTTAATCCGGTTTGATAAATTTACCACAGCAGGTTATTTATGGCCATGGAAGGGAGGCGTAAAAGATGGCACTGCAGTAGCATTAACAAGAAATCTTTACCCGATACCATCGGCAGAAATAAATACCAATCCTAACCTGGTACAAAATCCCGGATATTAATAACTTTAATAATCATTAAAATGAAAAATAAATTAGCACTCATATCACTGTTAATAGCTTTATTCTCCTGTACAAAAAAAGAAAATAAAATATTTTTTGAAGGCGGAACTGCACCGGTATTATCCGCATCTAAAACAGGTACAGTGGCTCTTTCTTTTGCCAATAAAGATAAGGAAGCAATAAAATTATCGTGGACCAATCCTGATTATAAATTCACCACCGGAACCAGCTCACAAACCGTTTCTTATCAGATAGAGATTGATACAACAGGCGCAAACTTTACCAATCCTGGTAAAAAAGTTCTTTCGGTTGGCAGTGTGATGAGTCTTTCACTATCCCAAAATGAGTTAAATGATTATTTGCTTAATCAGCTACAACTGGCTGTAGGCATTCCACATAATATTGAATTAAGAGTAAAGTCATCACTTATCAATGGAACTGTTCCTTTATATTCAAACGTATTAAAATTTACGACTATACCTTATCCAATCCCACCAAAAGTAGAACCGCCAGCTAACGGAACTTTGTGGATAACAGGTGATGCAGCCCCATCAGGATGGTCCAATCCTTTAGGTACTCCATATGATGTAGGTCAAAAATTTACAAAGATCTCTAATACTTTGTATGAACTTACTTTATCTATGCCTGGCAGTGGCGGTTATAAACTTATTCAGCAGCAAGGTGATTGGAATTCCCAATACCATATGCTCGCCGGAGGAACCTGGGAAGGTGGAGATTTTGAAAAGCAAAATTCTGATCCGGCATTTCCCGGACCACCAACTGCAGGAAAATATAAAATAACAGTAGATTTTCAACGCGGAAAATTTATAGTAATAAAATTATAATACCACTAATAGCAATTATATGAAATTTTTTAAAACTTTTATTTTATTAGTAACCGGAACAAGTCTTTTTTTAACAGCATGTGATAAAGCAGATGATTTACCTTTATATAATGCAGGCGCAAAACCTACATTGGCAGCCTCTGCAACAATCATTGCTCCCCTCGCTGCAGATTCTAACAAAGGTGTCTTAACATTAACCTGGACCGATGCAATGCATGCAACTTCTGCTGCTAATGTTAAGTATACAGTAGAAATAGATTCAGCGGGAAAAAATTTTTCCAATCCATATACTAAGATTGTTACGGGTGCATTAAGTACAACTTTTACTGCAAAAGAATTAAATACTTTTTTATTAAACAGGGGATATACATTTAATGCACCTATAAGCCTTGATGTAAGAGTTACTTCTTCTTATGTAAATAATAATGAAAGTCTTAGTTCTGACCCGATTAGAATTAAATTTACCACATATAGGATTCCCCCTAAAATAACACCACCTGCTGCCTTATATTTGGTTGGTGATGTAAGTGGCTGGAATAACAGCCCCTCTTTAGATAAACGTTTTTATTTTTATCAAACCGATGTAACAACTTTTGCCGGAGTATTTAATTTTACAAGTGGAGGTGGCTATAAGCTCATCCAGACTCTCGGTAATTGGGCTTCTCAATATCATATGATCTCAGGGGGAACTGCAACTGCAGGTCAATTTGAACAAAAAAATGCAGATCCTGCATTCCCAAATCCTACACCTGCCGGCTCATATAGAATTGTAGTAGATTTCCAAAACGCAACTTACACAGCAACAAAAACAAATGCCGTAAGAGTAACGCCCCCTACAAATTTATATATCGTAGGAGATATGAATGGCTGGAATAACAGCGGATCACTTGATACAAAATATAAGTTTACAAAAGTTGATGACTTTGTTTACACTATTAATGTAGATTTTGCCGGTGGTGGTGGGTATAAGTTAATTCAAACATTGGGAGATTGGGGCAGTCAATTTCATATGCTTTCCGGGGGGAATGCTTTTGAAGGAGAATTTGAACAAAGAGATGCAGATCCTTCATTTCCTAACCCTATGCCTGCTGGAAATTATAAGATAACTGTGAACTTTGCAACAATGACCTATTCAGTTGTAAAAAATTAGAATTTTCTGTATAAGATAAAAAAGCCGCGACACCAACGCGGTTTTTTTGTTTAAAATATTCCTGATTCTTAAATATAATAGTAGATTCTAGCTTTAAAATATTATGAACAAAATTGTCTTTTACCTGATCATTTTAATTTCAATTACCGCATGCAGTAAATCTAATCCTGGCAGTGCACTAACTCCAACACCTACTCCAACACCCATTCCAATACCCACTCCTACTCCATCATCATTTGCAAAAGGTGCAGATATAAGCTGGCTTACAGAAATGGAAACCGCAGGTAAAAAATTTTATAATAGTAGCGGCGTTGAAACAGAGGGCATGCAATTACTAAAAAGCCTTGGCATGAATTCTATCCGCTTTCGTGTTTGGGTTAACCCGGCAGGTGGATGGAATAATAAAACAGATGTATTGGCAAAAGCTTTACGTGCAAAAAATCTTGGGCTGCGTATTATGATTGATTTTCATTACAGTGATTGGTGGGCCGACCCCGGTAAACAAACTAAACCTGCGACCTGGGTGGGACAGGATATTACAGCTCTCAAAACTTCATTAGCCAATCATACAACAGATGTGTTGAATACTTTAAAAACAAATAACATAACACCGGAATGGGTGCAGGTAGGCAATGAAACCAATGATGGAATGCTTTGGCCCGAAGGAAGAGCATCAACTAATATGGCCAACTTCGCACAACTAATTACTACAGGATATGATGCAGTAAAGTCTGTATTTCCAACTTCAAAAGTTATTGTCCACATTTCTAATGGCTACAACAATTCTCTGTTCCGATGGATATTTGATGGATTGAAAACAAATGGAGCTAAATGGGATGTTATAGGTATGTCTCTTTACCCAACCGCTGCAAACTGGGCTACGCTTAACTCCCAGTGTTTAAATAATATGAACGACATGGTGGCAAGATATGATAAGGAAGTAATGATTGTAGAAGTTGGAATGAGTTGGGATCAGGCGACTGCCTGTAAATCTTTTCTTGATGATCTTATTATAAAAACTAATTCTGTCACAGGTAATAAAGGATTAGGTGTTTTGTATTGGGAGCCTGAAGCTTATGGTAACTGGCAGGGTTATACTTTAGGAGCTTTTGATAATTCCGGTAAAGCAACTATTGCATTAAACGCTTTTAATTAAAAGATATGGATAATGTATAAATTATTACTTTGTGTACTTTCAGGACTACTCTTTTCTACAGTTCCTGCACAAACTTCGTTTACACGTAAACACATCAATTTTGATAATGATTGGAAATTTCATTTTGGTAATGGTGCTGAACCATCAAAAGATTTTAATTATGGTCTAATCGCAATATTTTCAAAATCAGGGAAAACAGATAATACTGCATTAGATTTGAAATTTAAAGATGCAGATTGGCGGAGTTTGGATCTGCCACACGATTGGGTTGTTGAATTACCTTTTGTAAACTCAGCTAATTCTGATGTAGAGTCTCATGGATATAAACCCGTAGGCGGGCTTTATCCTGAAACAAGTATTGGATGGTATCGTAAACATTTTATTGCAAATAAAAAAGATTCAGGTCAGCGTTTTCAAATTCAGTTTGATGGAATTTTTCGCGATGCCATTATCTGGATCAATGGATTTTATCTTGGTAATAATAAAAGCGGTTATGTAGGATCTTCGTATGATATTACTGATTTTATAAATTATGATAAAGACAATGTAGTTGCCGTAAGGGTTGATGCATCGCAATATGAAGGATGGTTTTATGAAGGCGCTGGTATATACCGCCATGTATGGCTAAATCAATATAATAATACACATATCGCAAATGGCGGAGTATTTATTTATTCAAAGATTCAAAAAAATACTGCAGAAATAAATATTGAAACAACTGTTGAAAATCAAAATTTATCTTCTTCAACCTGTACTGTATCTGCTGTTATAGCGGATCGCAATGGAAAAGTTATAGGGCAAACAAAAGAACAGCAACTTCGATTAAACATTAATGAAAACAAAACTGTAAAACAAAAAATTATTGTAAGCGATCCGAAGCTTTGGACTCTTGATGATCCATATTTATATCGTGTTACTTCTACAATAAGATCAGCAGAAAAAAATATTGACAGCAAAACAACCACGTTCGGAATTCGTACAATCGAAATAAAACCAATCGGTGTTTTTTTAAATGGAAAATATATAAAAATAAAGGGAACGAATAATCACCAGGATCATGCAGGAGTTGGCAGCGCTTTACCCGATTATTTACAATATTATAGAATTGGACTATTAAAAGAAATGGGAGCTAATGCGTATCGAACCAGTCATAATGCCCCAACGCCTGAATTGCTGGAAGCATGTGACAGCCTGGGTATGCTTGTGCTTGATGAGCAACGACTACTTAACAGCAGTTCTGAATACATGAGCCAGTTTGAGCGTTTAGTTAAACGTGACCGTAATCATCCATCTATATTTTTATGGTCAATTGGTAATGAAGAAGGATGGATACAAACCACCACAACAGGCAGGCGCATTGCGCAAACATTATTGGCTAAACAAAAAGAATTAGACCCAACTAGAACAAGTACATACGCTGCTGATGTACCTAATGTTTTTCATGGAGTAAATGAAATTATTCCGGTTCGCGGATTTAATTACCGCCAGTTTGCTGTTGCTGATTATCATCAGGCTCACCCAACGCAACCAATTATTGGAACAGAAATGGGAAGCACAGTAAGCACCAGAGGAATTTATGTAAAAGATTCTGTAATTGGTTATCTGCCTGATCAGGATATTACTGCACCGTGGTGGGCAAGTACAGCAGAAACGTGGTGGCCTCTTGCTGCAAAAAATAATTTTTGGCTTGGAGGTTTTGTCTGGACGGGTTTTGATTATCGGGGTGAGCCAACTCCTTTCAAATGGCCTAATATTAATTCGCATTTTGGCTTGATGGATATGTGTGGCTTTCCAAAAAATATTTATTATTATTATCAATCATGGTGGAGTGATAAAGACGTACTGCATATTTCTCCTCACTGGAACTGGAATGGTAAAGAAGGACAACCCCTAGACGTTTGGGTGAACAGTAATGCAGATGATGTTGAATTATTTTTAAATGGAAAAAGTCTTGGTAAAAAAAATATGCCACGCAACAGTCATTTGCAATGGAACGTAAATTATGAGCCGGGAACATTGGAAGCTATTGGTTTTAAAAATGGAAAAAGAATTACAACAAAAGTTGAAACAACAGGTAAGCCAACAGAAGTTGTTATCACTCCATATAAAACGACAATGCTTGCCAATGGAAAAGATGCTACTGTAATAAATGTTACAGTGATAGATAAACAGGGACGAGAAGTTCCGGACGCGGATAACCTTATTCAATTTACTTTAAAAGGAGATGCAAAAATAATTGGCGTAGGAAATGGCGATCCCAGCAGTCACGAACCGGATAAAGTTTTTGATAATAAATGGCAAAGAAAATTATTCAATGGTAAATGCCAGTTTATTGTTCAATCAGGAACTACAGAAGATTTTGTTCACATAGAGGCTGCAAGTGATGGTTTATATAAAGCTTCAACTGATATTGCTACGATCATTTCTTCAACGCTATCAAATAAAACTAACCCTGCTAATACTTTTATTAAAAAGAAAGTTGATAAAATGCTTGGTGCCGATATTTCTTTTTTACCTGAACTGGAAGCAGGAGGAATAAAATTTTCTGATAAAGGAGTAGAAAAAGATGCTATTGATATTTTAAAAGATCATGGCTTTAATTATGTGCGGTTACGCATTTTTAATGATCCCGCTGCAGATAGCGGCTATTCTCCTAAAAAAGGTTTTTGTGATCTGCAGCACACATTGGAAATGGCAAAACGTATAAAAAAATCGGGACTAAAACTCTTGTTGGATTTTCATTACAGTGATACATGGGCTGATCCCGGTAAACAATTTAAACCTGTTGCATGGAAGGGTTTAAGCTTTCCTGATCTTGCCAAAGCTTTACAGGATTATACAAGAAAAGTTTTGCTTGCTTTAAAGCAACAAAATACTTTACCTGATATGGTGCAGATAGGCAATGAGATCAATCATGGTATTGTTTGGCCCGACGGAAGAGTGAATAATCTTGATAACTTATCACAATTATTAAAAGCAGGAATTAGTGCTGTAAAAGAAGTAGCACCATCAACAATTATAATGCTGCATATTGCTCTTGGCGGACAGCATGATGAATCGGTTTGGTTTATTGATAATATGTTGGCAAGAGGTGTACAGTTTGATGTGATAGGAGAATCCTATTACCCTAAATGGCACGGCACTTTAGATGATCTTAAAAATAATCTTACATCCCTGGCGAGGAAATATCAACAGGATATTATTGTAGTAGAATATTCGCAGCTTAAACAGGAAGTAAATAAAATAGCATTTGATCTGCCCGGTGGAAAAGGTAAAGGCACCTGCATCTGGGAACCTTTAAGCACCTGGGAAAAAATATTTGAAAGCGATGGTAAATCAAATAAACTGATAAACCTGTTTGATGAAATAAGTAAGAATCTAAAATAACAACTTAAAGAATTATATAATCCTTATTAAGCTATTAGACCTTTGGAATATTTTTAATTTCATTTTTTCTAATGATCGTGATGATGTAGACTTTGAAAATAATTAAACAGGAACAATCAAATTCTTAATCGTGCCTTATTCCTTGCGCCACTTGAAATACATGCATAACATAAGGAAACAAAGAGTTAATTGTTTCTTCTGAACCTTTCGGAGAGCCGGGCAGCGTTATTACCAAAGTATTGTTAATAAATCCTGCTATACCACGTGATAACATAGCATATGGTGTTCTTTGTTGTCCATAACTTCGGGCTGTTTCCATAATGCCGGGAATTTCCTTTGTAAGCAGCGGAGTTATTGCATCAGGAGTTACATCTCTTTCTGATAAACCGGTTCCCCCGGCAAAAAGTACCAGATCATAATCCTCTTCACTTAATTGTTTTGCTTTTGCCTGTATCATAGAATATTCATCGGGAATAACTTCTAAGCTGGCAGACAAATTATATTTCTTCAGTTTATTAATAATTGCTTTCCCGGTCTTGTCTTCATTCGTTCCTGCAGCCACACTATCTGAACAGATAATTACAGCGCAAAGCAAACTGTTTGTCAGTTCATTTTTAAAATCCGTTTTGCCACCTTTTTTACTTTCTAATTTTATTGCTGATATTTCAATGGCCTTATCCAGTGGCTTCAGCATATCGTACATGGTTAAAGCAGTAATAGCAGCACCGTGCATGGCTTCCACTTCCACCCCTGTTTTATAAATGGTGTGGACTTCTACAGTAATAATAATATTCAAATCATTTATCTCATGTTTAATGGAAGCAAATTCAACAGGTAACGGATGACAGTCAGGAATTACATTACTGGTTTTTTTAATAGCCAGCAAACCTGCTGCTCTTGAAAATTCAAACACATCACCTTTGGGCACTGTTCTGTTTTTTATTGCTTCAATAGTTTCGGGTTTTGATACGGTTAATATTGCCGAAGCAATGGCCTGGCGTAAACTATTTGATTTATGTGTGATATCAACCATAGTAAAAAATGAAAATAAACTTTAAGCGTTCAAAATTAAAAATACTTTATAAGTCCCCTTTCGGGGATTTAGGGGTGATTCATTTTCCATTGATAGGTTTCATCTATAAATAATTCTTTCCCCCAAACAGGTAATTCTGCTTTTATTCTTTCTACGGTTTCATTGCATGCATCAATAGCCGCCTTGCGGTGTGCTGAAGAAGTAAATACAAATAAAGATACTTCTCCAGCTTTTACTTTACCCAGGCTATGATATACATGCATACAGGTAAGATCATATTTGGCAAAAATTTTTTCACGGATAGCATGCATCTTTTCCAAAGCCATTTCTTCATAGGCTGTATATTCAATAGCCATAACTTTTTTATCATCAATTATATCTGCTCTTACCTGTCCTAAAAAAATACTATGCCCGCCTATATTGGTTTTAGTGCTGTGTTTTTGAATACTGTCTCCAATAAAAGAGGATGCAATGGGACCGTGTATAAATATATTTTTGAGTTTTCTTTCTGTCATAGCAATTGTTTTGCATGTTGTTGCCATTGAATAATGCCACCCCGCAAACTGAATATTTTTTTTGATGTTCCGAAAACAGATACCAGTTGCTTTGCAGCCTGCAAACTACGTTTGCCCGTTTGACAAATGGTAACTACTGTATTTGTTTTTATCAAATGTAGATTTCCCTGCAACTGATTCATTGGGATCTGATGATTAGCAAACTCACTGATAGCAGGGAGTTCATCAATCTCTCTAACATCAATTACATCAATATTTCCTGTTGCAAGTAAATCATTAAAAAAATTGTGATCAATTTCATATTGTTCAACTGTTGAACCACATAACCAATCATAATCCGTTTTCCTGAAATCATCTTTATTTTCCGGTATCAATGAGCGGGTTTCCTGCCTCGCCAATAACTCCACTTCATACAATTGATTGTTTAAAGCATTATAAGTTAAAAGAAGATTGATGAGAGGCTTGCCTATACCTGTTATTAATTTTATTGTTTCATTTGCCTGCATGGTACCGATAATACCCGGCAATACACCCAGCACACCAGCCTCTGCACAATTCAACACTTCATTTTCTTTAGGTGGATAAGGAAAAAGATCACGATAATTTGCCGCCTGATCAATATTAATTTTTCTATAATTGAATATTGCTACCTGCCCTTCATACTGCGAAACTGCTCCATATACCAAAGGCTTATTAAGTAAAACACACGCATCATTAATCATATAGCGGCTGGAAAAATTATCCGTGCCGTCAATAATAATATCATAAGCATCTATTATTGAGAATGCGTTTTGCGTGGTGAGTTTTTCAGGATAAGCAATGATTTTTATTTCAGGATTTAAGTTGCGCAGAACTTCTGCGGCTTTTTCTGCTTTAGGTAATCCTACATCTTCTGCAGAATATAAAACCTGCCGCTGCAAATTTGATAAAGACACCACATCATCATCCACTATACCTATATTTCCAATACCGGCTGCAGCAAGGTATTGTAAAGCAGCGCAACCCAATCCACCTGCGCCAATTACCAACACTTTTGCCTGCAAAAGTTTTTGTTGTACTGGCTCACCAAAATCTTTTAAAATCATTTGACGATGGTAACGTTCGTATGAAATTGAGTTACTCATTTTTTATCCTCCCGAAAATGGTGGCAGCAGTGCTACTGTACTATTATCGGTTAAAATAATATTTTCAGTAACTAATTTTTTATTCACTGCCATTACATATTTTGAATCAACCAGTTCAGGATATTTTTCATTCAATACTGCTGTTAAACTATTTGTATCAGCAACATTATGAAGCACAAAATTTTCTCCAAGTAAATCACAAAGCTGCCCGAATATGAGAATATTAATTTTCATTATTACTGTGGAATAAGGATACAAATTTAACGATACATCTGTTGGTTATTTAAGCCCCGGTAAATAATAATTTATAAGCCGCTATCATTAATACCACCGCCAGAAGATATTTTAAAATAGATTGTTTAAACCGCAGAGAACCAAAATAAGCTCCGCATATTCCTCCTGTAAAAGCAATAATTACATACACATACATTTCCCGATTAAAGTGAATTCCTTTTGTTAGCTGCCCTGCCAGGCCGGACAATGAATTTACAAAAATGAACAAAGCACTGATAGCTGCCGCCTGCTTCATGTTAGCCCATTTTAGTAACAATAGAACAGGTGATAATATTATTCCGCCACCAATACCAATCAGTCCGGAAAGAAATCCAATAGCAGCTCCTATCAATAATGATAAAAAAGTATTTGATCTTTTTATATCCTGTATTAAAATATTACCAAAAAATAAAAAACGAATAATGGGAATCAGCAGAAGTAAACCCAATATTTTTTTATAAATAATTGTGTCAATAGTAATCAATCCACCAACAAAAGCCATTGGTACAGATGTAATTGCAAAAGGTAAAAATATCTTCCAGTTAAAATGTTTACCACGGTAGAATTGAATAAATGAGGTGAGTGACACAAACAAATTAAGTAGCAATGCGGTCGGTTTCATTACATCAGGTGCAATACCATAGATAGCCATCAATGCCAGGTACCCACTGGCGCCACCATGTCCTACGGATGCATATAAAAAAGCAACAAGAAACAATAAAACATAAAACAGGATGATGCTTTCCATTATAAAAAATTAAACCGGTAATAAATGCACTTCTGCAATTTCGCCTTCTTCACATTCCATAA
>JAYVEA010000126.1:0-4686 GCA_043749085.1 Chitinophagales bacterium
TTAAGCCGCTTTTTATTTCTACATTATCTTCATACACTTCACCTATAACAACTTTTTTCTTCCTTGCAACTGTTTTTCCATTGCTTTGTTTTTCCAGAACAAAAACATATTTGCTTGTCTCATCACTCTGCACAAGGTTTACCGGGATCACTATTCCGTTTGCATTTGAATAATCTAATATTTTAACAGTGGCAGACTGTCCGGGTTTTAAAGAAGCATCGTAAGGAATTTTCGCTTCAGCTGAAAGTCCGCGGGAAGTAGAACTTACCGATTGGCTTATTAATGATATTGTTGTTTGATATGATCTGTTGATATCAGGAATTACAACCTGCACAGGTGTACCTTTTTTAACACGGCTCAAATAATTTTCAGGAATATCAGTAACCACTTTAAGTGCGCTGGTATTTATTATTTTTATGCCTGCCATTGGCGAACCAGTAAAAGTTTCTCCAACATGAATATTTACTTCATCAGCCACGCCGGAAACATCACTGTACACATTGCTTAAGCCTGCCTGCTCCTGTGCTATCTTTACATTTTCCTGCATTGTTTTTAATTGGTTTTCCAAAGTCTTCACATTTGTTTCTGCCTGCAATAATTGCACTTCAGTTCCTATATTTTGATTCCAAAGATTTTTTTGACGCTGGTAAACTGAACGTGCAAGATCGATCTGTGTTTTTACGGAACCCATGCTTTGGCGCATTGCCACTACGTTCTGACGGGCTACAACATCATCCAGTTTTAAAAGCAATTGGCCTTTTCTTACATTGTCTCCCTTTTTTACAAATATTTGCCTTACCTGCCCTCCCATACCGCGTGGACTTATGTAAGAAATATTTTCCGCATCGATCCTTCCCTGCAGATCAATAAAATGCTGAAAGTTTTGTGCTGTAACAGGGATAACACTAACCAATTTTACTTTTTCACTCTTAGCAGCGCCTGTATCAAGCTTTGCTATTTCTGCCTCCAGTGCTTTTATTTTTTCTTCAGTTTTGTTCTTCTCAGATTTTAATTTTTCAAGCTCGACTTTTTTATCTGTTACAACTGATTCTCTTTCTTTTTTACTGCTGCTTCCGCATGAGGCTGATAAAAATATCAATCCAATTATTAAGGCTGTTAGTTTTATTTTTTGCATATACTCTTTATTAAAAATTTGTTGGTCTATAATTTTCCGGCTGCTTTCAGATAATCAATTTTTGCAGTTATTGCATCATACAATGAACTGTAATAATTATTCTGCGCCACTTTTAATTCTGTTTGTGCATTATAAATTTCCTGGTTACTTCCAAGTCCCTGCTCATATTTTAATTTGGTAGTACTGTAAACTTTTTCTGCCAATTCTATATTTCTTTTCTGGCTTTCCATTGTTGCCAGTGCATTTTTCATTTTTAATCTTGCCTGTTCTACATCATTATCAATGGAAAGTTTTAACTGTTCAATATTGTTATTTGTTTTTTGAAGATCGAGTTTTGCTTTTTGTATCCTTGCATTTCTTGCTCCACCATCAAATATGGGCACATTTACTTTTAAACCTATAAGAGATGTAGTGAACCAATCACCATTGCCTTTAAAGAAATTAAATTTTTGTCGCTGGGCATTTTTGCTATAATTAGCAAAACCTGATACAGTAGGGATCTTACTGAGCTTATATCTGCGAATATTGAACTCATTTAATTTAGCACCCAGGGATAATAATTGAAATTCTTTTCTGTCGTTATAATTATAAGTTTCATCCAAAATATTTGTTCTTAGTTCTTCTTCAGTAAGGCTATCAGTTAATACCAGGTTTTCTTTTTGCGGCATGCTCATTAAAAACTTCAATGCTTCCAACCCTGCTTCCAATTGGTTTTGGGCTTTTAATTTTTCTGTATTCAGATTGTTTAACTGAACTTCTACTTTATCAACGTCAAGTTTTTCAGCAAACCCGTTTTTATAAATTTCTCTGGTATCATGTAACAATTTTTCAAAGCGGGTAATGTTTGCATCGATGCTTTCAATTTGTTTATGACCTACTACAAGCTGATAATATATCTTATAAATATTTGCCTTTATCATTTCCCGGGTAACCTCAGCGGTTTTAATGGAAAAATCTATTGCTGTTTTTCTTGCCTGTAATCCAACAAATACCTGCCCGTCAAATAATATTTGTTGCAGATCTCCACCGTAGGTTGCACTGTATTTAGTTCCAAATTTTAATGGAATAAAAGTGCCGGGAGGCCCTCCTGTAAATTCAGCAGGGATAAGGCTTGTAGGCAAAGACAAGTAATCATTGATGGAAATATTCCCGTTAATTTGTGGATATGCCATTGCAGTTATCTCTTTGTTCGTCTGCCTTTGTATTTCTATATCGATCAAAGCATTTTTTACCTGTGCAGAATTCTTTAATGCATAGTCAACAGCCTGTGTTGCGCTAAAGGAATTTGTTTGTTGTGCAAAGCTTTGTGTAAATGCAAAAAATGAAAGAAGAAATAATAAAAGTTTAATTGCCGGATTTGTTTTCATCTTATTAAGCTTTTTTTCTTTGCTGCTGATATTTTAGAATGAGTTTATGGCCTTTCATAGTTGCTACGCCAAACAGAAAATGTTCTATTAGCTGGTGTTCAAGATCCACCAGGTTGAATTTACTTTTAGGAAAAATCTCCTGATTAAAAGGAAGCATCATTGTTTCCAGTCGGATTTTAGCTATTACCTCTGTATTTATATCCGTACGATATAATTCTTCTTTTTTGCCTCTTTCAATATTTTCTTTTATTACCTGTAAAAGAAATTTGTTTTTGTGCTGAAGAAATTTCTGAAAGGTTACAGGATGATTTCTCTCTATATCATATAGAATAACGGGGTTCATATTCTCAAGCATCTGCTGAACCATTTCCATGGCAAGAAATACTTCGTGTATGGCATCTTTAGCTTTTGCACGATCTTTATTGCAACAGCTTTGATTGTAAATAAGCAGGTCACCAATTACCTCATCAACCAATTCGTCTTTATCAGTAAAAGAATGGTAGATCGTTTTTTTAGAAACCCCCAGCCGGCTTGCTATTTCGTCCATAGTAACTGACTTTATACCATAACCCCTGAAAAGTTCATCAGCCTTTTGTTTAATCCGATCTTTCATTTCCATATAAGGCGCAAAACTACGGAAACTTTTTATGTTACCAAAGTTTCCATCAATATATTTTACCTTTCATCCATAAAATACATCATTATGCCTTCTTCACTTCGTTACCAAAAATTCATACAATATTTTTTGCAGGGGTTATTAATCCTTGGGCCTGTTACTATTACAGTGTATGCCATCTATGTGGTATTTGATAAAATTGATAATATTCTCAGGCCGGTAATAAATATCCCGGGTATAGGATTTATAATAATTATTGGCTTTATATTACTGGTAGGTTATCTCAGCTCATTTTTTATGATGGGCAGGATACTATCTGTAATTGATAAGCTATTGGACAGAACACCGGGAATAAAACTTTTCTATTCTTTTATAAAAGATTTTTTTGAGGCATTTGCGGGCAGCAAAAAAAAGTTCACAAATAATGTATTGGCTAATGTAGAGAACAATAATGTATGGAGGGTAGGTTTTATTACACAGGAAGATATGAGCAGGTTTGATCTTGCTGATTTTGTTGCAGTATATGTTCCGATGGCATATTCTGTTGCAGGTAATGTATATATCGTTCCAAAAGAGCGGGTAAGAGCCATTACCAATATCAGTTCTACGCAAACAATGAAATTTGCTATGAGCGGCGGTGTTACAGAAGTGGTTGAAGATGCTGTGCGGTTATAATTATTAATTTTTTTAAGTTGAAACGAATACTCTTTGCAGTCATACTGCTTATTGCACATTCCAAAAGTTATTGCTGGGGATTTTTTGCGCATAAAAAAATAAATTCTTACGCTGTTTTTTTATTGCCGCCGCAGATGATGGTACTATATAAACCCAATATTGATTTTATAACTATGCATGCCGTAGACCCTGATATGAGAAGAAATGTAGTTGCTGAAGAAGCCCCAAGGCATTACATAGATATTGATTATTATGGTAAATATCCATACACAGAACTGCCTCGAAAATGGAGTGATGCTGTTGCCAAATATGGAGAAGATACTTTGATGGCAAATGGCATTGTTCCCTGGCATGTGCAAACCATGTTGTACAGGTTAACAGATGCTTTTAAATCAAAAAATTTTACTGCTATAATGAAGAACAGCGCTGATATTGGACATTATATTGCAGATGCTCATGTACCTTTGCATACAAGCAGTAATCATAACGGTCAGCTTACAAATCAAAAAGGCATTCATGGTTTTTGGGAAAGCCGTATTCCTGAACTTTTGGCTGATAAAGAATTTGATTTTTTTATAGGAAAGGCACAATACATAAAAAATCAGGGAGAATATATCTGGGCAAGGGTATTGGAAAGCGCTAAAGCTGCGGATTCTGTTTTGTTATTTGAAAAAGAACTTACCAAACAATTTGGCCCTGATAAAAAATATGCTTTTGAACAAAGGAATAACGTAATAATCCGGCAATATTCTTCTGCATTTACAATTGCTTATAATAAAAAATTAGATGGTATGATAGAGCGAAGAATGCGACTGGCGATATTTTCCGTTGCTTCTTTTTGGTACACCGCATGGGTTAATGCAGGCCAGCCTGATCTTACAGACCTTACCAAA